>JAEYXD010000021.1 GCA_023428645.1 Pseudomonadota bacterium
GGAGATCCCGGCGGAACGGCGCGTGTTCGCGGACGGATTCCATATATTGAGCGATCGCAATGCGCTCCTGCGCCAAGTACGCGTCGATCGCGCGCTTGAAGCGCCGGTCCGCGATCCAATGAGCCGAGCAGGTTTGGGCGGGCTCGAACCCCCGCGGCACCTTATGCTCGCCTTGAGTGCCGGGCTCGAACCGTTGCAGCCCATTTTCGATGCAGTACTCGATGCCTTGGTAGTAGCACGTCTCGAAATGCAGGCTGTGGAAGTCCGCAGCCGCGCCCCAGTAGCGGCCGTAGAGAGCTTCGTCGCTGCGCAAGAAGATCGCGGCCGCGATCGGACGATCGCTGTGCATCGCGAGTTTCACCATCACGGATTGCGGCAGCAACTCGGAAATTCGAACGAAGAACTCCGTACTCAGATAGTGCTCGTTGCCGCGCGCCTGGAACGTATTCTCGGAAAAGGCGAACACGGTTTCCCAGAGCGCGTCGTCCATGTCCCCGCCGTGCAGCGTGCGAAAGGAAACGCCGGCTTCCTGGATGCGGCGCCGCTCGCGTAGCGCCTTTTTGCGCTTCTCGGCGCGGAAAGTCGCCATGAAATCATCGAAGGTGCCGTAGCCGCGGTTGTGCCAATGAAACTGGCAATCGTGCCGCGGCAGAAAGCCGGCACGCTCGAACATCCCGAGCTCGTGCTCATTGGTGAACAGCACGTGGATCGACGAGCATGACTCCGTCTTGGCGCGCTCGAGCAGCGCCTCGATGAGTTGGCCTCGCACGCTGTCGGCGTCGGTGCCAGTGCGCACGAGGAGCCGCGAGCCTGGGATGGGCGAAAAGGGCACCATGCTGACGAGCTTCGGGTAGTACTGCAGACCCGCCTGATCATAGGCGCGAGCCCAGCTCCAATCGAAGACGAACTCGCCCCAGGAATGATTCTTTTTATACAGCGGCAGCGCACCAATGAGCCCGCCGTCCTGCTCGATCGCGAGATGCTGCGGCAGCCATCCAGCCGCGCTACCGACGCAACCGGTCTGCTCGAGAGCGGCGAGAAACTCATGCCGCAGGAACGGATTCCCGCCGATCTCGAGCTGATTCCATTGCGCCGCAGAGACTTCGGTGATCGAGGCAAGTGTCTGCGTGCGCATGTCGACTCAGCGCTTCTGGCTCGCGTCGAGTTGGTCCAGATATTTGTCGGCGTCGAGTGCTGCCATGCATCCGGTGCCGGCCGACGTAATGGCCTGCCGGTATACGTGGTCGGCAACGTCGCCGGCCGCGAAGACACCCGGGATGCTCGTCTGCGTCGCGAAGCCATTCAAGCCCGACTTGACGATCAAGTACCCGTTCTTCATTTCGAGCTGACCTTCGAACAGCTGTGTGTTTGGCGCGTGGCCGACCGCGACGAAAAAGCCCGTCACTTCGATGTCGGTCTTCGTGCCGTCCTGCACGCTGGCGACACGCACGCCGGTCACGCCGCTGTCGTCGCCGAGCACTTCATCGACGGCATGATTCCACAGGATGCGAACCTTGCCTTCGCGCTCCTTCTCGAACAGGTGCGATTGCAGGATCTTTTCGGCTCGAAGCGTATCGCGGCGATGAATGAGCGTGACGTGCGCGGCGATGTTCGAGAGATAGAGCGCTTCTTCGACCGCCGTGTTGCCGCCGCCGACGACGGCGACTCGCTGATTCTTGAAAAAGAACCCATCGCATGTGGCGCACGCTGATACGCCTCGGCCGCGGAAGCTCTGCTCCGAGGGCAGGCCCAGATATTTCGCGGTCGCGCCGGTCGCGATGATCAACGCGTCGGTGGTGTAGACGCCGCGGTCGCCTTCGAGCACGAACGGACGCTTCGACAGATCCACGCTATTGATGTGGTCGTTGACGACCTCGGTATTGAAGCGTTCAGCGTGCTTGCGCATGCGCTCCATCAAGAGCGGGCCTGTCAGGCCGTGCGGATCGCCGGGCCAATTGTCCACTTCGACGGTCGTCATCAGCTGCCCGCCTTCTTCGAGCCCCGTCAAGAGGACTGGGTTACGGTTCGCGCGCGCGGCATATACCGCTGCCGAGTAGCCGGCAGGGCCCGAGCCCAGAATCAGGACGCGCGAGTGGCGGGGAGTGCTCATGTATCATTGACCTCGTGAGTTCAAAGGGTTGTGCCTGAATGGCGTTCATCAAGCCTACCTCCGTCATGGCGAGGATGGCGATGAAGTGCGCGACACAGCGTCTGCACAGGCAGTCACGAATGGTAAGGAATGCAGCGCACGCCAGCAAAAGAGCGATTCGATGACACCCATCGGCGCGGGTGCACGTGCAAGGGACTGGGATCGCGACCGTTTATAGTTCTCGAGCGTTCTGTTTAACATTCGCTCCCGCGAGCGTTTTCAAGCGCTTGCGTCCGTCGGCCGAGCTGCCGGCAAGTACGACTAACCATCACAGAAGCAGGCATTTACGTTGGGAAGCACAGCAGAGGCACGAAACGGAGCGCGGTTGGGTCCCACCGTGATTCGCTCGCTCCGCGAGGGCGCATTGTGGGTATTCGCCGCGATTGCGCTCATCGTGCTGTTGGCGCTCGTCACCTACGATCGCAATGATCCGTCGTTCGCGACGACTGGCGAGCCCGGTCCCCTCTCGAACATCGTTGGCCCGTTCGGCGCGCATCTTTCCGGATTGCTCGTGCTGCTGTTCGGCGCCCCGGCCTTTCTGTTCCCGTTCATGATCGGCTTCGCGGGTTGGCTCTTGTATCAGGAGCGTGGCAAGGCGCCCGGGCAGTCGCGCGTCACGCTCGCGTTCAGGGCGTTCGGGTTCTTTCTAACGCTCGTGACGAGCTGCGGCCTTGCGAGCCTGCACTTCAATGCGCCGTCCTACCCGAACTCGGCGGGCGGCGTGCTCGGCGCGTTCGTCGGCGACCTCGCGGCAGGGGGGCTGAGCTTTCTCGGCGCTACGCTATTGCTGCTCGCGCTATGGCTTGCGGGCGTGTCGCTGTTTCTCGGCATGTCTTGGATCGAAGTCATGGATCGCACTGGCCGTGCGACGCTTGCGGCTTGCGAATGGCTCTCCGCCAAGATCACCGATGCGCGCGAGATCAAGGCGGGCAGGGAGGTGAAGCAGGCGCGCAAGGAAGTCGTTCGCGAAGAGCAGAAGCGCGTCGCAAGCCGACCGCCGCCGAAGATCGAGCAAGCCGCGCCGAAGGTCGAGAAGAGCGAGCGCGTCGAAAAGGAGCGTCAGGTCGCGCTGTTCGAAAAGCCCACGTCGAAGGAACTGCCGCCGTTGTCGCTGCTCGATGATCCGCCACCGGCGGTCGGCGGATACTCGGCAGAGGCGCTCGAGGCGATGTCGCGTCTCGTCGAATTGAAGCTGCGCGATTTCGGCGTCGAAGCCGAAGTCGTCGAAGTGCATCCAGGACCCGTGATCACGCGCTTCGAGCTGCGGCCCGCGCCCGGCGTCAAGGTCAGCCAGATTACGAACCTCGCGAAGGACCTCGCTCGCGCGCTCTCCGCGATCAGCGTGCGCGTCGTCGAGATCATTCCGGGCAAATCGACGATGGGCCTGGAGATCCCGAACGAAAAGCGCGAGATCGTCACGCTCGGCGAAATCATCAAGTCGCGGACGTACGACGAAATGGCTTCGCCGCTCGCGCTCGTCCTCGGCAAGGACATCGGCGGCAGCCCGGTAGTGGCGGATCTCGGGCGCATGCCGCACTTGCTGGTCGGCGGCACGACGGGTTCCGGTAAGTCCACCGCGGTGAACGCGATGGTGCTGTCGCTCCTGTACAAGGCGACGGCCGAGCACGTGCGGCTCATCATGATCGACCCGAAGATGCTCGAGCTGTCGGTTTACGAAGGCATTCCGCATCTGCTCGCGCCCGTCGTGACCGACATGAAGGAGGCCGCGAACGCGCTGCGCTGGTGTGTCGCCGAGATGGAACGCCGCTATCAGCTCATGGCCGCGCTCGGCGTGCGCAATCTCGCGGGCTTCAATCGGAAGATCAAGGAAGCCCAAGAGGCCGGCCAGCCGATTCGCGATCCGTTGCTCATGAAGATGCTCGGGCCGGAAGGCAACGCGGAGGAAGTGCCGTTCCTGGACCCGTTGCCGTTCATCGTCGTCATCGTCGACGAGCTCGCCGACATGATGATGATCGTGGGCAAGAAGGTCGAAGAGCTGATCGCGCGTCTCGCGCAAAAGGCGCGCGCCTCCGGCATTCACCTGATCCTTGCAACGCAACGTCCATCGGTCGACGTCATCACCGGCTTGATCAAGGCAAACATCCCGACGCGTATCGCGTTCCAGGTGTCCGCGAAGGTCGACTCACGCACGATTCTGGATCAGATGGGCGCGGAACAATTGCTGGGCCACGGCGATATGCTGTTCTTGCAGCCAGGCACGTCGATTCCGGTGCGCGTGCACGGCGCCTTCGTGTCGGATTCCGAGGTGCATCGCGTGGTCGGCGCGCTGAAAGGCTCGGGCCCGCCGTCGTACGTGTCGGAGATTCTGGAAGGACCGAGCATGCCCATCCCGGGGTTGCCCGGTGAGGCGGGCGACGGTGAGGGCGGCGAGGGAAGCGACGGCGAGCAGGACCCGCTGTACGACCAAGCGGTGCGCATCGTCGTCGAAAGTCGCAAGGCCTCGATTTCCGGTGTCCAGCGCCGGCTCAAGATCGGCTACAACCGCGCGGCCCGCATGATCGAAACGATGGAATCGGCCGGCCTCGTCGGTCCGCTGCAATCGAACGGCTCGCGTGAGGTGCTTGCACCTCCGCCGCCGGAGGAATGAACGCTCGCATGATCATTCGCTGTCGCGCCCTGATTGCCGTCGTCGGCAGTGTCGGGCTTTGGCTTTCGGGCACGGCGCCGGCGGCGACGCCCGCCGAAGGCCAGCAACGCGCCGAACAGTACCTGCAAGGGCTCGAGGGGCTGCAGGCGGACTTCAAGCAGACGCTCGCGGACCGCAGTGGCCAGGTCACGGACGAATCGCGGGGCACGCTTGCCATCAAGCGCCCGAATCGCTTTCGTTGGGACTATCGCGAGCCGCACGAGCAGGTGATCGTTTCCGACGGCACGCGCATCTGGTTGTACGACAGCGACCTTGAGCAGGTGACGGTCCGCAAGCTCGACATCGCGCTGTCATCGACGCCTGCCATGCTGCTGAGCGGGCAGGGCACGCTCACTGACAATTTCGAGGTGACGGAAGCCGTCGAGCGCGGCGGAGTGCTGTGGGTGCGCATGCAGCCCATGCGCAACGACACTGACTTCAAGTCCGTGAGCCTCGGCTTCGCCGGCGCCAAGTCGCAGGAGCTGCGCTTCATGGAATTGGCCGACAAGCTCGGTCAGACGACCCTGCTCGAATTCTCGAACGTCCGACGCAACCCGAAGCTCGACGACTCGCTGTTCGTGTTCAAGGTCCCCGACGGTGCCGACGTGATCGGCGACACCGGCGGCGCGTCCTCCAATCGATAGCCTGGCGAGCGGTAGCCCTCATGCGTTTGTTGTTGCGTCATCCCTGGGTGTGGGTGGGTCTCGGCTGGGTGTTCATCATTTGCGCCGTCATCGCGAGCCTCCTGCCGGTGAAGAAGCTACCCCCGACCCATATGAGCGATAAGTTCGAGCATGCGATCGCCTATGCGCTGCTTACGCTCTGGTTCACGGGCATGTATTCCCGTTCCTCCTATGTGCGTATCGGCCTTGGCATGTTCGTGCTCGGTGTCGCGATCGAGATCGCGCAGGGCGCGATGCCGTTCGGCCGGCAGATGGATGTCCGCGACATGATCGCGAATACGACGGGCATCGTGATCGGGCTCGTCATCGCGGCGCTCGGCCTCGGCGGCTGGGCCCAGCGGCTCGAAGATTGGGCACGTCGCAAATGACTGAACCCACGCCAGTGCCGGATGACGCGCGTCCGCTCGCGGATCGCATGCGTCCCCAGTCGCTGGCCGACTACGTCGGCCAGAGCCATTTGTTCGGCCCTGGCAAGCCGCTGCGGCGCATGCTCGAAGGCAAGCATCTGCATTCGATGATCCTGTGGGGACCGCCGGGAACCGGCAAGACGACGCTCGCGCGTCTCATCGCGCACACATGCGATGCCGATTTCATCGCGCTGTCGGCGGTCATGGCGGGCGTGAAGGACATCCGGGCCGCGGCGGAGCGGGCACAGAATCAGCGCGTGCAAAGCAATCGGCGTACCGTGCTGTTTCTGGACGAGGTTCATCGATTCAACAAGGCGCAGCAGGATGCGTTCCTGCCGTGGGTCGAGGACGGCACGCTCGTCTTCATCGGTGCGACGACCGAAAACCCGTCGTTCGAGCTCAACAACGCATTGCTGTCTCGTGCCCGCGTCTACGTATTGAAGTCGCTGACCGAAGCGGATCTGAAGCGCGTCCTCGCGCGCGCGCTGGACAAGCGGGCCGCGGAAGGCGTTCGCATCTCGGTCGACGGCGAAGCGCTCGATCTCATCGCGCGTGCGGCGGACGGCGATGCGCGGCGCTCGCTGAACATGCTCGAGCTGGCGATCGATCTCGCGACGGATGCCGAACCGGCGGCGATCACGCCCGCGTTGGCGGCCGAGGTCGCGACCGGCGGTCTGCGCCGCTTCGATAAGCAGGGTGAAGCGTTCTACGATCAGATTTCCGCGCTGCATAAATCCGTGCGCGGCAGTGATCCTGATGCTGCGCTGTATTGGTTCTGTCGCATGCTCGATGGCGGCTGCGATCCGCGCTACCTCGCGCGCCGCGTGATCCGCATGGCCGTCGAGGACATCGGTCTCGCGGACCCGCGCGCGCTGACGATGACCCTCGAGGCGAGCGAAGTGTTCGAACGGCTCGGCTCGCCCGAAGGTGAGCTCGCGATCGCGCAAGCGGTCGTCTTTCTCGCATGCGCCGCGAAGAGCAATGCGGTGTACCGGGCGTACGGCGCGGCGATGGAGGATGCCAAAGCGCTCGGCTCGCTGGAGGTGCCGCTGCATTTGCGCAATGCCCCGACACGGCTGATGAAGGGGCTCGGCTACGGCAAGGACTACCGCTACGCCCACGACGAGCCCGACGCTTATGCCGCGG
>JAEYXD010000038.1 GCA_023428645.1 Pseudomonadota bacterium
TCATCGGACTGATCGACTGCATTCCTTCGCCCGCGCTGTCGATGTTCAAGGAGCGCGCGCCCGCGAGCTCGCTCGTCTGGACGGCGGAATTCTTCGAGCACCGCTTCGATTTTTCGCCGGAGCGCTGGTGGCGCATCGACACGGACATCGATGCGGCGACGAGCGGGTATGTGAACCAGACCGGGATGCTGCTGGATCCGGAGGGCACGCCGGTGGCGTTGACGCGGCAGCTGGTCGCGGTGTTCGGCTGAGGCTTCCACCGCCACGCCGCGTCGCGGGCAGCGCTGGGGAAAGGAGCGCGCGTCCGGGTTTCTTTCGGAGCCCCCTTCCTGTCCCTTCCCCCGCTGCGCGGGGGAAGGGACGTGCCGCTGCGCGGGGGAAGGGACGCTGCGGGGGAAGACTTTCCCCCAAACGACGCCTACCAGATCTTCACGCGCTGTTCCGGCGCCAGGTACAGCTTGTCCTCCGGCTTCACGTCGAACGCGGAGTACCACTCGTCCATGTTGCGCACGACACCCTGCACGCGAAACATGCCAGGGCTGTGCGGATCGCTCATGACGAGATTGCGCATCGACTCGTCGCGGCGCAGCTCACGCCACACTTGCGCCCAGCCGAGGAAAAAGCGCTGCTCGCCCGTGAAGCCATCGAGCACCGGCGGCGTCTCGCCGTTCAACGCGAGCTTGTAAGCATTGTGAGCGACCGTGAGCCCACCGAGATCGCCGATGTTCTCGCCGAGCGTCAGCCGGCCATTCAGCTTCAAGCCGGGCAGCGGCTCGTATTGCGCGTACTGCTCGACGAGCCGATCGACGAGCGACTTGAACGCCTTCTCGTCTTCCGGCTTCCACCACGTGCGCAACACGCCGTGCGCATCCGACTTCGAGCCCTGGTCATCGAAGCCATGACCCATCTCGTGCCCGATCACGCCGCCGATGCCGCCGTAGTTGATCGCCATGTCGGCATTCGGATCGAAATACGGCGCCTGCAGGATCGCCGCCGGAAACACGATCTCGTTGAACGTCGGGTTGTAGTACGCGTTCACCGTTTGCGGCGTCATGAACCATTCATCGCGATCCGTCGGCCTGCCGAGCCGGTTCAGATCGTAGTTCCAGGAGAACACACGTGAGCGCACGGCGTTGCCGAACGCGTCGCCCGCCTTCACCTCGAGATCCGAGTAGTCCTTCCACTTGTTCGGATAACCGATCTTCGGATTGAACGTACCAAGCTTTTCCAGCGCGACCTTCTTCGTCTCCTCCGACATCCACGGCAAGCCGCGAATGCGCTGGGCATACGCTTTGCGCAGGTTCTCGACGAGATCGACCATCTTCTCTTTTGCATCCGGCGGGAAATGCCGCTTCACGTACAACTGGCCGACGACCTCGCCGATCGAGCCGTCGACCGCCGCGACTGCTCGCTTCCAGCGCTCGCGCTGCTCGGGCTGGCCGTTCAGCACGCGGCCGTAGAAATCGAAGCGCTCGTCGTCCAGTGCTTTCGGCAGCACGCTCGCATGGGCGACGAGATAGTGGTAACGCATGTACGTGCGCCAACGCTCGACCGGCACGGACGTGAACGACGCGGCGAGCGACTGCACGGCATCGAGCTCGGCGACGACGAATTCCGGTTGCTCCTGCAATCCGCCCGCCGTGAGCAGCTCCTGCCACGGATAGTTGCTCGCGAGCGCGCGCAGCTGCTCGCGCGTGCGCAGGTTGTACGTCAGTTCGCGCTCGCGGCGCTTTTCCACCGGCCAATGGCGCTGTGCGATCTGTGTCTCGACCTCGAGCACCGTTTGCGCCTTCCGCGCGGCATCGGGCTCCCCGGCGAGCGTGAGCAGCTTTTCGATGTGCGTGACGAAGTTCTTGCGCAGCTCCACGAACTGCGCGTCCTTCTTCAGGTAGTAGTCGCGGTCCGGCAGGCTCAAGCCGCTCTGCGACACGTAGGGGATGTAGCGGTCAGGATTCTTGTCGTCGATCGTCACGCCGATGGTGATCGGCGTATCGAGCCCCAGGTCCGGCCGTCCCATCAGCCGCGCGATGTCTGCATGCGTCTTCGCCGCGGCGATCTCCTGCAGGGCCGGCTCGGCGGGCGCGAGGCCGGTCTTTTCGATCGCATCGACATCGAGATACGAGCGATAGAAGTCGTGAACCTTCTGCTCGGCGCTGCCCGCGGGCGCGCCTTCCTTCAGCTCTTCGAGAATGGCGCGAACCTGAACCTCGGTTTCGACATCGAGCTTCGCGAAGCTGCTCCAGCTCGTCAGGTCGGACGGAATCTTGTTCGTGGCAAGCCATTGGCCGTTGGCGTACTGGTTGAAGTTGTCGCCCGGCTGCACGCTCGTATCCATGCCGGCGACATCGAAACCCCAGGCGCCGATCGTCGCCTGCGGCGCTGCGGGGGCGGAGATGAGCGGGGCCTCCTCCGAGCGCGAACAACCGAGACTCACCGCGACAGCCGCAGCCAACAAAACGGCACTCACTTGCTTGTGCATCGAGCATCTCCCAGGCACGCGAAGGGGGAACGATACTGCCGGCCCGCGCGCTAACTCAAGGATGACGCGATGAGCCGACGTGACGTTGCGGTAACGTGCGTAACTCATCGGCGCACCGGCTTCGAGGAATCGCCAATGAAATGCGCCACCTTCGTAGGTGCCCTGTTGCTCGCGAGCTCGGTGGCGGCGGCGGACGATTATCGCGTCATGCAGCTCGAGCAGGACGTGCGCACCCTGGAGCGGCACGTACAAACGCTGCAGCGGCAGGTCGGGGAGTTGCAGCAGCGCCTGCGCGGCGCCGAGCCCGCCTATGTGCCGCGCAACGACACGCCGCCCGCGAGCGACGATCCGCAGAAGTGGCTCAACGCTGCCGCCTGGGAGCGGGTGAAACCCGGCATGAGCGAACTGCAGACGATCGAGATTCTCGGCAAACCGACGGCGCTGCGACCCGACGCTGAAGGCCGGCGCGCCCTGTTGTACACATTGGAGATCGGCACGACCGGCTTTCTAACCGGGTCGCTCTCGTTCGAGGATGGCAAGGTCGTGGCCGTGCAGCGCCCGGTGCTGAAGTGAGTCGATTCACTCCGCGATCAGCGCCTGCGCCCCGATGGCGGGCTCGTTCAGGGGCTGGCGATCGCTGTCACGCCGTTGATGACGAATTGCACACCGATGCAAATGAGCAGAAAGCCCATGATGCGCGCCATCGCATTCATGCCGGTCGCACCCAGAAACCGATCGAGGCGTGTCGCCGCGCGCAGCACGGCGTACGAAATGACCGCGGTCACGGCGATGCCGAGCGCGACGAACGCGTAGCCGAACACCAGATGCCCGTGCCCCTGAATCGTGGATGACACGCCGAGCACGACGGCGATGGAGCCCGGTCCGCTCAAGCTGGGCATGGCGAGCGGCGTGAACGACACATCCGGCTTGTGCATGGCCTCGACCTGCTCCTGCTTCGAGATCGCGGGCATTTCGGGGAACAACATGCGAAACCCGAGGTAGCTCACGACCATGCCGCCGGCGATGCGCAGGCCGGGAATCGAGATGCCGAAGAACGTCATGATGACGCCGCCCGCGACGAGGAACGTCGTGAGAATGAAAAACATGTACACGCATGCACGGCGTACCTGCTCGGTGCGCTCGGCTTCCGTGAGGCCAGCCGTGATCGTGACGACGAGCCCGACCGCCGAAAATGGATTCACGATCGGCAGCAGCGCGGCAACGGTGCTCAGGATGAGTGTGAAGCCTTCGATGATCCAGGACATGAGAGACGCGCGGGCCTGCTGCTGTCTTTAGAGTTACGCGAACATACACGAACCGCGCGCCGAACCCGAGCGCGGAGGCCCGCGGGGCCGGCGCGAGCGCATGTCACACGTTCATGCGACGATCGCCGCCGTTGGTTACACCCCTCTGCGCGCGGGTGCGCGCACGCCAAAGGATGCCGATGAGCTCGGAGCGAGCAACGCAGAAAATCGTCCTGCTCAGTGCCCTGTACCTGGCGCAGGGCCTGCCGTTCGGATTCTTCACGCTCGCGCTGCCGGTCGTACTGCGCGAAGCGGGCTTGTCGTTGACGGCGATCAGTGCCTTGAGCTTGTTGTACCTGCCATGGGCACTGAAGTTCCTGTGGGCGCCGTATCTGGATCAGCTCGGCACCCGCAGGGCCTGGCTCCTCTCGTTTCAGGTGAGCACCGTCGTCGGCGCCCTCCTGCTCAGCCAAATGAATCTGGATGCGAGCTATATGCCCGTCATCGTTGGCGCATTCGTGTTCAATGTGATCGCCGCTTCGCAGGATGTCGTGACGGACGGGCTCGCCGTGCGTCTGCTCGACAGTCGCGAACGCGGGCTCGCCAACGCCGTGCAGGTCGGCGCGTATCGCGTCGGCATGATCCTGGGCGGCGGGTTGCTGCTATGGGTGTTCGCGAAGACGAACTGGTCGACGATGTTCGCGTGCATGGCCGTGCTGCTCGCGATCACGGTGCTGCCGGTGCTGACCTCGCGCGCGCTGCTTGCGCAATCGCCCGCGCTGCCGGAGTCCATGCCGGCGAGGGCCGTCCCGCGCTTCGCCGCGCTTGCGATCGGCTGGCTGCGGCGGCTGCTCGTGCCTGGAATGCTCGGCTTCGCGGGCCTGATTTTCTGTTTCCGCTTCGGCGACGCGATGGTGTCGACGCTGCTGAGCCCGTTCCTCAAGGATCAGGATCTCAGCACAGAGACGATCGCGCTCATGAAAGGCACGGTCGGCTCCACGACGAGCCTGGTCGGCGCGCTGCTCGGCGGTGTGTTCACGTTCCGCGTCGGACGCAGGTTCGCGCTGTTCGCGGCGGGACTCGGACAGGCAGTGACGTTCGTTCCGTATTGGCTGTCGTCGCTCGGCTTCGGCGGCGTCGAGCTCCTATGGGGCGCGACGATCGTCGAAGGCGTCGTGAGCACGATGGCGACGGTCGCGCTGTTCACGCTGATGATGGACGCATCCAATCCGGACCACGCCGGCACGGATTACACGCTGCTGGCGAGCGTGTATGTGCTCGTGAGCAGCGCGGGCCAGTTCTCGGCCGCGCTCATCGCCGATCATCTCGGCTATCCGACGATGTTCGCGGTCGGGATCGTGCTGACGGTGCTGGGCACGCTCACGCTCGTATTGACGCTCGATCGCAAACCGATGCCGGCGCGGATCGCGTCGGTGTGGGGCCGGCCGGCAGCGCACGCTTAGGCGCCCGTCACGACCGCACGCTCGCGAGCCCCTCCTCGCCCCGGCTCTCGCTCGCCGGGATCGGGTGCATCCGCAGCTCCACGAAAAATCTCGCGCCCGCGCCAGGCTCACTCTGTGCCCACACACGACCGCCCATGCGCTCGACCGCCTTGCGCACCAACGCGAGCCCGATGCCGGTTCCAGGATACTGATCGTCGCGATGCAGGCGCTGGAAAATCTTGAAGATCTGATCGTGATGCGCCATGTCGAAGCCGATGCCGTTGTCGGCGACCTCGAGCAGCGCCGCCGCGCCCTCGCGCCGCGCTCGAATGCGTAACGACGGCGCGGGAATCTGCCGCGTGTACTTGAGCGCGTTCTCGATGAGATTGCGCAGCACGAGCATGAGGCCCTCGGCATCGACGAGCAGCTGCAGCGGCTCGAGATCGAGCTGCACCTCGACGCAACGGCGCTGAATCTCATCGGCACACTGCGTCAGGATCGAGCCCACCGTCGCCGCGACGTCCACTTTGCTGATGCTCAGAGCGCGGCGTTCGATGTGCGAGTACTCGAGCAGATCGTCGATCAACACGGCCATTTTCAGCGAGCCGCTGCGAATGCGATCCAGATACGCCTGGATTTCCGGCGCGCTGTCCGCGCCCAAGTGCTCGCGCAGCAGGTGCGCGAAGCTGTTGATCGATCGCAGCGGCGACTTCAAATCGTGCGCGACCGCATACGCGAAACCTTCCAGCTCCTCATACGCCTTTTCGAGCTCGGTCGTGCGTTGCGCGACGCGCGCCTCCAGCTCGCGATTCAGCTCACGATAGCGCTGCTCGCTCGCCTGCAGGTCGGCGTTCGCGAGCGCGAGCCGCTCGTTCGCATCGATGAGCTCGTCGTTCAGGCGCTGCGATTCGCTCTGAATCCACGCTTCGCGCATGCCCAGAATGATCGCGAACAAGATGAACACGACCGCCGCGATCCCGAGCGCGCGCGGCGACACGTTTGGCGCCGCGACGAGCGCGACGCCGACGATCGTCGCGATCAACAGCGCGGGAATGATCGCTTCCAGCAGGTGCTCGCGCGCGAGCATGCGTTGCGGCGCCTCGACGGTCGGATGCAGCTCCAGCCACCAGCGCTCGTGCGCCGCCCAGGCGAAGCACCCGAACACCGCGCACCAGCTGGCATTGATGAGATCGCTCTCGACATACGTGCCGGACAGCAGCGCGTGGGAATGGATCAGATTCGTCACGGAATAGACGCCGGCGCCGAGCGTGAGCAGGAGCATCGGCGTCCAGGCGCGGTTCCAGCGATACGTCCACAAGGCGAACAACGCGACCAGAAACGCTCCCGCGAGCAGCAGACTGTGAATGCCGCCGCCGAGGAGCTGGCCGAACGAAAGCGTCGTCGTGAGCAACAGCTCGAGCAAGCCGAGCACGCTCGCCGCCACGAGACAGCACACGACGAGCCCGATGTTGCCGATATGCCTGAGCGTGAACGGCGAGCCGCCGCGCACCTGCGGCATCTGCAGAATGCCCGCAATCGTGCACGCGGCGAACGACGAGTAGAAGACCTGGCCGACATTCGGATAGGTGATCATCACGCCGAGAAGCAGCTCGTTGATGTTCCAATGCAGCTGGCCGACGAACCAGCTGCCACAGCCGACGGCGAGCCACATCCATGCGGCGCGGGACAACGGATCGATGCGGCGCGCGGTACGCACACAGAGAAGACAGGCGACAAGCGAAGCGAGCGCCCAGGCGATGTCGTTGATCCACATCAACGCGCGCGGCGTCGCCGTGGCGATCGCGACGGCATAGACGACGATCGCCGCGCCCCACGCCTGCGCGACGATCCAGCGTGAGCGTCCTGGTGCGATCTTACCGTCCATGGAGAAGCCGCGCGTCATCGCCGGGCTGCGTTGGCGGCTTCGACGACGGGCGAATAGCGCGCGTAATGGTCGCTGCGCTCGAGCAGCGAGCGCGCGATCTGCCGCCGCTCCTCGGCGTCCCGTGCCGCTTCGAGCCAGGCGGTCGCGACGCGGTTCAGCGCGCGCACGGCTTCCCGATTGCGGACGTGCAGCGCGTAGGCCGCCGCATAGTTCTCGACGGCGGAATTCAATGCGAACGCATTCCCCTCGCGCAGGAAGAACGCGAGCTCGCCGTCGCCTTGTTTCATCAGGTCGCGAAACTCCTGTTGCGTCGCGGCCGGCAGCTCGCTGAACGGCACGGCGGGGCTCGTGTCGCGATAGCTTGCGAACGAGAAGTAGCCCGCGGCGAGCCCGAGCACGACTGTCGCCACGAGGGCCGACTTCAGGAGCGGCGAGACGCCGCGAATGGCTTGCAGGAATTCGGCGGCGTCTTGCGGACGTTGTGCGCGGTCGAACGCCAGACAGCGCTCGAGCGCGCGCGCTTCGCGCCGCTGCACGCCCTTGAGCGGTCGCGGTTTCATGCCGAGCGCGCGAGCCTCGCGCGCGCTGCGGCGCTCGTACGGGTGGCAGCCCGTGAGGAGCTCGTAGCCGATGATGCCGAGCGCGTACATGTCGTCCGTCGGATGCGGCGCGCCGCCGACGACCATCTCGTCGGTCGCATACGCCTCGGTGTAGGCACCGAGCGTGCCGGCGTCGAACACATCCGCTTCGTGCGCGGCGCTGCTCGGAACGGCGCGCGCGATACCGAAATCGAGGATCTTCGGCGTGCCGTCGTCGAGGACGAACACGTTGCCGGGCTTCAGATCGGAATGCACGATGCCCTTGCGATGCGCATACGCGAGCCCCTCCGCGATGCCGCGTACGATGGACAGGGCAACGTGCGGCTCGACACCGCCGCCGCGTGCTTCGCGCACGATGGCCTCGAGCGAGCGGCCGCGCAGCAGCTCCATCGTCAGGTACACGGTGTCGCCGTCGCGGTCGAAATCGAACACGGTGACCACATTCGGATGCGCGAGCGTCTGTGCCTTGCGCGCCTCGCGCTGCAAGGCGATCAGCGCTTGCGGATGGTTGGCGAAGTCCGCGTTCAACACCTTGAAGGCGACGCGCGGATTCGGGTCCTGAACCTCTGCTTTGCGCCGATCGAGCGCCGCGAAGACGAGGCCCATGCCGCCCTTGCCGATCACTCGTTCGAGCACGAAGCGGTCCTTCACGACGTCGCCCGGCCGCAATGGGCCGTGACGTGTGGCATGGACCTGATCGAGCGAGTGGACGAGGCGTTCCGCGATGACTTGCGTGCGATCGGGCAGATGCGCCTCAGCCTGCGGCTCGCGCACGAGTGTCGCCGGCGGCGCGACGCGCACCGTGTGCGCCTGCGTTGCGAGCTCGGTATCGACGCGCGTCGCGCGATCGTCGACTCGCGTGGGGATCATGTCGGCCGATCCTGCGTCAGGCGGCATCGACGACGATGACGGTTACGTTGTCGTGGGCGCCGTGCGCGAGCGTCGCATCGATCAGCGCCTTGGCAGCCTCGTCGACGCTGCCGGTGCCGAGTAGCTGCGTGATCCTGGCGCTCGACAGCTCGCGCGTGAGTCCGTCGGAACACAGCAGATAGCGATCGCCGAGCCTCACGCGGTCGCGCCTGGTATCCAGCTGCAGCGTCGCCTCGCCGCCGACGGCGCGGGTGATCGCATGATCGGCCTCTTCCGCAAGCGCGTCCGCCAGCTGCAGCTCGGCCGCCCAGGTGTGATCGGTCGTGAGCTGCACGAGCGTGTGATCCCGCAAGCGGTAGGCGCGGCTGTCACCCGCCCACAAAATCGCGCAGGAGGTGCCGTGAGCGACCATCATGACGACGGTCGTGCCGCTTTGAATCGGATTGATCGCGCGAACGGCGGCTGCATACAACCGCGCATTCACCTCGCCCGTGCGCCGACGCAGGGTGTCGATGCTGCCTTCGAGCTTCGCGCTGGGCTCGAAGCCTTGCAGGGCCTCGCAGACCATGCGACTGGCGACGTCGCCGTCACGATGCCCGCCCATGCCGTCGGCTACGACCCACAGGCACGCGCCGTCTCGAGCCAGATACGCGTCCTGGTTCGTCGGCCGGACGCGGCCGGTGTCGGTCAGACCTGCGGAGGAGTACTTGGGTTGAATATCTTCTTCCACCAAGGTGTCATCGAACACGTCCGCTCTCCCGACCGATCGCTCGTTGCAGTGAGCGCCGTGTCCGCCGCTATTTTGTGCGACTACGCGCCGCCGCGTGAAGCCGTTCCAACTGATCTTCATAAGCCTTCGCGAACTCCTCGCCGAACAGCGTCCGGAAGCTCGTATCCGCGTCCTTGGCCATGTCCGCAAACTTCTCGCAATACGCATCCCAGTAACGCAGCTTCGCCGGCGTTCCGAGGAGCGAGCCCTTTTTCATGTGACGATCGAAATCGTCCGTCAGCCTAGCCGGATCGAACCGCGCCAGCATGGCTTCGAATGCCAACCGCACCGCGGCGACGAGCGCGGCCTGATGCTCGCGGATGTCGCGTAACGCGTCATCGAACGCTTCGGGCGGACCCAGATACGCCGCATTGTGCTTGACGAACAGGTTGTGGAAAGCGTCATCCACGTTCGCCGAGAACTTGAGCGGATTGTTGTCCGCCGCTTTGAACGTGGTGCCGCGGACCCGCATGTCGTCTTTCATGCGCTCGCGGGCGCGCAGCACGTCCATCACGCCGCCGACCGCGACGCGCAGCACGGCACCCAGCGTGCGTGCCAGCTCCTTCGAGGGCTCGACGCCCGCCATCCCGGCTGACGCGATCATCTCCCGCAGCAGCTCACCTTCTGCGCGCGCGTGGCTGCTTGACTTCGCCTCGCGCGGCGCGGGCGGCGCCGTTCGCGACGGCGGCGGCGCCAGCCGCTTCGGAGGTGCCACGCTCACCTTGGCGACGGGCTCGTCGGCGCTCGTGTCGAACCATTCGACCGCGGCTCCGTCACCGTGGCGCGCCAAGGCTTCGGTGCAGTCGTGCTCGCGGGATGGCATGGCGACCGTTCGGTCGTTCCGCACCGCGCGAGGATCGAGCAGCTCGAACGGATCGCGCTCCTCCCGCTGCGCCGGGATCGGCTTGGCGATCGTGACCTGGATTCGATAGGCATCGATGTACAGCAGATCGCCGTCCTTCAGCTGATAGGCCTGGCCGCGCTGGATCCGATGGTCCGGCGAATTCACGAACACGCCGTTCGTGCTCGTGTCCTCGACGAAGAACTTGCCATTGAGATAACGAATCAGCGCGTGGCGACCGGACACATAGGGATCGGGGAAGACCCAATCGTTGTCCGGGAGGCGACCGATCGTGCCGCCGATGGAATCGAAGACCCTGCGGCTGGCCGTGCCCAGGTCTTTGGCCTGTTCTCCCATCACTTCCAGCGTGAGGATCATGCGGCGCTAAGTAGCCAGAAAATCCAAGGACTTTCAATATGAGAGCCGATACGGTGGCCTGTCAGTATCGGCCATAGGTCTGCAACAATAATGCGTCGTGGACCACAAATCGTTCGGGGATCGCACTATGACGAAGGGCCTGATCTTACTCATCGCGCTGGCCGGCAGCCTGATCATGTCCCCCGCGCGGGCAGCCGAGCCCCAGGTGACCGAGGGATTTATCAACGCGTCCGTCGCCGAGGTCTGGCGCATGTTCACGACGAGCGCGGGCTTCAAGGCGACCGGCGTCGCGCATGCGGACGTCGATCTGAAGGTCGGTGGTGAGATTCGCACGCACTACGATCCCAAGGGCGCGCTCGGCGACGCGAATACCATCGTGAACGAGATCCTCGCGTTCGATCCGGAGCGCATGCTCGCGCTGCGGATCAAGCAGGCGCCCGCGAACTTTCCGTTCAAGAACGTCATGCGCGGCCCGTGGACGGTGATCTACCTGGCGCCTGCCGGCTCGATGACGCAGGTACGCATCGTCGGGCTCGGCTATGCCGACGATCCGGAATCGCAGGCAATGCGTGAGTTCTTCGCGCAAGGCAATCGCGCCACGCTCGACCTGATGGCGAAACCGTATTGGCCGAAGTGCGCGCATTGTCAGGCGGAGCAGGACGAAGGACGCTGAGCGTCCGACGAGTCGCAACACGGCCGGGCTGAACCATGGATCGCAACTACATCGACAGTGAGCACATCGTCGACCGCTATCTCGCGGGCGAGCTGACGGTCCGCGAGGCGCGCGAATTCGAGAAGTACTGCCTCGAACATCCGCAGTTCCTCAATACCTTGCCGATTCCGGTGCGCCTCAAGGCGCGCCTGTCGCGCCGTCCGCTGGACGACAGCGAAACGGGCGTTTTCCAAGCGATTCCTTCCAGCACGACACACGCGGCGCTGCGCGCGACCGAGAACGATTTCGACGACGACAAGGACGATGAGCGCTGGCACACGACAGCGGCGGTCGGCGGCAATCGAGCCTTGCTGTTCGGCATGGGCTTCGCGCTGATCGCCGCGATCGGCGGCATCGTCGCGTATGGCATGCACGCCAGCGCGCTCGCGAAAGAATTGAAGGAGCTGAAGCAGACTCAGCAGTCGTTGCAGCTGCAGGCACCGAGCAGTGTGCAGACCTATCGACTGCAGCTCAGCCGCGCGAAGCCCGCGCAGCCGACGGTCGTCATCGGCTGGCCGAATCCTCCGCAGCTGATGGACATCTTCGTCGACGTGACCGCGGGCAGCTACAACACGTTTCAGGTGACGATCGACAAGGCGGACGGCAGTCGCGTGATGCAGCTTCGGCGCCTTGCGCGCGACTCCAACAAGGAGCTGCGCTTCGCGCTCAATTCGTCGGCGTTCGGGCCCGGCGATTACTTGTTGAAGTTCGACGGCTACACCTGGCGGGGCCAGCCGGAGGAGATCGGCTGGGTGATGCTGGGCCTGCAGTGATCCACGGCGCGGCCGAAGCCGCGCCGCGCGCATCTCAGCCGCCGCGCAGCGTCGCGATCGGCGGATGATTGACGACGGAGCGCGTCGCGAGCGTGCCGCTCAAGCCGACGAGCAGGGTGCCGGAAATCAAGCCCACCACCCACACGAGCGGATCGAACGTGTAATCGAGATCGAACAGCTCCTGCGCGAGGAAATACCCCGCGGCGCTCGCGCCGATCGCCGCCAGCGCTCCCGATAGCAGCCCCAGCGTCGCGAACTCCGCGGCCACGCCCTGGAACACGACGCGCCGGCTCGCCCCGAGCGTCCGCAGCATCGCGCTTTCGTAACGGCGCTCGTCGCGCGTCGCTTGAATCGCCGCGAGCAGCACCGTGATGCCGGCCAGCAGCGTGAAACCGAAGACGTACTGGACGGCCAGCGTCGCCTTGTCCATCACGCTGCGTACTTGAGTGATGATCGCTTCGAGGTCGATGGCCGTGACCTCCGGGAAATCGCGGGTGAAGTCGATCATCATCGAACGGCGGTCGTCCGGGATGTGCACGGCCGTGATGTATGTGCCGGCCGCATCGTCGAGCACGCCCGGCGAGAACACCATGAAGAAGTTCGGCAGGAACGTGTCCCAGCGCACCTCGCGGAAATTCGTGACGCGCGCCTCGATGCGCTCGCCGGCGACGTCGTAGGTCAGGCGGTCGCCGATCGCAAGGCCGAGCGCGCGCGCGAGCTCGATCTCGACCGACACCCGCGGACCGCCGCCGTCGCCCTCGCGCCACCATTGGCCCGCGACGATCGTGTTGCTCTCCTGCAGATCCTTCGACCACGTGAGGTTCGCTTCGCGCTCGGCGAATTCGCGGCCGCGATCCGTCGGCAGGCGGTGCTCGTTCACGCTCTTGCCGTTGACCTCGATGAGCCGCGCCCGAATCATCGGCACGAGCTCGGGCGCCGGCACCTGGCGCTCCGCGAAGAACGCCTCGATCGGCTCGACCTGATCCGCGCGGATGTTGATCATGAAATAGTTCGGCGCATCCGCCGGCAGGCTGGCGCGCCATTCCTGCATCAGATCGTTGCGCACGACCGCCAACAGCAACAGCACCATCAGGCCCAGACCGAACGCGATGATCTGTACGACGCTGTCGCGGCCGCGGCGCGCGATGTTCGCGATGCCATAGCGCCACGCGACGCCGACGCTGCCGCGCAACCGGCCGAGGCCGCGCACGAGCAGCCAACCCGCGCCGAACAACACCGCGAACGTTCCGGCGGTCGCGAGCACGACGTACGCGAGCAGCTCCCAATCGCGCAGCAGCCACCACAGCAGCGCCACGAGCGACGCGATCGCAGTGCCGTACACGGTCGCGTACTTGAGCGGAGGCGGCTCGAGATTGCGGCGCAAGACGCGGGCCGGCGGCACGTGGCGCAGCTGCAGCAGCGGCGGCAGCGCGAAGCCGATGAGCATGAGGATGGATGTCATCAAGCCGAGACCGCCCGCGGTCAGCGACGGGGGCGGCAGTTCGCCGCGCACGAGATCGCGCAGCATGAGCGCGATGCCCGCCTGCGCCGCGTAGCCGATCAACGATCCGACCACGCCCGCGACGATCGCGATCATCAGCAGCTCGAGCACGCTGATCTGCAGCACCAGGCGTTGCGGCGCACCCATGCTCTTCATCAGCGCCACGGTGTCGAGGTGCCGCGAAACGTAGCGGCGCGCGGCAATCGCCACGGCAATCGCCGCGAGCAGGATCGTCACCAGCGCGGACAAGCTCAGGAAGCGACCCGCGCGATCGATCGCCGAACGGATTTGCGGGCTCGCGTCGGCAAGATCGGAGATGCGCTCGCTGCTCGTCTTGCGCGCTTCCAGATCGGTCTTCAGTTGCGTGATCGCGGCAGGATCACCCGCGAACAGCGCGGCGTAGGAGATGCGGCTGCCGGTGCGGACGAGCGCCGTCGCCGGCAGATCGTCCATGCGCATGAGCAGCGTCGGCGCGAGATCGACGAACGTCGAGCCCTGGTCGGGACGATAGTCGAGCACCTTCGTGATCGTCAGCTCCATGGAGCCGACGCTCACACGATCGCCGACCTTCGCCCCGAGCTGCGCCATGAGGCGCGGCTCGAGCCACGCTTCGCCCTTGCCGGGCACGGCATCGGTCGCGACGCCCTTCTCGAACGGCACGTCGGCGACGCGCAGGCTGCCGCGCAGCGGATATTCGTCCGTGACCGCGCGAATCGCAGTCAGCGAGCTTTCCTCGCCGACGAATACGACGCTCGGAAACGTCGCCAGCTCGGCGGTTTCGAGCCCGCGCGATTCGGCCAGTTGAAAGTAGTCGCGGCTGATCGGATTGTTCGAGCGCAAGCGCAGGTCCGCGGCGAGGACCTCACCCGCTTGCTGATCGACGGCGCGGCTGACGCGGTTCGTGAAGAAGCCGACCGCGGTGAGCGCGGACACCGCGACGAGCAGCGCCAGCAGCAGCACGCGCAGCTCGCCGGACTTGCCGTCCCGCGCGAGCGCCAGGAACGCCAGCCGCAGCGCCTTCATACGACGCGTCCTGCTTCGATGCGGATCGTGCGCCCGCAGCGTTGTGCGATCCCGAGGTCGTGTGTGACGACGATCAGCGTCGTGTGCGTGTCGCGATTCAGATCGAACAGCAGGTCCATGATGCGCGCACCGGTCTGCGTATCGAGGTTGCCCGTGGGCTCGTCGGCGAACAGCACGGCCGGGCGCGTGACGAACGCACGCGCGATCGCGACACGTTGCTGCTCGCCGCCAGAGAGTTGACGCGGGTAGTGCTCGCGGCGCGCCGTCAGATTGACCTTTGCAAGAACTTCCGCGGCCGCGGCGCGGGCATTCGGCTGACCCGCGAGCTCGAGCGGCAGCATCACGTTCTCGATCGCGGTGAGCGAGGGAACCAGATGGAAGCTTTGGAAGACAAATCCCACGTGGCGAGCACGCACGGCCGCACGACCGTCTTCGTCGAGCGCGGTGAGCTCCGAGCCATTGAGCCACACGCGCCCGCCAGAGGGCTCGTCGAGGCCCGCGAGCAGCGCCAGCAGCGTGGATTTGCCCGCGCCGGAGGCGCCGACGATCGCGACGGTCTCTCCGGCTGCAATGTGCACGTCCACTTCTGCAAGGATGGTCAGCGTTCCTTCGGGACTGCTAACCTGCTTCGTGATTCTTTCTGCCTTGAGGACCGGTTCCGCAATGCTCATGTGGCTGTCTTGGTCGCGTTTTTCGTGGGGCTTCGGATCGACTGCCCGCGCGCGATTTAGTTCGTGCGCGCGGCTCGTCTCGGCAATTCTCTTGACCCTGGGTTGCGCCGTGTCGAGCCAGGCCGCCGCACCCGCCGGCAAGCCCGTCATTCTGGTCGTAGGGGACAGCCTGAGCGCCGGCTACGGTGTGGCGGTGAATGCGACCTGGGTCGCGCTGCTCGAGCGCAAATTGACGCAGGAAGGGTACGGTTACCAGGTCGTGAATGCCAGCATCAGCGGCGACACGACCGGCGGTGCGTTGAATCGCCTGCCGCGCGCCCTGGAATTGCATAAGCCCGCGATCGTGATCCTCGAGCTCGGCGGCAACGACGGCTTGCGAGGCCTGCCGCTGAAGCAGGTGCGCGCGAATTTCGAGGCGATGCTGAAACAGATTCAGGCGCTGCCCGCGAAGGTCGTTCTGATCGGCATGCGCATGCCGACGAACTATGGGCCGGCCTACGCCGACGGCTTTCATGCGCTGTATGGCGAGCTTGCGAAGCAATACGGCGTGCAGCATCTGGATTTCTTTCTCGACAAGGTCGCGCTCGATCCGGCGCTGATGCAGGCTGACGGCATCCATCCGACAGCGCAGGCGCAACCAATACTTCTCGACAACATGTGGCCGGTGCTCGAGCCGCTTTTGCAAAAATGACGCGGCAGCGCGGGGGAATCGATGGAAAAGATATGGCTTACGAACTATCCGGTCGGCGTGCCGGAGGAGATCAATCCTGACGAGTACGCATCGCTCGTCGACCTCATTGCGGAAAGCGTCGAACGCTTCGCCGACAAGCCGGCGTTCACGAGCATGGGGCGTACGATCGATTACGGGACGTACGAGCAGCTGTCGCGCGACTTCGCGGCGTATCTGCAGGAAGTGGCGGAGCTGAAAAAGGGCGATCGCATCGCGATCATGCTGCCCAACGTGCTGCAGTATCCGATCGCTCTCTACGGCGCGCTGCGCGCCGGTCTCACCGTCGTCAACACGAATCCGCTCTACACGGCGCGCGAGCTCGAGCATCAGCTCAAGGATTCGGGCGCGACCGCGATCCTGATTCTCGAGAACTTCGCGCACACGCTGGCGGGCGTGATCGAGAATACGGATCTCAAGACCGTCATCGTCACGGGCGTCGGCGATCAGCTGAAGTGGCCGAAGTCGTCGATCGTGAATCTCGTCGTGCGCCACGTGCGCAAGCAAGTGCCCGCCTGGCATCTGCCGCGGCATATCCGCTTCAACGACGCGCTCGCCGAAGGGCGCTATCGCCAATTCACCCGCGTGCCGCTCGGCCATGAGGACATCGCCTTCCTGCAATACACCGGCGGCACGACCGGCGTCGCGAAGGGCGCAATGCTCACGCATCGCAATATGGTGGCGAACGCGTTGCAGTCGGCGTCATGGATCGGGACGGCGGCCCGCTTCGGCGAGGACACGGTCATCACGGCACTGCCGCTGTATCACATCTTCGCGCTGACGGCGAACTGGATGGTGTTCCTCAAGTTCGGCGCGCACAACGTCCTGATCGTGAATCCGCGCGATTTCCCCGCGTTCGTGAGCGAGCTCAAGAAGTACCGCTTCAGTTACATCAGCGGCGTCAACACGCTGTTCAACGCATTGCTGCACACGCCCGGCTTCGCCGAAGTCGACTTCAGCGCGCTGCGCATTTCACTCGGCGGCGGCATGGCGGTGCAGCGCTCGGTCGCCGAACATTGGAAACAGGTGACGGGCAATGTGCTGACGCAGGCGTGGGGACTGACGGAAACGTCGCCGGCCGCGTGCATCAATCCGTTCGCACCGCACGAGTTCAATGGCTCGATCGGGTTGCCGATTCCGTCGACGGAGCTCGCGATTCGCGACGAGGACGGCCGCGATCTCGGCGTCGGCGAGATTGGCGAGATCTGCGTGCGCGGCCCGCAAGTGATGCGCGGTTACTGGAACCGGCCGGATGAGACGGCAATGGTGCTGTCGCCCGACGGTTGGTTGCGGACTGGCGATATCGGGCGGGTCGACGCAGAAGGGTTCGTCTATATCGAGGACCGCAAGAAGGACATGATCCTCGTGTCCGGCTTCAACGTGTATCCGAACGAAGTCGAGAGCGTCGTCGCGAGCCATCCCGGGGTGCTGGAAGTCGCGGCGGTCGCGCAGCCCGACGAACGGTCGGGCGAAACCGTTGCGCTCTTCATCGTGAAGAAGGACCCGAATCTGACCGAGCAGCAGGTCATCGATCACGCGCGCACGCAGCTCACCGGCTACAAGGCTCCGCGGCACGTGTATTTCAGGGACGAGCTGCCGAAAACGAACGTCGGCAAGATTCTGCGTCGCGCGCTGCGCGATGAGCTGAAACAGGGCTCGAGCGACGCTTCGGCGTAGCGCGTCCGGCCGCTGCTGCGGCTTGTTCGATCGCCCCTCTCCCGCGCGGCGGGAGAGGGGCACCGAGCTCAGTCCACGTGGTATTGCGGACTCAAGTCATGCACCGCCTGGATCATCGCGCCCGCATGCGCGGGCGGGATTTGCGGATGAATGCCGTGGCCGAGGTTGAATACGTGACCATGGCCGTGGCCGTAGCTCGCGAGCACGCGGGCAACCTCTTCGCGAATCCGCTCGGGCGATGCGTACAGACAGGAAGGATCGAGATTGCCCTGTAGTGCCTTCGCATCGCCGACGGCGCGGCGCGCCGTCGCGAGATCCGTCGTCCAATCGACACCCAAGGCATCGCATTTCGTCTGCGCCATGTCGGCAAGCCAGGCACCGCCGCCCTTCGTGAACAGGATGACGGGCACGCGCCGCCCGTCGCGCTCGCGCGTCAGCCCATCGACGATGCGCGACATGTATTGCAGCGAGAACTCGCGATACTGCGCGGGCGTCAGCACACCGCCCCAGGTATCGAAGATCATGATCGCCTGCGCACCCGCGTCGATCTGCGCGTTGAGGTACGTGAGCGTCGAACGCGCGAGCAGATCGAGCAGCTCGTGCAACACGCTCGGGGTGTCGTACATCATCGCCTTGATCTTCGAGAATTCGCGGGAGCTGCCGCCTTCGACGACGTACGTGCCGACGGTCCACGGGCTGCCCGCGAAGCCGATCAACGGCACCCGTCCGTGCAGCTCGCGACGAATGAGTGTCACGGCATCCATCACGTAGCGCAGCTCGACGTGCGGATCGGGCACGCCGAGCCGGCGGACATCCGCTTGCGAGCGCACGGGCCGTTCGATGCGCGGCCCTTCACCGGTTTCGAACTGCAATCCCAGGCCGAGGGCGTGCGGAATCGTCAGGATGTCGGAAAACAGGATGGCGGCATCGAGCGGAAACCGCTCGAGCGGCTGTAAGGTCACCTCGCACGCGAGCTCGGGGTTCATGCACAGCTGCAGAAAGCTGCCGGCGCGCTCGCGCGTCGCGCGGTACTCCGGGAGATAGCGGCCGGCCTGCCGCATCATCCAGACGGGCGTGCGGTCCACGCGTTCACGCAGCAGGGCGCGGAGAAACAGGTCGTTCTTGAGGTCAGTCACGTCGAATCGAGCCGCAAACGAAGGCGCTACAGGCTACAGCCTCACGTGCGAACGTGCACGCTCAGCTGCGCTTCGCCGGGTCGAACAGGCGCTCGTATTCCATGATCGCGAAGCGGTCCGTCATCCCGGCGATGTAGTCCGCGACCGCGCGCGCCCGGCCCGTTTCGCCACCCTGGCTTTCCATGTCGTGCGCGGCCTCGAAGTGCTCCGTCGGCATCAACTCGGGACGGGCGAAGAACGTCTCGAACAAGCCGCTGACCACGGTGTTCGCCTTGTTCGTCATCCTGAGCACGCGGTAGTGGCGGTACACGTGGTCGCGCAGATAGCGCTTCAGCTCTTGATGCTCCGCGGCGACCGCGTCGCTCAAGCCGATCAAGGGCGCCGAGCGCTCGCGCACCGCGTCGATGTCGGCGGGATCCGCCGCCGCGATCGCATCGGCGCTCGTCTCGATCAGATCCGTGACGACGCGGTTGATCATGCGCCGCACGACTTCGTGAATCAGCCGGCGGCCGCTCACCTCCGGATACGCCGCGACGACCGTCTCGAATCGATCGCGAAACAGCGCGACTTCCTTGAGCTCGTCGATCGTGATGAGGTCGGCGCGCAGGCCGTCGTCGAGATCGTGGTTGTTGTAGGCAATCTCGTCGGCGAGATTCGCGATCTGCGCTTCGAGCGACGGTTGCCGGCGCTTGATGAACCGTTCACCGACCTCGCCGAGCTGCCTCGCATTGTTCAGCGAGCAATGCTTCAAGATGCCCTCGCGCGTTTCGAACGTGAGATTGAGGCCGGGAAACGCGGCATAGCGTTCTTCCAGCTCGTCGACGACGCGCAACGACTGCAAATTGTGCTCGAACCCGCCGTGCGGGCGCATGCAGGCATTGAGCGCGTCCTGGCCCGCGTGTCCGAACGGCGTGTGTCCCAGATCGTGCGCGAGACAGATCGCCTCGACCAGCGTCTCGTTGAGCTGCAGCGCTCGCGCGATCGTACGTGCGATCTGCGCGACCTCGATCGAATGCGTCAGACGCGTGCGATACAGATCGCCTTCGTGATTCACGAACACCTGTGTCTTGTACACGAGGCGGCGAAACGCGGTGGAGTGAATGATGCGGTCGCGATCGCGCTGGAACTCGGCGCGCAGCGTCGGCGCCGGCTCCGCGTAACGGCGTCCACGAGAGCGCTCATCGAAGGCCGCGTAAGGGGCGAGCGTGTATGACATGGTGCCTACACTCATTCGCGATGCGGCTCGCGCGCGAGACCGCGGGTTGGGGTGCGAAGCTCGATGGGGCCGACTTCGCTGCGCATCGGCTCAGCCGAAGTAGGCCGACAGCGTGGCCATCAGCGCCTGCTGCGGATAGTCGCTCACGATGTCCGCCGCGCCCATGCGCCGCAAGAGCACGAGGCGCAGCTGACCCTTGAGCACCTTCTTGTCCATGCCCATGAGCGCGAGCCCGCGCTCGGCGCCGATGCGCGGGGGCTGAACGGGGAGCTCGAAACGCCGCAGCAGATCGATCGTGCGCGCGAGATCAGCGTCGCTGACCCAGCCGATGCGACGCGACAGATCGACCGCCATCACCATGCCGGCGGCAACGGCCTCGCCGTGCAGCCATTCCGTATAGCCCGTCGCGGTCTCGATCGCATGGCCGAACGTGTGGCCGAGATTCAGGATCGCGCGCAGTCCTTGCTCCCGCTCGTCTGCGCCGACAACGGCAGCCTTGATCTCGCAGGAACGGCGCACGGCGAACACGGTCGCGGCGACGTCGCGGGCGCGCAGGGCCTCGGCATTGCGCTCGAGCCAAGCCAAGAATTCCAAGTCGTAGATCAGGCCGTATTTCACGACCTCGGCGAGCCCGGCGCCGAACTCGCGGGGCGGCAGCGTGGCGAGCGTTTCGGTATCGGCGAAGACGGCCCGCGGTTGATGGAAGGCGCCGATCATGTTCTTGCCGTGCGGGTGGTTCACGCCGGTCTTGCCGCCCACCGAGGAATCGACCTGCGAGAGCAGCGTCGTGGGCACTTGGATGTAGTCGATGCCGCGCTGATACGCGGCGGCGGCGAAGCCGGCCATGTCGCCGATCACGCCGCCACCCAACGCGATGACCGCGGCATCGCGATTGAAACGCCCATCGATCAAGGCGTCGAGAATCGAGCCAAAGCTTTCCAGGGTCTTGTACTGCTCGCCGTCGCGCAGCACGACGTTGCGTAATCGCTTGCCTGCCAGCGCGGTCGTGAGCGTCTGCAGATAGAGCGGCGCGATCGTCTCGTTCGTGACGATCAGCAAGTCGCGCGCGGCGATGTGCTGCGCGAGGAACGCCGCGTCGCCGAGCAGCCGCGGCCCGATGATGATCGGGTAGCTGCGCTCGCCTAGATCGATTTGAACCTGTTCGCGCATCGGACTACTCACCGCTCACCTGTGTGCTCAATCGCTCCATGATCTCATCCGCCACCGCTCGCACATGCCGGCCGTCGGTCGTGACCGTGATCGTCGCGATCGATTCATACAACGGGGCGCGATGCGCCATCAGGTCCTTGAGGCGTTGCTCCGGGTCCTCGGTGAACAGCAACGGCCGCTGACGGCCGTGCCGCGTGCGCTCGAGCTGCTGTTGGATGCTCGTCTTCAGATACACGACGTGACCTCGCGATGCCAGATGCTCGCGATTCTCCGGCAGCAGGACCGCACCGCCGCCCGTCGCGATGATCACGTTCGACAGCTGCGTGAGCGAGTCGATCACCTCGCGCTCGCGCTCGCGAAAGCCCGCCTCGCCTTCCCGCTCGAAGATGTAAGGAATATCCACTCCGGTGCGGCGCTCGACCTCGACATCGCTATCGTGAAATTCGAGATGCAGCAATTTCGCCAGCTGTCGACCCACGGCGGTCTTGCCGGACCCCATTGGGCCGATGAGATAAAGGTTGCGATTCTCGGTCATTGGCAGCTCCTGCGCGTCCCTTCGCGGCCGCCGTGCGCTTCACGCTCGCGGCACTCCGGGCTCCCTGCCCGGCGGATGTGGGCGTCTGCCCCTCCAAAAACAAAACGCGGCCGCATTGCTGCGGCCGCGTATTGTGGGTCGATCGCACCCCTGGGGGCAAATCAGTACAGGCTTGCGCCCTCGCGCAAGATGCGCGGCGTGACGAAGATCAGGAGCTCGTCCTTGTTGTCGACGTTCGAGGTCGACTTGAACAGGCGTCCGAGAACCGGCACGTCGCCGAGCAGGGGCACCTTCTTTTCTTGTTCACGGCGCTCGGACTCGAGAATGCCGCCGAGCACGACCGTCTGTCCGTCATTCACGAGCACCTGCGTCACGATCTCGCGAGTGTCGATGCTGGGCACGAGACCGCCTGTCGCGCTCGCGACGAGCGAACCGACGCTGTCCTTCGAAACCGTGAGGTCGAGAATGACGCGATTGTCCGGCGTGATCTGCGGCGTGACCTTGAGGCTCAGCACCGCCTTCTTGAACTGTGTCGTCGTCGCGCCGCTCGCCGAGGATTCCTGATATGGGATTTCGACGCCCTGCTCGATCGTGGCTTCGCGCTGATTCGCCGTGATCAGGCGCGGCGAGGAGATGATCTCGCCGCGGCCTTCCGCCTGTGCCGCCGTCAGCTCGAGGTCGACCAGATAGTCCGAGTCGAGGAGCGTCAGGGCGAGCCGGCCGGCCGGGTTCGCGACCGGAAGGTTGACCATGTAGCGGTCGAGCGGGTCGAGCACCGCCCAGCCGTCGCCGGTGCGGGAGGCGGTACCGTCATGGTCAATGACGAGATTGTCGTCCGCGATCGCTTGATTGCGCGCGCCGATGATGCCCTCGCCGTCCGAGCCGCCGACGCCGATCGCGAACTGCCCGCCGAAGCGCACGCCGAGCTCGCGGCTGAAATCGTCGTTCACGATGACGATGCGCGCTTCGATCATCACCTGGCGCACGGGAATGTCGAGCGTGGAGACGAGGCGGCGAATGTCCGCGAGGCGCTCGGACGTGTCCTGCAGCAGCAGGGTGTTCGTGCGCTCGTCGATCGCGACGCTGCCGCGCTCGGACAACAGCGAGCTGCCCGCGCCGGACTTGATCAGGGCGGCGAGGTCGCCCGCCTTCGCATAATTGACTTGCAGGTACTCCGTGCGCAGCGGTGCCAGCTGCTGCACTTCCTGGCGAGCGGACAGCAGCTCCTTCTCGCGTGCGGCGATTTCGGCCGCCGGCGCGATGTAGATGACATTGCCGTCGCGACGCATGTCCAGGCCCTTCGTGCGCATCACGATGTCGAGCGCGTGATCCCAGGGCACGCTCTGCAGACGCAGCGTGACGTTGCCGCCGATGGAATCGCTCATCACCATGTTCTGGCCGGCAGTGTCCCCGAGGAGCTGCAGCACCGCGCGCGTCTCGATGTCCTGGAAGTTCAGCGTCAGGCGCTCGCCGGTGTACTCCTTCTTGTCCTCGAGCTCGGGCGGCAGCTTCACGACCGGCTTGAATTCGATCGTGTAGACGTTGTCGGACTGATACGCGAGCTGCTCGTAGTCGCCCGTCGCATTGACGACGAGGCGGGCCGTGTCGCCGACGCGCAGCACGTCGATCGAGTTGACCGGGGTGGCGAAATCGACGACGTCGAGGCGTTGCAGCAACGTGTCCGCGACGGACGTCTTCGCGAAGTTGACGACGATGCGCCCGCCTTCCTGACGCAAGTCGGCGGGCACCTTCGCGTCCGTCAATTCGACGATGACGCGGCCGGAGCCGTCGCTGCCGCGGCGGAAATCGACGTTGTTGATCGTGCGCGTGCCGGACACCACCGCGGAGGTGGGACGCGCCATTTGCGCGGCCGCCGTCGTCACGGCGGTCGTCGCCGCTGCGCGCGAGCCGCCGCCCGCGCCGAGGCTGACGACGATCGTATTGCCCTGCAAGCGAGTCTCGTACGGGACCAGCGCGTCGACATTGAGGACGACTCGGGTGCGGCCGTTCGCCTCGGCGACATTGACCGTGTCGAGCACGCCCTGCTTCACGTCGACCCGGCGCGAGGTCATCGCGACGGACGTGGCCGGCAGATCGAGCGCGATACGCGCCGGATTGTCGACGGTGAACGTCAGCGGCTGCGGCGCCGTATCGGAAAGGCGCAGCGTGACTTCCACCTTGTTGCCCGGAAGCGAGTTCGCCGTGACGCTCTCGAGACGGTTCGCGTCTTGAGCGCTCGCTGCTTGCCCACCCAGGGCGAGCAGCGCCGCGCAGGCAGCAACGACGCGCGCGGCGGCACCCCAGGTATGCCGCTCCCTGCTCGTGCTGGCAGCTGCTGACGTTGCGAGATTGCGAGACAACATTCGGGATTCTCCCTGTCGATTATTCGGTCAATGCCAGCGCTGCCGGGCGCTCGATATAGCCGCCCACGCCGTCCGGAATGATCTCGATGATCGAAATCTTCGTCGGCGTGATGCTGATGACGCGGCCGTCGTTCTGCCCCATGTAGTGGCCAGGAAGGACACGGTGAACGAGGCCGTCTTTGCCTTGGACCAGACCGTACGAGCGACCCTGCAGCTGGAGCGTGCCGACCATCTTCATCGTGTCGATCGGGAACTGCTCCAGGAACTCGCGCGGGCGTTTCGCGTCCGGGCGAATGGCATTCGCGACGTCGTTACGCGCGGGCGCGCTCGGCACGAACGGCGAGCGCATGGTCGACGCCGCGTACGTAAACGATTCGTACGGCTTGATCTCGGGCAGCGGCTCGATACGGTCGCCCGGGCGGCTCTTGATCTCCGCAACCTTCTGCTGCAGTTCGTCGAGATCGCTGGAACAGCCGGCCGCGGCTAGTGCGCACGCGCCGATCAGCAACAGTCTTTGGTAGTTCATAGTGCGCGAGTCACCTGAGCTCATTTGCGAGCGGCGGCCGGCTTCGCGGCCGTCGCGCTGGCTTGCTCTTCGTCATCCAGATAACGATATGTCTTCGCTGTGACATCCAACTGCAGCTGATCGACACCACGATCCTTCGTCGCCGGCGTGATCTCCACGTCGTGCAGCGTGACGATGCGGGGCAGCGCGGCGATGCCGCTCACGAAGGCGCCGATCGCGTGATAGGAGCCGGTCAGTCGCATGCGGATCGGCAGCTCGGCGTAGAAGTCCTTGTTGACCTGCTGCGCCGGCTGGAACAGCCGCTGCTCCAGGCCCGCGCCCGACCCCTGCTGCGAAATGTCGGTCAACAGGTTCGGCACTTCGGTCTTGTTCGGAAGTTTGCGCAGCATCGCGCCGAACGACTGCTCCATCTCGGCGAGCTGCGCCTTGTACGCATCGAGATTGGCGGCCTTGCGGGCCTTGTTTTCGAGCGTCGCCAGCAACGTCAGCTCTTCGGCGCGCGCCGTGTCGAGCTCCGGTTTCTTCGGCTTCCACACGAGGAAGTAAGCCATCGCGATCGTCGCGATGACGAAGATGAGGCCGATCGCGCCCACGCGGGCACCGAGCGGCCAACGACCCGGATCGTTCGGATCGAGCTCGCGAATCTGATCGAGGAAGTTGCTCATCGTGCCGCCACCGCTTGTTCGTCCGCGTTCGCGGGCAGCTGCGGATTCTCTTGCGAGGCCGTCAGCGTGAACTCAGAGCCGCCCTCGGTCGCGCCCTTGGTTTCGAGAATGTCGAGCGCGGGGTCGGTCAGCCATTCGGACGCATCGATGTTGCGCATGTACGAGGCGACGCGCGTGCTCGATTGCGCCACGCCCTTGAGCGTCAGGCGGCGCTCCGTCTGCTTGACGCCCGTGAGATACACGCCGTCCGGCAGCGTCTTCACGATCTGATCGAACACATGCACGATCTCCGGGCGGCTGCGCTCCAGCTGTTCGATGACTTGGATGCGCGATTCGAGCCGCTTCTTGCGCTGCTCGAGGTCCTGGATCTCCGCGATCTGCCTGTCGAGCGTCTGGATTTCGGTCTTGAGATATTGATTGCGGTCGAGCTGTGAATCGATGGCGGCGCCCATCTGCCAATTCACGCCGATGGCGATGACGCCGCCGAGCAGCAGTGCCGCGACGGCGCCGACACCGAACTCTTGGCGCCGCTGTTTGCGTTCGGCTTCGCGCCAGGGAAGTAGGTTGATTCTTGGCATGTCAGTCGAAGCTCCTCAATGCCAACCCGCACGCGGTCAGCAGCGCCGTTGCGTCCTTCTTCACTGCTTGCGCCTTTGCCTTCTGGCTGATCTTCATCTGCCCGAGCGGGTCGCCACGCTGCGATTCGATGCCGACGCGGCTCTGGATCATCTCGGCCGCGCCCGCGATGTTCGCGCAGCCGCCGCAGATGATGATTTGCTCCGGTTGTTCGCGACCCGCGCCCGAGGCGAGGAAGAACTGCAGCGAGCGGCTCACCTGCTGGCACATGTCATCAATGAAGGGCCCGAGCACTTCGGTTTCGTAGTTGCCCGGCAGGCCGCCTTCCTTCTTGGCGCGGCCGGCTTCCTCCATGCTCAGGCCGTACGTGCGCATGACTTCCTCGGTCAGCTGCTGTCCGCCGAAGGCGAAATCGCGCGTGTAGATCACTTTCAGATCGCGCAGCACGCTGAAGGTCGTGCTGCTGGCGCCGAAGTCGACGACGGCAATGACGCGGCCGAGGCCGCCGTCCGGCATTTGATGTGTCAACAGGCGGCAGGCATTTTCGAGCGCGAAGGCTTCGACATCGACGATGCGCGCGGTCAGCCCGGCGGCGGCACAGGCGGCGAGTCGCTGCTCGACGTTCTCGGAGCGTGTCGCGACGAGCAGCACGTCCAGCATGTCAGGATCTTTTTCGGACGGTCCGATCACTTCGTAATCGAAGCTCACCTCTTCCATCGGGAAGGGGATGTACTGATCGGCCTGCATCTCGACCTGACCCTCGAGCTCGTTCTCGCCCAAGGTGCGCGGCATTTGAATGACTTTGGTGATGGCGGCATCGCCGCTGATCGCGACGGCGGCATCCTTGGCGCGGGCTCCCGCGCGCTTCACGGCACGCTTGATCGCATCGCCGACGGCGTTCGCATCCACGATCGCCTTCTCGTTGATCGAGTTCGGCGGGGTGGCCTCCGCGGCGTACGACTCGACGCGATATTGCCCACCACTCATGCTCAGCTCGATCAGCTTGACCGAAGAGGTAGTGATGTCCAATCCGAGCAGCGGCCTGGCTTTGGGAGTTAAGAGCACGCTAGTTCCCTATATTGATCAGACACTTAAGTGACGATCGGAGATCGGACACAAAACACGGGGCGCAAATATATACAGACGTGTCTTAAGTTGAATGTGAGAGCGCTCACGAAATACCATCGAGGCATTCCCGGAAGCGCGCGCGTTCGCCCCGCAATGCGGTGGCGAATTCACATTTCGCTGACCCATCAGTTACTTAGCTCTGGCGCTGCGAGCCGTATTGGTTGCTCGTCCTGGCGCAACTCGCGGCGACTTGTGCGAAGCAATCCCGGTACCATCGGCACTCGGCAACCGACACTCCTTCAAGTTGTCTGCTGAACATCGACCCGATCGCGCGTTCGTCGCGCGCGTACGTTCGCCGAGTTCAGACCGCGCTTACTATTGCATGCGCGTTTTTTGTAAAGCAAGGACTTAGACTTCTTTCCTCCCATGCGGCATTACCTCTTTACCCCGCTTCGAATCGTGCTCGCCTTGCTCGTCGCGCTCGTGGGCTGCGGCGTCCTCGCCTTGGCGGGCGCTTACCAGTATCTCGCGACCGCGCTGCCCGACGTTGCCGCCATCCGCGACATCCAGCTGCAGGTGCCGATGCGCGTGTACAGCCGCGACGGCCGCCTGATCGATCAGTTCGGCGAGCAGCGGCGCATTCCTTTGTCGTTCGAGCAGATTCCGAATCAGATGGTGAACGCGGTGCTGGCGGCCGAGGACGACAGCTTCTTCGAGCACAGCGGCGTCGACTATCCCGGCTTGGCCCGTGCGACGCTGCGGCACCTCATCTCGGGCGAGAAGAGCGAGGGCGGCAGCACGATCACGATGCAGCTCACGCGCGGTATCTTCTTGAGCCCCGAGAAGAGCTACCGGCGCAAGCTCCTCGAGATCTTCCTCACGCTGCGCATCGAGCAGCAGTTCACGAAGCAGGAAATTCTGACGCTGTACCTCAACAAGATGTTCTTGGGTCAGCGCGCCTACGGCGTCGGCGCGGCGGCGGAAGTCTACTTCGGCAAGACGATCGATCAGCTGACGCTCCCGGAGATCGCCTTGATCGCCGGCACCTTCCGTCTACCTTCGCGCGACAATCCCGTCGCGAACGCCGACCTTGCGAAGCAGCGCCGCGGCTACGTGCTGCGTCGCATGCGCGAAAAGGAATTCATCACGGCTCAAGAGCACGCGGCCGCGGTGGACGCACCCGTCGAGTCGAAGCTGCATGGCTATGCCGTCGAAGTCGAAGCGCCGTACGTCGCCGAGATGGTCCGCAGCGACTTGTTCAATCGCTTCGGCACGAACGCGTACACCGCGGGCTATACGGTGGTGACGACGATCGACAGCCGCTTGCAGAAGGCCGCCGTGCGCGCATTGCGGGCGGGCCTGCTCGAATACGATCAGCGCCATGGTTTTCGCGGACCGGCGGGTCGCGTCGCGCTCAACGACGGCGCGAGCGAAAAGGAATGGGCCGGACTGCTCGATGACTTCCCGGTGCGCGGTGGGCTCGATCCGGCCATCGTGCTGAACGTGGATGAGCGCAGCGCGGTCGCCTGGTCGCGACGTGAAGGCCGCATCAATATCGGCTGGTCCGGGCTTTCCTGGGCGCGCGCCCCGTTGGCGGACGGCAGCGTCGGGCCGGCGCTGCAGCGCGCGAGCGACGTTCTGTCACGCGGCGATGTCATCTACGTCGCCCAGGAGACGAGCGGCAACTGGCGCATGGTGCAGATTCCCGAGGCTCAGGGCGCATTCGTCGCGATGGACCCGCAGGACGGCGGCATTGCCGCGCTCGTTGGCGGCTTCGATTATTTCGCGAGCGCGTTCAATCGCGCCGTGCAGGCCAAGCGTCAACCCGGTTCGTCGTTCAAGCCGTTCCTGTATTCGGCCGCGCTCGATCGGGGTTTTACGGCCGCGAGCATGATCAACGATGCGCCTTGGGTCGTGGACGATCCGAGCCTCGAGTCCACCTGGCGCCCCCAGAACGATTCGCGCGAATTCCGCGGCCCGATGCGGCTGCGCGAAGCGCTCGTGCGCTCGCGCAACCTCGTGTCCATTCGCGTGATGCATCAGCTCGGCCCGGCCTACGCGACGCAGTACATCGAGCGCTTCGGCTTCCCGCAAGGCAGCCTGCCGCGCAATCTGACGCTCGCGCTCGGCACGGCGCAGGTCTCGCCGGTGCAGATGGCGACCGCGTACTCCGTGTTTGCGAACGGCGGTTATCTCGTCGAGCCGTATTTCATTCAGCGCATCGATCGCGCAGACGGCAAGGCCGCGTTCGAGGCCTCGCCGCGCTTCGCGTGCGATCGCTGCATCGAGCCTGCGCCTGTGGCCGCGCCTGCGCCCGCACTCGTCACCGGCGAAGGCACGCCGCCGCTCGAAGCGCCGCGCACGACACCGATCGTGCAGACCGATGAATCGCGCTGGGGTGGCGTGAGCTACTTCGACGAGAAGGCGCTGGCTCCGCAAGCGATCTCACCACAAAACGCCTACGTGATGACGGACATGATGAGCGATGTCGTCCGACGCGGCACGGCGGCGCGCGCGATGCAATTGAAGCGCACCGACCTCGCGGGCAAGACGGGCACGACAAACGATGGCCGCGATGCGTGGTTCTGCGGCTTCAATGGCTCGCTCGTCGGCACGTCGTGGGTCGGCTTCGATCAAGAGCGCCCACTCGGTCGCGGCGAGCAGGGCAGCCGCACGGCGCTGCCCATATGGATCTATTTCATGGGAGAGGCGTTGCAGGGAACACCGCAACAGCGCCGCGCACCGCCGCCTGGCCTCGTCACGATGCGCATCTCGGCGCAAACAGGGCTCGCGGCGCGTCCCGACGACGAGAACGCGATGTTCGAAACATTCATCGAGGGGCACTTGCCTCCCGCCCCCGGCATGACGCTCGACGCGACGCTGGACGGCACGCAGCCGCCCGAGCCGACGAGCGACGAGCCGCTCTTCTGATGGCACACATTGCCGCGAAAGCGATCGGCTAGACTCGGAGCACGTACCACGAGGAGAACGCCTTCCCCCTATCCAACGCATGACTTGGCATCGCTACTGACCAATTGAGCCCTTAAGTAATGGGAGGGCGGCATGAGCAAGAGATCGAACCCGCGCGCCGAGCACCTGCGACGCGCACTCGCGCAAGAAGCGGCGCGCATCATGTCCGAGCAAGGCATCGACGATTACGGATTGGCGAAGCGCAAGGCTGCGGAACGCTTCGGCGCGACGGACATCGCGGTGCTACCGAAGAACACCGAAATCGAAGCCGCGCTCGCCGATCACCAACGCCTTTTCGAATCGAACACTCACTCCTCGACACTCGACGATCTGCGTCGCACGGCGCTGCAGGCAATGCGCCTGCTCAAGCGCTTCGAGCCGCGACTCGTCGGTCCCGTGCTGAGCGGCACGGCATCGGCGCATTCCGAGATCAATCTGCACGTATTCGCCGAGGGCCCGGAATCCGTCGCATTACATCTCATGGACAACGGGGTCCCGCATCGAATGGTCGAACGGCGGCTGCGGTATGAGCCGGATCGATTGGTCGCGTACCCGGTCGTACGCTTCGTCGCGGGTCATCGCGAGATCGAGGCGATCGTGTTTCCGCTCAACGGCATTCGCCAGTCGCCCGCGAGCCCGGTCGATGGCCGGCCGATGCGGCGCGCGAGCAGCGAGGAAGTCGCGTCGATGGTGATGGAGGCGCCGCCTGCGAGGAATGCGGGCGGGCTGAGGTTTTGAGGGAGGTGGCGGCTGGCCAGCTCGGTGAGTCTGGAAGATAGAGAAGAGAGAAAGAGGCCCCCACCCCTAACCCTCCCCCGCTGCGCGGGGGAGGGGGAGTAGGATGAAGCCGTTTCTTTATTGGCGCTTCGAGATTTCGACGTAGTCGCGGCGGACCGGGCCCGTGTAGAGCTGACGCGGCCGGCTGATCTTCATCGCCGGGTCCGAAATCATCTCCTGCCAGTGCGCCACCCAGCCGACGGTGCGCGCGATCGCGAACATCACCGTGAACATGGACTGCGGAATGCCGATCGCGCTGTAAATGATGCCCGAGTAGAAATCGACGTTCGGGTACAGCTTGCGCTCGACGAAGTACTCGTCCTTGAGCGCGATCTCCTCCAAGCGCAGCGCGAGCTCGAACAACGGATTGTCGGACTTGCCGAGCTTCGCGAGCACCTTGTGGCACATCGCGCGGATGATCGTCGCGCGCGGATCGAAGTTCTTGTAGACGCGATGGCCGAAGCCCATGAGACGGAAGTTGTCGTTCTTGTCTTTCGCCTTCGCAAGGAACTTCGGCACGTTGTCCACGGTGCCGATCGTCTCGAGCATCGCGAGCACCGCTTCGTTCGCGCCGCCGTGCGCCGGGCCCCAGAGCGCGGAAATGCCCGCGGAGATCGCGGCGTACGGGTTCGCGCCCGTGCTGCCAGCGAGCCGCACCGTCGAGGTGGACGCGTTCTGCTCGTGGTCCGCGTGCAGAATGAACAGCAGATCGAGCGCCTGCGCGGTCACCGGATCGACGTTGTACTGCTCGCACGGCACCGCGAAGAACATGTGCAGCAGGTTGCTGCAGTAGTCGAGATCGTTGCGCGGGTAGATGAACGGCTGGCCGAGCGCGTGCTTGTACGCGGCGGCCGCGATCGTCGGGATCTTCGCGATGATGCGATGAGCAAAGATCTCGCGATGGCGCGGGTTATGGATGTCCATCGAGTCGTGATAGAAGGCCGACATCGACGCGACGACGCCCGACAACATCGCCATCGGGTGCGCGTTGTACTGGAAGCCGTTGAAGAATCGCAGCAGCGATTCATTGATCATCGTGTGGTACTGGATCGCGTTCGTGAATTCGGCGATCTGGTCCGACGTCGGCAGTTCGCCGTTGATCAGCAGATATGCGACTTCGAGGAAGTTGCTCTTCTCGGCCAGCTGCTCGATCGGATAGCCCCGGTACAGCAGCACGCCGTTGTCGC
>JAEYXD010000125.1 GCA_023428645.1 Pseudomonadota bacterium
CCGCGGATGCGATCAAAAAAAGACACGTTCGAGACGCGCGTCTCCGACGTAAGACACAACCACGCAACACGCACAGACACCCTCCCAAGAGTCATCTGCGGTAGCGGTCTTGATGCTCCAAGAACCACCGATAACTCTGCTCGATCCCCTCCCGCAACTTGATTGTGGGCCGCCATCCGAGCTCGCTCAGTTTCGTGACATCGAGAAGCTTCCGGGGCGTGCCATCGGGTTTGGAAACATCGAAGTCTAGCTTGCCACTGAACCCTGTAACGGCGCGGACGAGTTCCGCCAACTCGCGGATCGACACGTCTTCACCCCAGCCGACGTTGATCAGCTCCTCGCTCTCGTACCTCTCCATCAAGAATAGACACGCGTCAGCGAAGTCGTCTGCGTGAAGGAACTCGCGTCGTGGCGACCCCGTCCCCCACACGACGACACTGCCGTGACCTGCAATCCTCGCTTCATGGAACTTGCGGATCAGTGCCGGAAGCACATGCGAATTCTCGAGATGAAAATTGTCGCCGGGCCCGTACAAGTTCGTCGGCATGATCGAAATCGCGTTGAAGCCGTATTGCCGGCGATAGGCCTGGCACATCTTCAGCCCGGCGATCTTCGCGATAGCGTACGCCTCGTTCGTGGGCTCCAACGGTCCCGTCAGCAGGCTGCTCTCGGAGATCGGCTGCGGAGCGAACTTCGGATAGATGCAGCTCGACCCCAAGAACACCAGCTTGCGCACCCCAGCTCGATACGCCGAGTCGATCACATTCGTCTGAATCTGCAGGTTGTCGCGGAGAAAATCTGCCGGATACGAGTTGTTCGCGTGGATGCCCCCGACCTTTGCCGCTGCGAGGAATACGAACTCAGGTCGCTCGTGCTCGAAGAACGTGTTTACTGCGTCCGCATTGCGCAGGTCCAGCTCGTCGCTCGTCCTCAGCACGAGATTGTCGTAGCCCTCTCGCGTCAGGCGGCGCACGATCGCACTGCCCACCAGACCACGATGGCCAGCAACGAAAATGCGGGCGGATTTATTCATGATGGTTGAAGGTCTTATAGCCTTCACGGGCAACCAAGGCGTCCCGTTGCGCGCTCGCCAGATCTTCCGCAACCATCTCGCGCACGAGCTGCTCGAAGCCGATTTCAACGCGCCATCCCAGCTTCTCGCGAGCCTTCGTGGGATCGCCGAGAAGTGTGTCGACCTCTGTCGGCCTGAAATAGCGCGGATCGACCTTCACGATCGTTTGTCCCGACTTCGCATCAATTCCTTTCTCGTCCACGCCGCGCCCTTTCCACTCGATCCGCATGCCGAGCTCTCTGCCCGCAGACTCGACGAATTCGCGCACGGAATGCTGCTCGCCGGTCGCGATCACGAAATCTTCTGGAGCAGACTGCTGCAGCATCAGCCACTGCGCCACGACGTAGTCCCGCGCGTGGCCCCAGTCACGGAGTGAATCGAGGTTGCCCAGGTGCAGCGTTGCTTGCAGCCCCATCTTGATGCGAGCCAAACCGCGCGTGATCTTCCGCGTCACGAAAGTCTCGCCGCGCAGCGGCGACTCGTGATTGAAGAGAATGCCGTTGCAAGCGTACATCCCATACGCCTCGCGATAGTTCACGGTGATCCAGTACGCGTACACCTTCGCGGCGCCGTACGGCGAGCGCGGATAAAACGGCGTCGTCTCGCGCTGGGGAATCTCCTGGACTTTGCCGTACATTTCGGAGGTCGACGCTTGATAGAAACGCGTTTTCTTCTCCAAGCCGAGGATCCGGATTGCCTCCAGGATGCGCAACGTTCCGAGTGCGTCCGAATTGGCCGTGTACTCCGGGGTCTCGAACGAGACCTGAACGTGGCTTTGAGCAGCGAGGTTGTAGATCTCGTCCGGTTGGACCATCTGCACGATGCGAATTAGATTCGTCGCGTCCGTCAAGTCTCCGTAGTGGAGAAACAGACGCACGTTCGTTTCGTGCGGGTCTTGATAGAGGTGGTCGATGCGATCGGTGTTGAACAGAGATGCGCGGCGTTTGATGCCGTGGACCTCGTATCCCTTCTGCAACAGAAATTCGGCCAAGTAGGCGCCGTCCTGGCCGGTGATCCCCGTTATTAATGCCTTCTTCGTCAACTTCCGTCTCCGCACCCTGCATTCAGTGGCGCGGATGCTATCAGGTCAGCTGCACGACATCAGCAACCCCTTACGATCTCCAGCCCCCTACTCGATCCAGCAATCCGCGCAGCGAAGGGTCGGCGCTCGCCTTGTCGACGTTCTCCACCGCAGGCGCCAATGAGCCCGCCAGCTTCTTCCCCAGCTCGACTCCCCACTGATCGAACGCGTTGATATTCCAGATCACGCTCTGCGTGAACACCTTGTGCTCGTAAAGTGCGATCAGCCGCCCGAGCGTCTTCGGACCCAAGCGCGGGAACAGGATGATCGAGCTCGGTCGATTTCCCGGATGGACCTTATGCGGCACGAGTCTCTCGATCTCGGCCGGCGGCAAGCCCTTGGATGCCAGGTCCGCGCTGACCTCCTCCTTCGTCTGCCCGAACGCGAACGCCTGTGCCTGCGCGAAGCAATTCGCCAACGCCAGATTCTGTTGCTGCTGATAGGGGCTCGACGCATTCACGGGCGCGATGAAATCGAGCGCGACTCGCGCCGTACCTTGATGTAGCAGCTGAAAGAACGAATGCTGCGCGTTCGACCCCGGCTCGCCCCAGATCACCGCGCCGGTCTCGTAGTCGACGATCTCGCCGTCGAGCGTCGCGCGCTTGCCGTTCGACTCCATTTCCAACTGCTGCAGGTAAGCAGGGAAACGATGCAGTCGTTGGTCGTAGGGCAACACCGCAAGCGAGTCGAGGCCGAGGAAATTGCGATTCCAAACCCCGATCAAGCCCATCAGCACCGGCAGATTCGACTCGAACGGCACGGTGCGAAAGTGCTCGTCCATTTCGTACGCACCTTCCAGCATGAGCTCGAACTGATCCATGCCGAGCGCAAGCGCAATCGACAGCCCGACCGCGGACCACAGCGAATAACGCCCGCCAACCCAGTCCCACATCGTGAAGCGGTTCTGCGGCGGGATCAGAAAGCCATCCATCGCCTTTGCGTTCGTGGACACGGCGGCGAAATGCCGCGCCGGCGCGCCCTCGCCGAGCCGATCGACGATCCACTGCCGCGCGATCTTTGCGTTCGTCAGCGTCTCGAGCGTCGTGAACGTCTTCGAGCACACGACGAACAGCGTGCGCGCGGCATCGACCTTCTCGAGCACGTCGCCCAACTGCACGCCGTCGATGTTCGACACGCAATGCAGTCGCAGATTGCGGTTGCGGAAGTTTGCGAGCGCCTCCGTCGCCATGACGATGCCGAGGTCGGAACCGCCGATGCCGATGTTGACGACATCGGTGAACGGCTTGCCCGTGTGACCGAGAATGCGTCCGCTATGGACCCCTTCGACGAAGTTGCGCATCTTTTCGAGGCTCGCGCGCACCTCCGGCATGACGTCCTGGCCATCGACGAGCACCGGCCGATCGCTGCGATTGCGCAACGCCGTATGCAGCACGGCGCGATCTTCGGTCGTATTGATCTTCTCGCCCGCGAACATCGCGTCGATGCTCGCGCGCAGGCCGCGGGCGTTCGCGAGCTCGATGAGCAGCCGCAACGTTTCCGTAGTGACCCGCTGGCGAGAAAAGTCGAACAGGAGATTGAGATCGTTGCGAGACAGGTGCTCGAAACGATCGGCGTCATTCGCGAAGAGCTCACGCAGATGGATCGAGCCGAGTTCCCGGGCATGCTGCGCGAGCGCACGCCATTCACGACTTTGAGTCACGTTCACGGTCTGTTGGCTCCGATCATCCCCGCGCCGCGTGCGGGACAGGGTTGGGGTGAAGGTACGCCCGCGGGTCAGCCCGGCGGCACTCGTAGTCGGGGGCATTGTGCCGGCTGCCGGCGATCGGCGTCTATGACCCGTAATATCCGACGTACCAGTCCACGAATTTCTTGACGCCTTCTTCCACGGGTGTCGCCGGCTTGTAACCGACATCACGCACGAGATCGTCGACGTCGGCGAACGTGTCGGGAACGTCGCCGGCTTGCATTGGCAACAGATTCTTCTGCGCCTTCTTGCCGAGCGCATTCTCGATGCACTCGATGTACCGCATCAGCTCCACGGGGGCATTGTTGCCAATGTTGTAGAGACGATAAGGCGCCTTGCTGGATGCCGGATCGGGATCATCGCCGCGCCACTCCGGATTGGCCGTCGCAATGCGATCGGTCGCGCGCACGACGCCTTCCGCGATGTCGTCGATGTACGTGAAGTCGCGACGGTGGTGACCGTAGTTGAAGACGTCGATCGGCTTGCCTTCGAGGATGTTCTTCGTGAACAGGAACAGCGCCATGTCCGGGCGACCCCACGGACCATAGACGGTGAAGAAGCGCAGACCCGTCACGGGCAAGCCGTACAGGTGCGCGTACGTGTGCGCCATCAGCTCATTCGCCTTTTTCGTCGCCGCATAGAACGAGAGCGGGTGATCGACGTTCTGATGCACGGAGAACGGCATCTTCGTATTCGCGCCGTACACGGAGCTCGTCGATGCGTACACCAGGTGCTCGACGCCGTTGTGGCGGCATCCTTCCAGCACGTTCGCGAATCCAACGACATTGCTGTCGATGTAGGCCAGCGGATTCTTGATCGAATACCGCACACCAGCCTGCGCGCCCAGATGCACGACGCGCGCGAATTTCTCGCGCGCGAAGAGCTCGGCGATGCCGGCACGATCGGCCAGATCCAGCCGCATGAACCGGAATCCCTGCGAACGCTCCAGCATGTCGACGCGCGCACGCTTGAGTGACACGTCGTAGTAGTCGTTCAGATTGTCGATACCGACGACGTCGTCGCCGCGCTCGACCAGCATGCGTGCGACGTGAAATCCGATGAATCCGGCAGCGCCGGTAACGAGGATCTTCATGGCGATGACGGTGAGGAGTGAGCGGTGCGAGGCGGACTCTGCATTTCTCGGCGAACGACGGCTTTGTTCATGATTCCCATGTGTGCAAGCGGAGCAAAATGAAGCATCGAATTAGAGACAACGGTTCACCGGTCATGGACGCGATCAAGACTCACAAGGACCTCGTCGTCTGGCAGAAGGCCCTCGCCATGGCGAGCGCGATCTACGCGGCCACGCGGTCGCTGCCCGCCGAGGAGCGCCTCGGTCTCGGTCGGCAACTGCGCCGCACCGCCGTCTCGATCGTCGCCAACATCGCCGAGGGTTCTGCCCGTAGAACGACTGCAGAGTTCCTACAATCTCTGCACGCCGCTCGCAGTTCCCTCGCCAGGCTGGAAACGGTGGCCAGCATCGCGATCGACCAAGGTTACTGGCGTGATGCAAGCACGCTGATCGCGCAGATCGACGAGGTCGGCATGCTGCTGAGCGCACTCATTCGCAGCCGCGCCTTGGCGCGTCAGACCGCACATGCACGCGCCTGCGTCGCACATTGCGCTCCACCCGCAAACGCCGCGCCAGCGATCACAACAAGAAGACCACTGCCCACAACCCCGTCCCAGTCAACATCACCGTATACGGAAGCGCCATCCAAACCATGCGGCCGTACGAAAGCCGGATGAGCGGCGCGAGTAACGACGTCAGCAGGAACAGCAGCGCCGCCTGACCGTTGGGGGTCGCGACGCTCGGGATGTTCGTGCCGGTATTGATCGCGACCGCGAGGCGCTCGAACTCGGCTTGTGAGATCGCGCCTTCCAGGAGCGCCGCCTTGACCTCCGTGATGTAGATTGTCGCGACGAATACGTTGTCGCTCACGGCCGAAAGAGCGCCGCTCGCGAGATAAAAGATCGCTGCTCGCAGGCCGCTTTCCTGATTCAGCGCCCAGGTGACCACGGGCTCGAACAGATGTTGGTCGTGGATCTGCGCGACGATCACGAAAAACACGACGATCAACGCCGTGAACGGCAGCGCCGCCTCGAACGCCTTTCCGAGCCGATGCTCTTCCGTGATGCCGGCGAACGCGGTCGCCAGCACGATGATCAGCAAGCCAATCAGCCCGACCGCCGCGAGATGAAACGCCAACGCGAACACGAGAATGACGGCAGTGATCGCCTGCACGACCAGCACGGCTACGTCGCGCGGCGTACGCTTCGCCTGCTCGCGCCGGTCGTAGTCCTCGAGGACGGTCCGCACGGCCTGCGGCAGCTCGACACCGTAGCCGAACCAGCGCATGCGTTCGATGACGACGCATGTCACGAGCCCGGCGACCATCACTGGCAGCGCGACAGGCGCGACATGCAAGAAGAACTGAACGAAATCCCATCCCGCCTGGTCCGCGATCAGCACGTTCTGCGGCTGGCCCACGGGCGTCATTACTCCGCCCAGCACCGTGCCGCCTGCCGCATGCATGAGCCGCCCGCGCAGCACCGCCCGAAAGGCATCCAGATCCGCGCGATGCAGCTCGGCGATGTGCTCGTCCGCGGCGTTGTCGTGGTCTGGATCTTGGTGCGCCTTGCCCGACGCCACTTTGTGATAGACGCCATAAAAGCCGGTCGCGACCGTGATCAACACCGCGATCACCGTGAGCGCGTCGAGGAACGCCGCGAGCACCGCCGCGACGAGGCAAAACAGAAAGCTGAGCAGCACGCCGGACTTGATCCGCAGCAACAGCTTCGTGAAGCAGAAGATCAGAATCTCCTTGAGAAAGTAGATTCCGGCGACCATGAAGATCAGCAGCAGGATGACGGGGAACGCATTGAGCGTCTCCTGATACACCGATTCCGCGCTCGTGAGCCCCAGGAGCACGGCCTCGAGCGCGAGCAAGCCGCCGGGCTGCAGTGGGTAGCACTTGAGCGCCATCGCCAGCGTGAAGATGAATTCGAACAGGACACACCAGCCGGCGAGCGTCGGACCGTAGCTGCCGCCGAGCACCCACACGAGCGGGTTGAGAATCAGAAAACCGACGATTGTCAGCTTGTACCAACTCGGCGCATTGCCGAGGAAGTTCTGGACGAGCGCGGCCGAGAGTTTCATGCGTGGGAATGGGCTCAAACGACAGCGGCCAGCGGCGCCGCGAGCCGCTCGCATTCCTCGGCTTCCAACCGAGCTTCCTGAATCGTGCGCCAGATCGTCTTGCCGCCGCTTGCCTTGTCGAGCGCCGCCAGCACGCGCTCGTGCGCGGTGAGCTCCGCGGCCGACGCACGCACGACGCGCAACACGCCGCGCGGGATCGGGGCAAACGCGACCTCGGCTGCGGCATTCGCGGCGGCATCGAGCTCTTCGCCGAGAATGAGCGCCGTCTGGCCGCCCGTCATCGCGAGGTAGACGTCGAGCAGGATCTGCGCGTCCAGCAAGGCGCCGTGCAGCTCGCGCCGCGAGTTGTCGACGCCGTAGCGTTTGCAGAGCGCATCCAAGCTGTTGCGCTGGCCCGGATGCATGCGCCGCGCGAGCGGCAAGGTATCGAGCACGTTGCACAACCGCGCGATCGCCTTCGGCGGCCCCGGCAGGCGCCGCAACTCCGCATCGAGGAAGGCGACGTCGAACGCCGCGTTGTGAATGATGAGCTCGGCCCCGCCGATGAATTCGATCAGCTCGTCGACGATATCGGCGAACCGCGGCTGTTGCGCGAGGAACTCGTTCGTGATGCCGTGAACTTGCAGCGCGCCCCAATCGACCTCGCGGTCCGGCCGCAAGTAACGATGAAAGGTACGGCCCGTCTTGCGACGATTGAACATCTCGACGCAGCCGATTTCGATGACACGATGCCCCGCCTCCGGCTCGAGGCCGGTGGTTTCGGTGTCGAGAACGACCTGGCGCATGGGTGCGGGCTAGCTCTGGAGGCTGTCCGAGCTTACGGCGGCCTGCAGCGCCTCCACGACCTTCACCTGCTGCTCTTCCGTCAGATACGGATGCATCGGCAAGCTGATCACGCGCGCGGCAGCGGCTTCGGACATCGGAAAGCTTCCTGGTCCCTGCGCTACATTGCTGAACACCGGCTGCAAATGCAGCGGCACGGGATAGTGAACCGCCGTCGGAATGCCTTGTGCTTTCATGCGCTCTTCCACCTGAGCGCGGTTCGGCACTTCGACCGTGTACTGAGCGTAGACGCTCGTGCAGTCAGGCGCGATGTACGGTGTCGTGACGCGTCGATCCGGCTCCGCGTGCGCGAACGCCGCGTCGATCAACTGCGTGTAGCGGGCGCCGATGCGCTCGCGGGCGGCCACTTCCTCGGCGAAGATGTCGAGCTTCGCGAGCAGCACGGCCGCTTGCAGCGTGTCGAGCCGGCCGTTGATGCCGAGACGCGGATGGTGATAGCGCCGGTCCTGGCCGTGCACGCGAATCTCGCGAAACAGTTTCGCGAGCTCGTCGTCGTCGGTGAACAGCGCGCCGCCGTCGCCGTAGCAGCCAAGCGGTTTCGAGGGAAAGAAGGACGTGGAGCCGATCGCGGACACGGCGCACGATTTACGCCCCTTGTACGTGGCACCGAGGCTCTGCGCGGCATCCTCGATCACGGGAATGCCATGCCGTTTCGCGATCGCGTTGATCGCGTCGAAATCCGCGCATTGCCCATAGAGCGACACCGGCATGATCGCCATCGTGCGCGGCGTGATCGCGCGCTCGATCAACGCGGGATCGATGTTGTAAGTCTTGCGATCGATATCGACGAACACCGGCGTCGCGCCGGCCAGCGCGATCATCTCGCCCGTCGCGATGAACGTGAACGGCGACGTGATGACTTCATCGCCGCGGCCGATGCCGAGCGCCATCAGCGCGATCAACAACGTATCCGTACCGCTCGAGGCGCCGATGCAATGCTTGGCGCCGACATACTCCGCCAGACGTTTTTCGAGCTCCACGGTTTCGGTGCCGAGCACGTACTGGCCATGTTCGAGCACGGCCTGAATGCGCGCATTCAGCGGCTCGCGCAAGCGGCGGTATTGGGACTTGAGGTCGATGAAATCCATGGGGGGCAGCGGCCGGCGGTTGGGAGGCCGCTAGTGTAAGAGAGGATCGCTGCCGTCGGTAGCTTGAGATGCTCGCGCGGTCCGCGATGTCGAATCCGCTCACTCGCCGCTGACCGCCCGCTCCATTTCGTCGCTCGCGTCGTTCGCGAGTCGAGCCGCGCGAGTCACGACATCACGGTCCCGTGCGCGTGGTCGGCTCGATGAGTCCGCCCACGACTTTCGGCCGCAGCCGCCAGCGGGGACGAATCGGCGTGAGTGTATAGACGCGCTTGCGCGCTTTGATGAGATAACCGCCCGCGAACATCGGCCACAGGATTTCGCCAGTGCGCTCCATGAAGCTGTGCGATGTCGGTTGCGGCGCGCCCCACGGCAGCGTGAACAAGTAACGGCGCGCGTCGACGATCTCGAACCCGAGCAGCTTCAACCAATCGCGCAGACGCCGCTCGCCGATCAAGCGATCGAGCCCCGGTGGGAAGCCATCACGAGCGAACAGATGCCGCACGCCCCAGCTGGAAAACGGCCGGAATCCGAGCACGATGAGATGGCCCTCACCCGCGAGAATGCGTCCGACCTCGCGCAGGATCTCGTGCGGATCGGGCTCGTACTCGAGCGTGTGCGGCAACAGCACGGCATCGGCGGCGTCGGAGGCGATCGCGAGCGCATCGGTGCGCGAGCGGATGACGGTGCGATCGACGCTGCGACTGCGATCGCCATGCCACGCGAGCACCGACTTGCGCTGCGTGCGCGCGTCGCCGATCAGGCCATCGTCGTCGCCCCACAGTCCGATCTGCAGCAACTGCCAGCCGAACACTTGCGCGAGCGCTTCGCTCACGAGCTTGCGTTCGAGCGCGTAGAGCCGCGCGCCGAGCGGTGAGCGCAACCACGAGTGAATATGATTCGCTTGCGTGTGCTGCATGCGTCAAGAATAACAATGGATCGGTGTAGCGTCGCGATCCAACTTACGCCCCTAGCGCAGGTGTCGCTGCCCGAAATTCGTGCTTGCCGCTGCGGGGGACCGCATGTTTAATACGGCCGACACGTACTTCCCTCTTGGGGCTCGGACAGATGCTGCAGGTCACCCCGGTACGGGCGTTCGCAGACAATTACATTTGGTTGATTCACTCGCCTCACGACGCGCATCAAGTCGTGGCCGTCGATCCTGGTGATGCAGCGCCGGTTTGCGCCGCACTCGAATCCCAGAACCTGCAGCTCGCCGCGATTCTCCTGACGCATCACCATCGCGATCACGTCGGCGGTGTCGCGGAGCTACTACAGCGGACTGTAGTTCCTACGTTTGGCCCTGCAGCAGAAGTCATTCCCGGCGATCCGGTTCGGTTGCGGGAAGGTGACGTCGTGGATCTTCCGCGTCTCGGACTGCGTTTCGATGTCCTGGATGTGCCGGGGCACACGGCCGGACACATCGCATACCTGGGTCACGGCGCTGTGTTCTGCGGAGACACGTTGTTCTCCGGGGGATGCGGGCGCCTTTTCGAAGGCACTGCGGAACAAATGACCGCCTCTCTGGCCAAACTCGCGTCCCTGCCCGACGACACGGCGGTGTACTGCGCGCACGAGTACACGGTCAGCAATCTGCTCTTCGGCCTCGCCGTCGAGCCCAACAACACGGATTCGCGCGCATACCTCGAAGAATGTCGCGCCCGGCGCGCCCGGGATCAGGCAACGGTGCCTTCGGACATCAGGCGAGAGAGGAATGTGAACCCGTTCCTGCGCTGCCATCAGGAGAGTGTGAAACACGCCGCGGAAGCTCGCGCGGGGCGCGGGTTGAATCGAACCGAAGTTTTCGCCGTCATCCGCGAGTGGAAGGACGGCTTTCGTGCATGACAACGCATCGCAGGTCTGGTCGCATCACGTCCGCTGAGCGGACCCACGTGAAGAGCAGGTGAGCTAGCGATTCCACGTCCGGGCTTGGCCCGGACAACATTGATGACATCCGGCTTCGCGCCGGTCGTGAAGCGGGCCAGCAGCCCGGGTTGGAGGGGTTTCGATGTTCATGGTCCGACGCACACCGGCGGCGCTGTATGCCTTTTGGCTTGCGACCTTCGCGCTGTTTTCCGCCGGGTGCAGCCCAGTGGCTCCCCTCTCCAAGACCGAAATCCCCGACGCCGGAGCCGAGCTCCTCGGGGATGAGGACCCCTCCGACGAAGACCTGAAACTCGATGAAGCCAATATCGGCACGCTTGGCCCCGATCAGGTGGAGCAGGCCATCGAGATCCTCGATGCTCAGACCGAGGGCCGGCCGGCACTCGTCGCCGATCGAAACTCACCTGTCGATGGGCGGACCGAAGGCGGCGACCTCTTCGAGCGTATCCGCACCGGGTTCTCGCTCACGGACGTCGATCACGAGACCGTCGACAGCGAGCTCGCCTGGTTCGCCCGCCATCCTGCCTATCTCGATCGCACGTTCAAGCGGGGCGAGCGCTATCTGTTTCACATCGTGAAGGAGATCGAGGCGCGCGGCATGCCGCTCGAGCTCGCGCTGCTTCCCGTCGTCGAAAGCGCGTTCAATCCGGTCGCCTACTCGCGCGCGCGCGCCTCGGGCCTGTGGCAATTCATTCCGGCCACCGGCCGTCGCTACGGGCTCAAGCAGAACTGGTACTACGACGGTCGGCGTGATGTCGTCGCGGCGACGACCGCCGCGCTCGATTATCTGCAGTTCCTGCACGACGAATTCGAAGGCGATTGGCTGCTCGCCGTCGCCGCGTACAACTGCGGCGAAATGGCCGTCGCGCGCGCGATCAAGCGCAATCAGGCCGCCGGCAAGCCCACCGACTTCTTCAGCCTGAAGCTCCCGCGCGAAACTCGCGCCTACGTGCCGAAGCTGCTCGCGATGCGCCGCCTCGTCGCCAACCCCGCGGAACACGGCTTGGCCTTCGCTCCGATCCCGAATGAGCCCTACTTCGTGAAGGTGGACACGGCGGGCCAGCTCGACCTGCACGTCGCGGCGGAGATTGCGCAGCTGCCGAAGGAAGAGCTGCTCGCGCTGAACCCCGCGTTCAATCACTGGGTGACGGACCCGGACGGCCCGCACCATCTGCTCGTGCCGGTCGATCGCGAAGAGCGCCTGTTGGCCGGCCTCGCGGCGCTGCCGCCTGAAAAGCGCGTTCGCGTCGTCTATCACCGCGTTCGCAAGGGCGACACGCTCGGCGCCATCGCGAGCAAGTACAACATTTCCGTGGCTGCGCTGCGCGCCACGAACAAGCTGCGGGGCACGCTCATTCATCCGGGCCAGGATCTCCTGATTGCCGCGGCGCCTCCCAGCGGCAACGCGCGCCTCGTCGCCGAACGCGACGTGATCGTGCCGGATACGATCCGGACGCGCGCGACCACCACCGACAAGCACAAGGTGCGCCGCGGCGACACGCTGTGGAGCATCGCGCGAACGCACGGCACGACGCCCGACCGGCTCGCAACCGCGAACGGCCTCAAACGCAACGCAACGCTCTCGATTGGCCAGACGCTGAAGATTCCCGCCACGACGGCGACGCTCGCCTCGACGACGCCGGCAGCGGTGAGCCCGAGCGCGGTGACGTACGTCGTGCGCGCGGGCGACACCTTGTCACGCATCGCGACGAAATTCAGAGTCAGCATCACCGATCTGCTCGGCTGGAACGATCTCGAGCTCGGCAACGTGATCAAGCCGGGTCAGCGGCTCGTGATGTACGTGAATGGCCGTTCTGGCATCTGACGCCCGCCCCCGCTGAGGCGAAACCCCATCGGCTGTCAACCGGGCGCGAAGCGCCCGCGTTGAGGCACAATACGCGCCTTTCAAAATCGATGGAGGCTGTATGGGGTTTCTCGCCGGCAAGCGCGCACTGATCATCGGGCTCGCAACGGAGCGCTCCATCGCTTACGGCATTGCGAGCGCAATGCGCCGCGAAGGCGCCGAGCTTGCATTCAGCTACCAGGACCGCTTCAAGGATCGGGTCGAAGGCATGGCTGGCGAATTCGGCTCGCAGCTCGTCTTCGAGATGGATGTGGCGAGCGATGCCAGCATCGATGCCGCGTTCGCGCAGCTCAAGCAATCGTGGGATGCGTTCGACATCGTCGTGCACGCCGTCGCCTTTGCGCCGAGCGACGCGATCCGCGGCGGTTTCGTCGAGTCGACGACGCGCGAGAACTTTCGCATTGCGCACGACATTTCCAGCTACAGCCTGACGGCGATCGCGAAGGCCGCCGCGCCGATGATGGCAGGCCGCGCCGGTGCGTTTCTCACGCTGTCTTATCTAGGCGCGGTGCGCTCGCTGCCGAGCTACAACGTCATGGGGCTCGCGAAAGCAAGCCTCGAGGCGAGCGTGCGCTTTCTCGCCGCCGATCTCGGTCCGAACGGCATTCGCGTCAACGGCATTTCGGCGGGTCCGATCAAAACGCTGGCGGCGGCGGGCATCGGTGGCTTTCGATCGATTCTCAAGCACGTCGCGCAGGTCGCGCCGCTGCGCCGCAACGTGACGCCCGAGGACGTCGGCAACACGGCGGCATTCCTGTGCTCGGATCTCGCGGCCGGCATCACGGGCGAGATCGTCTATGTGGACGGTGGGTTCAGCACGGTCGGCATGGCGCTGACCGAGGATTGATGCGCCGCGCGGCGGTTGCGCTTCTTGATCTCTTGCTCAGCGCGCGGGGCGCTGAGCAGCGGAACTGCTAGCCCTTGCGGCTAGCAGTTGGCGCTCTTACTCGAACACTCTCTCGTTGCGCTCGATATCGGCGTTGCGCTCGGCTTCTTTCACGTACGCCGCGAAGTCTTCGTTGCCGATCTGACGCGCGGTCATCGTTTGACGCCCGCTCTTTTGATCCGCGGGCTCCGCGGCTGCATCCGGCGCACGCACGGCGCTCAACGACCACACGGCGTAGTTGCCGTCGTCCGTCATCGTGCCCGCAATGTACGGCTTCTCCGCGCTCACCTCGGCGCGTGGCACATCGAACGCTGCTTGCAGCACCGCGCGCGGCGCGACCGGGTCCTGGCGCGTGACGAAGCGGCGCCCCGCAGGTTGCAGCTTCAAATCGCTCGCGACCGCCGACCATGCATCGCCCTTCTGGAGACGCGCGAGAGCTTCGGCACCCTGCTTCGCGGCCGCTTCGCGCATGCCCTGACGCTTGAGCAGCTCATCGATCTCCGCGCGCACGTCCGCGAGCGGCTTCGCCTCCGCGGGCTTGTGATTCGCAACGCGCAGGACGATCGCGCGATCATCGCCGACGGCGACGATCGGACTGTTCTGGCCGCGCTCGAGCACGTCCTCGCTGAACGCCGCTTTGATCACTTCCGGATTCGCGCCGAGCTCGCCGCCGCCGTCGCGCGTAAAGCCCGGAATGCGCTTCGGCTCGAGGCCGAGCGCTTTCGCGACGGAATCGAGCTCGGTCAGCGCAGCGAACGACTGCTCGTCGAGCTTCGTCGACTGCTCGTTGAAGATCGCATCCGCACGTTCTTTACGGTACTCGGCCTCGAGCTCGGCACGCGCCTCGTCGAAGCTCTTGAGATGCCCGGCTTCGATGTCGTCGAGACGCAGGATGTGGTAGCCGAATTGAGTCTTGATCGGTCCGCGGATCTCGCCCTTTTGCATCGAGAACAGCGCGTCTTCGAACGGACCGACGAACATGCCGCGCTCCGCCCAACCCAGATCGCCGCCCTGCTGCGCCGAGCCCGGATCCTTCGAATTGGCCTTCGCCAGATCCTCGAAGTTCGCGCCGGCCTTCGCTTGCGCGGCGAGATCGGCAGCCTTCTTTTCGGCGGCGGCGTCATCGAGGCCATCGTCCGTCGTGATCAAGATGTGGCGGGCGCGGCGGCGCTCCTGCGCCTGATAGCGCTCCTTCACCGTCTCGTAGTAGTCCTTGAGCGCCTGCTCCGTCACCTCGACGCTCGCCTCCGCATTCGCGCGCGTCACTTCGAGGTATTCCAGATCGACCGTTTCAGGCGACATGTAATCGGCCTTGTGCGAGTCGTACCACGCTTGAATCTGCTCGTCGGTGATCTTCACCTGATCGGCGAACGAGGTCGCGGCGATCAAGGCATAGTCGAGCTCGCGCTCCTGGCGATCGAGCGCATAGCGGCGCTCGAGCTCGTACGGCAGCACGAAAGAAGATTCGACCACGGCGGCCTGCACCTGCGTGATGAGCAGCTCGGCTTCGAGATCCGCCTCGAACTGCGCCGGCGTCACGCCCGCGGAACGCAGCACGGCGTTGTATCGATCGGGAGAGAACTTGCCGTCGACGTGAAACTGCGGAATTTCGAGCACGCGCTTCGCGAGCGCTTCGTCAGTCACTTCGTAGCCGAACTCCTCGGCGCGCTGCTTGAGCAAAGTCTGCTGCGCGAACTGATCGAGCATCGCGCGCTGCTGCGACTTCACCAGATCGGGCGGAAGCTCGTCACGGAGCATCTGTTGCAGACGCGAGAGCTGCTGTTGCCACGCGCGCTGCACCGTCTGCACGGGCACCTTCTCGCCGTTGACCTTCACGGCATAGGTGTTCGTCGCCGACTGAAAGTCGATGCCCCAGAAGACGAAGACGACCGCGATGGCGCCGAGGAAGATGGCAGCGACCCAGCCCGTAATCTTGTCGCGGATTTTTTGCAGCATTGGATCGGTATTTTAGTGAAGCCCACGTGCATGCGTCATTCGCTCGCGAGCCGATCCGGCTCGCGACGTGTCACTAAGGACGCATGCCTGGCGTTTGTAAAATGGCGGAGCGGACGGGACTCGAACCCGCGACCCCCGGCGTGACAGGCCGGTATTCTAACCAGCTGAACTACCGCTCCGCGCTTGAAGCTATGATCCCAATATTTGCAAAGGCGTGGTGGGTGCTGAGGGGATCGAACCCACGACATTCGCCTTGTAAGGGCGACGCTCTACCGCTGAGCTAAGCACCCCTGTGGTCACCGACTCTCGCTGCGCTTGAGCGTCGACGCCTTTGCTCCGAAGTCACGCTCGTGAGCGTGTGAATCGGAGCTTCACCTCTTCGGTGTGCCGACCTTTTGGTGCCGGCCTACCGAGGGCGCGCTAATTTACAGCATCCTTCAGAGCCTTGCCAGCCTTGAAGCCAGGAACTTTGCTGGCAGGAATTTCGATCGTCTCGCCAGTGCGAGGATTGCGGCCCGCACGAGCAGCGCGCCCCTTCACGACGAACGTACCGAATCCAAGCAGTGCCACGCTATCGCCCGACTTCAACGCCGCAGTGATTGACTCGAACACCGCGTCGACCGCCTTGGTCGCTTCGGCTTTCGCAAGGCCGGTCTGGCCGCTCACGGCATCGATCAGTTCGGCTTTGTTCATGTCGGATCCTTCTTTTTTACGAATGTCGTGGCCTGCACAGCTGCAGGCGGGGGCGCGTTATAGCAGCGCGCTCGAAGATGGGTCAACCACAAGGAAGTGAATGTGCGCCAGACATCGCGCGGAAGACGAAGCGATCCGCTTCATCTTCCGCGCGCGCAGTTCGACTCAATGCGCTCGCACAGCCTTCGGCGGACGCTTCGCGATGCGTCGCGAACGCGGTTTGTCGTTCGGCCGCGACGCGCCGCCCGCCGCCGCAACCGGCGCAGGCATCTGTTTGAGTGCGACCTGCAACACCTCGTCGATCCACTTCACTGGTTTGATCTCGAGGCTGTCCTTGATGTTTTGCGGAATGTCCGCGAGATCCTTCGTGTTGTCGTCCGGGATCAGCACGACACGAATGCCGCCGCGATGCGCCGCCAACAATTTCTCCTTCAAGCCGCCGATCGGCAGCACTTGTCCGCGCAGCGTGATCTCACCCGTCATCGCGACGTCGGAGCGCACCGGCTCCTTGGTCAACGCGGACACGAGCGCAGTGCACATGCCGATACCCGCGCTCGGGCCGTCCTTCGGCGTCGCGCCTTCGGGCACGTGAATGTGCACGTCCGCCTTTTGATAGAAGTCCGGATCCAGACCGAGCACCGACGCGCGGCTGCGCACGACCGTCATCGCGGCTTGAATGGACTCTTGCATCACTTCACCGAGCTGACCGGTGTGCGTGAGTTTGCCCTTGCCCGGGACGACGGCCGCTTCGATCGTCAACAGCTCGCCGCCGACTTCGGTCCAAGCGAGGCCGGTGACCTGACCGACTTGATCCTGCTCTTCCGCGAGACCGTAGCGGAAGCGACGTACGCCTAGATACTTGCTCAGATTCTTCGGCGTGACGGTCACGACCTTCGTGTCCTTCTCCGTGAGCAGCTGTTTCACGGCCTTGCGACAGATCTTGGACACTTCGCGCTCGAGATTGCGCACGCCCGCCTCGCGCGTGTAGTAGCGCACGATATCGAGCACCGTCGGATCCGACACTTTCAGCTCGTTCTCCTGCACGCCGTTCTGCTTCATCTGCTTCGGCAGCAGATAGCGGCGCGCGATCGCGCTCTTCTCGTCTTCGGTGTAGCCCGGCAGACGAATCACTTCCATGCGGTCGAGCAGCGGCGCGGGAATGTTCAAGCTGTTCGCCGTACAGACGAACATCACTTCGGACAAATCGAAATCGACCTCGAGATAGTGGTCGTTGAACGTCGCGTTCTGCTCCGGATCGAGCACTTCGAGCAGCGCCGACGACGGATCGCCGCGGAAATCCATCGCCATCTTGTCGACTTCGTCGAGCAGGAACAGCGGATTGTGGACGCCCGTCTTCACCATGTTCTGGATGATCTTGCCCGGCATCGAACCGATGTACGTACGGCGATGCCCGCGGATCTCCGCTTCATCGCGCACGCCGCCGAGCGACATGCGCACGAACTTGCGATTCGTCGAGCGCGCGATCGATTGACCGAGCGAGGTCTTGCCGACACCCGGCGGACCGACGAGGCACAGGATCGGGCCCTTCAGCGTCTTCACACGCTGCTGGACGGCGAGGTATTCGACGATGCGCTCCTTCACCTTCTCCAGACCGTAGTGGTCTTCGTCGAGCACCTTCTCGGCGTTGGTGATGTCGTTGTGGACTTTCGTCTTTTTCTTCCACGGGCACTTCACCAGCCAGTCGACGTAGTTCCGCACGACGGTCGCTTCGGCCGACATCGGCGACATGAGCTTCAGCTTGTTGAGCTCCGACATCGCCTTGTCGCGGGCTTCCTTCGGCATGCCCGCCTTCTGGATGCGCTGCTCGAGCTCGGCGAGCTCGTTCGGCGCGTCCTCGATTTCGCCGAGCTCCTTCTGAATGGCCTTCATCTGCTCATTCAGGTAGTACTCGCGCTGGCTCTTCTCCATCT
>JAEYXD010000186.1 GCA_023428645.1 Pseudomonadota bacterium
GCCGCGTGCTGATCCAGCTGATCTGGGGACGGCGCCGCAAGCTCGCGGCGATCCCGGTCTGATCGCGCGCCATCACGAGTAAGCAGCCATGGAATTTTTCAAGAAGACGCCGAACATCCGCTTCATGGCGCGGCGCAAGCTGTGCTACCTGATTTCGGCCGTGTTGATCATCGGCTCCTTCGTCCTGTTGGGGACGCGCGGCCTGAATCTCGGCCTGGATTTCACGGGCGGCGTCATCGTCGAGGTCAACAATCCCGGCGGCGTGTCGGTGCAGCGCGTGCGCGACAGCTTGGAGCAGGGCGGCTTCGTCAACACGCAAGTTCAGGCGTCCGGTGGAGGCGAGCTGATCATCCGCGTCCCGCCGCAAGCGGTCGCACAACAAGGGCAGCCGCCGACCCAGAATCCGAACGAAGTCGCCAATGCCATCCTGGGCGAGCTGCAGAAGGTCGACGCGGGCTTCGATCTGCGCAATCCGCCCGATTACGTCAGCGGGCAGGTCGGCGAGGAGCTGACCGAGCAGGGCGGCCTCGCGATGCTGTTCACGCTCGTCATGATCCTGATCTACGTCATGTTCCGGTTCCACTGGAAGATGGCGGCCGGCACGGTGGTCGCGGCCATTCACGATCCCATCGTCATTTTCGGCTTCTTCGCGCTGACGCAGATGACGTTCGATCTCGCCGGCCTCGCGGCCATCCTCGCGGTCATCGGCTACTCGATCAACGATACCGTCGTCGTGTTCGACCGCGTGCGCGAGGTGTTCCATACGAAGCGCAAGGCGTCGACCGGGGAAATGCTCGATGCGGCGTTGAACCAGACACTGTCCCGCACGTTGATGACGAGCTTCTCGACCCTGTTCGTCGTGGGGTCGCTCTACCTCGTCGGCGGCGAGACGCTTGAGGGTTTCGCGGCGGCGATCATCGTGGGCATCGTCGTCGGCACGTATTCGTCGATCTTCATCTCGGCCGCGTTGGCGCACGACCTGAAGCTCAGCGCCGTCGACCTCATGCCGCCGCAGAAGGACACCTCGGAGCTGGACGCGATCCCCTGAGGCGTCGCCAACATCCCATTGTTAATCGCGACCTGCGGCAATTCCGCCTGGGTCGACCGCTGATCGTCGCTTCATGAACTGGATCGTCTGGGCTGGATTTTTCGCGATTTTCATCGGCGTGCTCGCGCTCGACCTGGGCGTCTTGCATCGCGAATCGCGCGAGATGTCCGTCCGGCAGGCGCTCGGCTGGACGGCCGTGTGGATCACGGTAGCGATGTCGTTCACGGGTCTCGTGTACGGCGTGTACGAGCATCACTGGTTCGGCTGGGCCACCGCTGCAGATGCGCCGAGCGGCGCGGAAGCGGCGCTGCAATACGTCACCGGCTATCTGCTCGAATGGTCGCTGTCCGTCGACAACATCTTCGTGATCGCCGTGATCTTCACGTACATGAAGATCCCCACGCAGTACCAGTACCGCGTCCTGTTCTGGGGCATCGTCGGTGCGATCGTGCTGCGCGGCGCGATGATCGCGATGGGCGCGGCGCTCATCCATGCGTTCGATTGGATGTTCTACGTCTTCGGTGGGATCTTGCTGCTGTCAGCGGCGCGCATGCTCAAGCAGGACGACGAGTTCGATCCGGGCAAGAGCGTGCTCGTGCGCATGGCGCGGCGCGTCTATCCGGTGACCGACAAGCTCGACGGCGACCGCTTCTTCACGACCGTGGGCGGCGCGCGGGCCGCGACGCCTCTGTTCGTCACGCTGCTGCTCGTCGACTTCGCCGACGTCGTGTTCGCGGTCGACTCGATTCCGGCGATCTTCGCGGTGACTCAGGATTCGTTCCTCGTCTTCACCTCGAACGCCTTCGCGATCCTCGGCCTGCGCTCGCTGTATTTCGCGATCGCGGGCATGATGATGATGTTCAAATACCTGAAGCTGAGCTTGATCTTCATTCTCGGCTTCGTCGGCGTGAAGATGATGCTGCATCATCATCTCGTGATTCCGCACATCGTGTCCCTGGCGGTCATCGTCGGCTTCCTCGCGATCGGCGTCGTGGCGTCGTTGTGGATGACCCGCCGCGAGTCGCTTGCCGAAAAGAAAGCCGAGTAACGGCAGCCCCCCTGATTCGCTCGAATTCGTTGGAGATGTAGATGGAGATGCTGGCGGATCCCCAGGCTTGGCTCGCCTTCTTGACGCTGACCGCGCTCGAGATCGTGCTCGGCATCGACAACATCATCTTCATCTCGATTCTCGTCTCGCGCCTGCCGAAGTCGCAGCAGGCGCGCGGCCGCACGATCGGACTCGGCCTGGCGATGCTGACGCGTATTCTGCTGTTGCTCTCGATCACTTGGATCATGGGGCTGCAGGCCGATCTGTTCACGATCGCGAACGTCGGCGTATCCGGGCGCGATCTGATCTTGATCGGCGGCGGCCTGTTCCTGATCGCGAAGAGCACGATGGAAATCCATCACAGCCTCGAGGGCGCCGGAGAAGAGGAGCGCAAGGCGGGCGGCGGCGGGACGTTCCTCAGCGTGATCACGCAGATCGCCATCATCGACATCGTGTTCTCGCTCGATTCCGTCATCACGGCGGTCGGCATGGTCGATCAGGTGTCGATCATGATCGCGGCGGTCATCGTCGCGGTGATCATGATGATGTTCCTGTCGGGACCGATCTCAAATTTCGTCGACCGGCATCCGACGATCAAGATGCTGGCCCTGTCGTTCCTGATCCTGATCGGCCTCACGCTCGTCGTCGAAGGACTGGACGTCGCGCACATTCCGAAGGGCTACATCTACTTCGCGATGGCGTTCTCGGTGGTCGTCGAGATGCTGAACATCCGCTTGCGCAAGAAGCAGCTTCCGGCCGAGCCCGTGAAGCTGCACAAGAAGATCGAGGAGTGACCGGCCGCGTCACCCGCGCTTCGCGCGGTCCCGCCCGAATGGGGCAGGCGACGCCAGCTCCGGCTGGTGCCTGAATTCCAGATACAGGTTGTAGCTCGCCGTCAGGAACGGGAACAGATTGGAGAGGATGCCGACGGAGTCGTTCTTGCCGAACGTGAAGTAGCCGAGCAGCATCAAGCTGCCCGCAATGCTCATGTACCAGAACGTTTTCGGCATGACGGGCTTGCCCGCTGACTTCGACGCCGCGAGCTGCACGAACCACCGTCCGGTGAACAGCAACATGCCGGTGTAGCCGATCAGCTTCCAGGGCGTGATCGTCACGCCGGCGAGAACCACCAAAACCTCGTTCATACAGCTCCTGCGACAGGAGTCGAGCGCGCGGCGCGGCTCGTACTCCCTTCGACGATCTACGTCGGACGCTCGGAGCGTGCCAAATCCATCGGCACCAGAACAGGCGGAGAATCAGCTAGCTCGGTTCAACGCGCTGCGGCGCATGCTGTATGCGAAGTAGACCACCATGCCGATGACGATCCACGTCGACATCCATTGCCAGTTGTCCTTGAAGGCTTGCCAGAACAAGTACAGGCACGCCAAGGCGCCGAGCGGGCAGATGATGATGGCAGCCGGCACCCGGAACGCCCGCGGCAGGTCCGGCTTCGTATAGCGCAGCACGAGCACGCCGATGCACACGGTCGCGAACGCGAGCAGCGTGCCCATCGACACCAGATCGCCGAGCACGTCGATCGGCAGCAGGCCCGCGAGAATCATCGCGACGACGCCGACGAACATCGTGCCGATGTGCGGCGTGCGGTACACGGGGTGAACGCGGCCGAACATCTTGCCGATCAGGCCGTCATGCGACATCGCATAGAAAATTCGAGCCTGCGCCATCGTCATGACGAGGATCACCGAGCTCAAGCCCGCGACCGCGCCGATCTCGACGAACGTCTTGAGCCACAGCAGATCGGGATAGGCCTCGAGCGCCGTCGCGACCGGCTTCGCCGTGCCGAGCAGCTGATAGGGGAGCATGCCGGTGAGCACCGCGCACACGGCGATGTACAGCGTCGTGCAGACGACGAGCGAACCGAGGATGCCGATCGGCATGCTTCGCTGCGGGTTCTTCGTTTCCTGCGCCGCCGTGGAGATCGCGTCGAAGCCGATATAGGCGAAGAACACGATCGACGCCGCGCGTGCGACGCCTTGCCAGCCGTAGCGGCCCTCCGCGTCGACGGGCGGAATGAACGGTTCCCAATTGTCCGGGTTCACATATTGCAGCGCGAAGCCGAGGAACAGCAGGATCACGACGAGCTTGATCGTCACGACGATGTTGTTCACGAACGCCGATTGCGTGATGCCGCGGTAGCACAGCGCCGCGATCGCCAGCACGATCGCGATCGCCGGAAGGTTGACGACCGCGCCCGTTGCCGTCAGGCGGTGATCGGCGTAGGCGAGCGGGGCGGACGCGAGCGCGTCGGGAATCGCGAGCGAGATGCCGAGATAACTGCCGATCGATCCCAGCAGGCCGTTCAGATACCCGGACCAACCGACCGCGACCGTCGCGACGGCGAACAAATACTCGAGGATCAGATTCCAGCCGATGAACCACGCGACGATCTCGCCGAGCGTCGCGTAGGAATACGAATAGGCACTGCCGGACACCGGCAGCAGGGAGGCGAACTCGGCGTAACACAGGCCGGCGAGCGCGCAGGCGAACCCCGCGATGACGAAGCTCAAGGTGACCGCCGGTCCGGCGTGATTCGCGGCGGCTTGCCCCGTCAGCACGAAGATGCCGGCGCCGATGATCGCGCCGATGCCGAGGAGGACGAGCTGTCGCGCGGTCAACGCGCGCTTCAGTGACGCTTCGCCCTCCAGGCTGCCTTCGACGGGCTCGCCCGCATCGACGTGCGGCGAGGGGGCGATGGGCTTCGTGCGGAATACGTTCATTCGAATGTCCCCGGTGGAATTCGAACCCGTCGTAGTGCCTGGATTCACGGCCATATGGAAGCCCCCTGAAAGCGAGCGTCGCCCGCTCATGTCGCTTTGCAATAGGTTCGGATCGCGCGCCGGACTCTAAACCAACGACAGCGGCAAAAGCGAGCGAGGCGCCTGAGGCGCGCTGCGTCAGGTGCTCAGTGGTCGCAGCTCCGGCGGAACGTGCGGTGCGAGCACTTCGAGCAGCAAGGGGTACACCTTCGGTGTGCCGGCGACGATGTGGCCGCGGTGATTGTATTCAGCACCGGTGATCGTGCCGACGTGTCCGCCGGCCTCGGTGATCAAGAGGCTGCCGGCCGCCGTGTCCCACGGCGACAGTCCGAGTTCCCAGAAGCCATCGAGCCGGCCGGCCGCGACATAGGCGAGATCGAGCGCGGCGGAGCCGGGGCGGCGAATGCCCGCGGTCTTTTGCATCACGGATTTGAGCATCGCCATATAGGCGTCGAGCCAGTGCAGGTTCGCGCGATACGGAAATCCGGTGCCGATGAGCGCGCCTTCGAGGCTGTTGTGCGTGCTCACGCGAATGCGCTTGCCGTCGAGCTGCGCGCCATCGCCGCGCGAGGTCGTGAACAGCTCTTGCCGCAGCGGATCGTAGATGACGCCGTGTTCCATGCGGCCGCGGCGCTGCACGCCGATCGATACGGCGAACTGTGGAAAGCCGTGCATGAAGTTCGTCGTGCCGTCGAGCGGATCGATGATCCAGACGAACTCGCTCTCGCCGCGCGAGCCCGTCTCCTCGCCGAGGATCGCGTGATCGGGGTAGTGCTTGTGGATCGTCTGAATGATGTCGCGCTCGGCGGCGATGTCGATTTCGGTGACGAAATCGTTCTGGCCCTTCGCCCGCACGTCCAAGCGATGCAGCCGGTTCATTCCACGGACGATGATTTCTCCTGCGCGGCGCGCGGCACGAACGGCGATATTCAACAACGGCTGCATGCAATCCTCGGATCACGGATGATGGGTTAAAGAGCGGTCGGCCGCGGCGAGTTGCCGAGCCGGGAAGGGCGGCAAGGATACTTGAGTTCCGCGCCCGCGGTGAGTCCTCCGACGCCGGCAGGAGTACTGCGCACTGCAAGCAGTTCCCTCTCGTGCAAGGACGCGGAAGAGGAGGCTGTCACGCTGGGGCGTAAGGGTTATCCTCTGCATCAGTGGTGTCGGAATTTCTTCCGGCGCGTCACCCAGTCACTGTTATCGCACCACTGTCCATGCCCATCCGTATCGTCCTCGTCGACCCCGCGCACCCCGGCAACATCGGCGCAGTCGCGCGGGCGATGAAGAACATGGGGTTGACCGAGTTGCATCTCGTGCGCCCGAAGTATTTTCCGAACTCCGAGGCGACCGCGCGCGCCTCGGGCGCGGAAGACGTGCTGCAGGCCGCGCGCGTGCACGAGCATTTCGAGGACGCGATCGCCGCGTGCGGGCTCGTCGTCGGCACGAGCGCGCGCTCGCGGCATCTCGCGTTCGACCTCGTCGAGCCGCGTGAATGCGCGCAACAGATCGCCGCGGCCGCGCGCACGAACGATGTCGCGGTCGTGTTCGGCTCCGAGCGCATCGGCCTCACGAACGAGGATCTGGCCCGCTGCAATCTGCTCGTGACGATTCCGACACATCCCGAGTACAGCTCGCTGAATCTCGCCATGGCCGTGCAAGTGCTCGCGTACGAGATCTGGCTGCTGACCCGCCCCGAGGCCCCGGTGGCGCCGCCGCTCGAAGTGCCGCTCGCCAGCGCGGCCGAGATGACGCGCTTGTACGAGCACATCGAGCAGGTGCTGGACTACATCGATTTTCGCGATCGCACGGGCGGCGGACATCTCATGGCGCGCATCCGGCGCTTGTTCAATCGCGCGCGCCTGGACCAGAACGAAATGAACATTCTGCGCGGCATTCTGACGGCCGTGCAGGCGCGCAGGCGGCCCGCCTTGCCGCCGAAGCGTGCCGGCAACGCGCGCGCGGCCACGCCGGAGGCGGCGGCGAAACCCGAGGAATCATGAACCGACCCTGCATCTATCTCGACTATGCAGCGACGACGCCGGTCGATCCGCGCGTCGCGGCCCGCATGATCGAGCTGCTCGAGCCGGGCGGCGTGCACGGCAATCCCGCATCGCTCAGTCACGAGTACGGCCGCAAGGCGCGTGCGCTCGTCGAACAGGCGCGCGCGCAGGTCGCCGCCGCGATCGGCGCGAAGCCGGAAACGATCGTCTGGACGTCCGGCGCGACCGAGTCCGACAACCTCGCGGTGTTCGGTGTCGCGCAGTTCAACGCCGACCGGGGGCGACACATCGTCTCCGCGAAGACGGAGCACAAGGCGGTGCTCGACCCGCTGAAGCAGCTCGAGCGCGCGGGCTTCTCGGTGACGTACTTGAAGCCGCAGGCGAACGGCATCGTCGCGCCGGAACAAGTGGCCGCGGCGTTGCGGCCGGACACGCAGCTCGTCTCGTTGATGCACGTCAACAACGAGACCGGCGTGATCCAGGATGTCGCCGCGGTCGGCGCGCTCTGCCGCGAGCGCGGCATTGCATTCCATGTGGATGCCGCGCAAAGCGTCGGCAAGACCGCGCTCGATGTCGAAGCGATGCACATCGACCTGCTGTCGATCACCGCGCACAAGGCGTACGGGCCGAAGGGCATCGGTGCGCTGTACGTGCGCCGCCAGCCGCCACTCGGCTTGCGGCCGCTGGTGTTCGGCGGCGGCCAGGAAGGCGGCTTGCGCTCCGGCACGCTCGCGACCCATCAGATCGTCGGCATGGGCGCCGCGTTCGCGCTCGCGGCGGCCGAGCGCGAGGCCGATGTGCCGCGGCTGCGTGCACTGCGCGACAAGCTCTGGCAGGGACTGCACGCGCTCGGCGGCGTCGAGCTGAACGGCGATCCGGAGCGGCGCGTCGCGAACATCCTCAACGTGAGCTTTCATGGCGTCGAAGGCGAGAGCCTGCAGTTCGCGCTGCGCGAGCTGGCGGTTTCCGCGGGCGCGGCGTGCTCCTCGGGCTCCGACGAGGGCTCGTACGTGCTGCGAGCGCTCGGTCGCGACGATCAACTCGCGCAGAGCTCGCTGCGTTTCAGTCTCGGCCGCTTCACGACGGATGAAGACATCGACCTCGCGATCGCGGCCGTCGGTCGCGAGGTCAATCGCTTGCGCGACATCGCGCGTATGCGCACGTAGCGGACGGGCACATGGCCGAGCCGGCATACAGTGCACTCGTCGTCGAGCATTTCGAAGCGCCGCGGAACGTGGGCGCGTTCGCGGCCGCGGCCGACGTCCTCGAGGGTCGAGCGGGGCGCCGCGAGCACGGGGCGGAATTTCGACTGACGGCGCGCATCGCCGACGCGAAGATCGTCGCGGCGCGATTCGAGGCCTATGGCTGCCCGCATTGCGTGGCCGCGGGTTCGTGGCTAACCACGCAGCTCGTCGGCGTCGATCGCGAGCGGCTTGCGGCCTGGTCGTGGCGCGACATCGCCCAGGCGCTGCGGGTGCCGACCACGAAACGTGGGCGACTTCTCATTCTCGAGGACGCCGTGCGCGCTTTGGCGGAAGACTGGCGCCGGCGGTTCTAGACTCATGCCAATTTACGGGGTTGACTCCGAGGGGCCGTGCCACAACCCTTGAGCCTGTCGCCCGTTCACGGGGAGTTCGTGGACGATCTCCCCTGGGTCCTTTGGGTCGCAATCGATTCGCCAACGAACCATGTCGATCTCCATCACCACCGCTGCCGCTGAACGTGTCCGTAATTTTCTTGAACGCCGAGGCCATGGCATCGGCCTGCGGCTCGGCGTCAAGAAGACGGGCTGCTCCGGATTCGCGTACGTCGTGAACTACGCCGATGACGTCGGCGGGGAAGACGTCGTATTCGAAGAGAATGGCGTCAAGGTCATCGTCGATCGCGAGAGCCTCGGCTATATCGACGGGACGCAGGTCGACTTCGTCAAGCAGGGCCTCAACGAGGCCTTCCGCTTCCGCAACCCGAACGTGAAAGGGGAGTGCGGGTGCGGGGAGAGCTTCACGGTCTGAGTCAGCCCGCGGCCGTCGCTCCGATGCCCGCGGCACGCCGCGAGGGGTACCTCGACGAGCCATTTTCGACGTAGGCCCTGCTCTACGGTAAACCCTCGTCCCCGCTAGTTTTCTTGCCGCTCCCGCACCCTCGCGGGTAGACTTCGCGCGCGCAAACCGCCCCCTACGACGGGCGGTCCGGCCCGATTTGAATCCGCTGTTGTCGCCGGCTTTCGAACTCAAGCCCGATCAACGGCTTACATTTGCTACCCACACTGAAGGATGTCGATCCCCATGGCGCTCGAACGCACTCTTTCCATCGTGAAGCCCGACGGCGTGCAGAAGAACCTCATCGGCGAGGTGTACCGCCGCTTCGAAGCCGCGGGACTCAAGATCGTCGCTGCTCGCATGCTGCAGCTGACGCAGGCCCAGGCCGAGGGGTTCTACGCCGTCCACCGCGAACGCCCGTTCTTCAAGGACCTGACGAAGTACATGAGCTCCGGCCCGGTCATGGTGCAGGTGCTGGAAGGCGAGAACGCCGTCGCGAAGAACCGCGAGCTGATGGGTGCGACGGACCCGAAAAAGGCCGACAAGGGCACGATCCGCGCGGACCTGGCGTCGAGCATCGAAGAGAACGTCGTCCACGGCTCCGACAGCGTCGAGAACGCGCAGACCGAGATCGCGTACTTCTTCGCCGCGACCGACCTGTGGGCCCGTACGCGCTGACAAACTCGTAATGGTGCGGTGTGAGCGCGACGGGAGGGAACTGACACTCGCCCGGCCACTCACACCCCCACCGCGATCAGAACACAGCACACAGCTCGCCCGCATGCCCGCCTCGATGCCCAAAACGAATCTGCTCGGCCTCACCCGCGCCGAGCTGGAAGCGTTCGTCGCGAACATGGGCGAGAAGCCGTTCAGGGCCCGCCAGCTCTACAAGTGGCTGTACAAGCGCCATGAGGGCGACTTCGATCTGATGACCGATCTCGCGAAGTCGTTTCGCGAGCGGCTGCGAGAAGTGGCCGAGGTGCGCACGCCCGAGATCAAGGTGCAGCAGGTCTCGACCGACGGCACGCGCAAGTGGCTGCTCGCGATGGACGGCACGCAGGGCATCGAGATGGTGTTCATCCCCGAGCCCGGCCGCGGCACGTTGTGCATCTCGAGCCAGGTCGGCTGCGCGATGGACTGCAGCTTCTGCTCGACCGCGCAGCAAGGCTTCAATCGCAATCTCACGGTGGCGGAGATCGTCGGGCAGGTGTGGCTCGCGAATCGCGAGCTGGGCTATCAGCCGGGCGGGGAGCGCGTCATCACGAACATCGTGTTCATGGGCATGGGCGAGCCGCTCGCGAACTATCGCAACGTCGTGCCCGCGACCGAAATCATGATGGACGATCTCGGCTTCGACATCTCGCGCCGCCGCGTCACCGTGAGCACGTCCGGGCTCGTGCCGCAGATGCTGAAACTCGCCGAGGAGACGAACTGCGCGCTCGCGGTGTCGTTGCATGCGCCGAACGATCGCCTGCGCGACCAGCTCGTGCCGATCAACCGCAAGCATCCGATCGCCGAGCTGCTGGATGCCTGCTGGGTTTACGTGGAGAAGCAGAACGCGCGCAGCATCACGTTCGAATACGTCATGCTCGACGGCATCAACGATCAGCCCGCGCACGCCTACGAGCTCGTGAAGCTGCTCAAGGGCCGGCCGGCGAAGGTCAATCTCATCCCGTTCAATCCGTTCCCGCAGACGCGCTACACGCGCTCGCCTGCGGCGGCGATCGAGCGCTTCCGCGACATCCTGAACGCGAACGGCGTGATCGCGACGACGCGCCGAACCCGCGGCGACGACATCGATGCCGCTTGCGGCCAGCTCGTCGGCCGCGTGAACGACCGCACGACGGTCCGGTTGGGGTCCAAGCTCATCTCGGTGGCGGTGCAGTCATGATGCGACGGGCGCTGACGACCTTCGTGCTGACGCTGGCGATCGCAGGGTGCGTCGGCAACTCGGACAAGGTGACGAAGCCGCAGCCGGATCGAGCCGCCGAGATCAATCTCGAGATCGGCATCGATCATCTGCGCAAGGGCAATCTGGTGCAGGCGAAGGAAAAGATCGATCGCGCGCTCGCTCAGAATCCGCGCAACGCGAAGGCGCACATGGCCGCGGGCCTGCTCTACGACCAGCTCGGCGAGACGCGCAAGGCGGATTCGCATTTCGAGCGGGCGTTGGCGCTCGAGCCGAAGAATCCGGACTTCGCGAACAATTACGCGACCTTCCTGTGCCGCCACCAGCGCTACGGCCGCGGTGAAAAGCTTGCGCTCCAGGCGGCGTCGAATCCGCTCTACGGCACGCCCGAGGTCGCGTTGCTCAACGCGGGCAATTGCGCGCGCCAGGACCAGGACGCGGCCCGCGCCGAAGCGCACTTTCGCAAGGCCTTGAGCGCTCAGCCGCGCTTTGCGCCAGCGTTGTTCGCCATGGCCGAAGTCGAGCTCGAGCAGCAGAGCTACCTGTCGGCGCGCGCTTTTCTCGAGCGCTATCTCGCCGTCTCGCGCACGAGCCCATCGACGTTGTGGCTGGGCGTGCGCATCGAGCGCGGGCTGGGGAATACGGCGGCGGCGAACCAATATGCGCAGCGCCTGAAGAATGAATTTCCGACGGCGGCCGAAACGCGGCAGCTGCTGCAATCCGAACGGAACCCCGGATGACGCTCGGTTCGGACGAGGCAGCGACGCAGGCGGCCTCGGCTGCGCAGACGCCTGGCGCATTGCTCGAACAGGAGCGAACGCGGCGTGGATTGTCGATGCAGGAAGCGGCCGAAGGCTTGCACCTGGACACCTGGGTGATCGAGGCGCTGGAGGCGAATCGGTTCCTCGCGCTCGGCGCGCCGGTGTACGCGAAGGGCTATCTGCGCAAGTACGCGGCGCTGTTGGGGCTCGCGCCCGACGTGATCGTCGCTCGCTACGAGGCGCTGACGGATACGCTGCCCGTGCCGACGCCGGTGCCGGTCATGACCGCGCCGCCGCCACGGCCGAAGTGGCCGAAGTACGTCGCCTGGAGCGTGCTCGCGGCCGCGTCGCTCGGCATCGGCTTCGTGTTGTTCAAGTTCGTGTGGCCGCTGATCGAGCGGGTGACGCTTGCCGATGTGCGATCGACCGTGACGCTGCCGGTCGAGCCGGAAGCGAGCGCCGCGCCGGTCGCGGTGCCGACGGTGGTCGAGCCGGCCGCGGTGCCGACCGCGCCCTCGGAGACGACGCAGGCCGCGGAGGCGGTGGTCACGCCGGCGCCCGCGGCGGCGCCGAGCGGGGATCGGGTGCAACTGACGATCGCGTTCGAGGCGCCGTCGTGGGTCGAGATTTACGACGCGTCGGGCGGGCGCCTGATGTATGACATCGGCCAGGCCGGGCGCGTCCATCGGGTCGAAGGGCAGCCGCCGCTCAACGTCGTGCTCGGGATTGCCTCGGCGGTGAAGGTTCGAGTCAACGACAGCGACATCGTCGTGCCGCGACGGGCGGGTCGGGATGCGACGCGCTTCATCGTGGCTGCGGATGGCTCCATTCAGTAAATAGCGGCCTCGTCCGACTCCTCCACCGCGCGGTGGGGAGGGTCAGCGAAGAGGCCTTCGGTCTTCTTGTTGGTACTCAAGTTTGGAAAAGACGACTCCACAACAGCTTCAGCCGCCCCGCGGCATGAACGACATCCTGCCGGCCGATATCGCGGCCTGGCATCGGCTCGAACAGCTCGCGCGCGACATCTTCGCGGCCTACGCGTATCAGGAGATCCGTGTGCCGGTCGTCGAGCACACCGCGCTGTTCAAGCGCTCGATCGGCGAATACACGGACATCGTGCAGAAAGAGATGTTCACGTTCCAGGATCCGGGCGGCGATTCGCTCACGTTGCGTCCCGAGGCGACGGCCGGCATCGTGCGCGCCATGATCTCGAACGGGCTGCTGCACAACCAGAAGCAGCGCGTGTGGTGCGCGGGTCCGATGTTCCGTCACGAGAAGCCGCAGCGCGGGCGTTTCCGTCAATTCCATCAGATCGACGTGGAAGCGTTCGGCTATCCAGGCCCGGACATCGACGCCGAGATCATCATGATCAGCGCGCGCCTGCTTGCGGCCGCGGGCGTCGAGCGCGTCGAGCTCAACCTGAACTCGCTCGGCACTCCGGACTCGCGCAAGGCGTATCGCGCGAAGCTCGTCGAATATTTCACCGCGTACAAGACCAAGCTCGATCCCGACAGCCTGCGGCGGCTCGAAGGCAATCCGCTGCGCATTCTCGACAGCAAGAACCCCGAGCTGCAGGACATCATCGCGGCCGCGCCCGTGCTGACGGAGTATCTCGACGAGGAATCGCGTCAGCACTTCACGGGCTTGTGCCGGCATCTCGATGCGGTCGGTATCAAGTACGTGCTGAACCCGCGCCTCGTGCGCGGCCTCGACTACTACTCGCACACGGTGTTCGAATGGGTGACGACCGAGCTCGGCTCGCAAGGCGCGGTCTGCTCGGGCGGCCGTTACGACGGCTTGGTCGCGCAACTGGGCGGCGAGCCGACCCCGGCCATCGGCTGGGCGATGGGCGAGGAGCGCATCGTCGAGCTGCTCAAGGTGCAGGGCGCCGCGGGGCAGGGCAGCGTACCTGACGTGTACTTCGTCATCGCGGGGGCGCGCGCGGAAGCGGACGGCCTGGGACTGGCGGAGCGCTTGCGCGATACGATCGCGGGCGTGCGCATCGAGACGCATTGCGGCGGCGGCAGCTTCAAGTCACAGCTCAAGCGGGCGGACAAGAGCGGCGCGCGCTTCGCGCTGGTGCTGGGCGACGCGGAGGCCGAAAAGCGCGTCGTCGGCCTGAAATCCTTGCGCGTCGAAGCGCCGCAGATCGAGGTTTCCTGGGATGCGGTCGCGGCCGCCCTGACGGAGCGGCTGCGCGCCTGACGGCGCTGACAACGCGATATTCAACGATCCACGATTACTTAGAAGCACAGCTATGGCCGACGATTACTTATCCGATCGCGAACAAGAAGAAGCTCTGCGTGCCTGGTGGCGCGACAACTGGCGCTGGATTCTCGGCGGCATCGTGCTCGGAGTTGCCTTGCTCGTCGGCTATTTCCAGTGGCAGGACTATCGGCAGAGCAAGGCCGAGTCGGCGAGCATCGAGTACGAGAAGGTGCGTGAAGCCGCCGAACAGAACGATCTCGAGCAGGCGCAGGCCGCGCTCGCGTCGCTCGCGGCCGATCACGATGCCAGCCCGTACGCACAGCAGGCACGCTTGCTCGTCGCGAAGCTGCAGGTCGAGGCGGCGAAGTACGACGAGGCGGCCGCCGAGCTGCGCGCCGTCGTGGCCAAGTCCGAGGACAAGGAGCTCGCGGCCATCGCGAAGCTGCGTCTGGCGCGCGTGCTCATCCAGCAAGGCAAGTACGACGAGGCGATCACGCTGCTCGATATCGAGCGGCTCGGCGCCTTCGCCGCGGCGGGCCGCGAGATTCGCGGCGACGCCCAGGTTGCGAAGGGCGACGAGAACGCCGCGCGTGCCGAATACGCCGCCGCGCTGGCGGCGAACGATTCGCAGATCGACCGCCCGCTGCTCGAAATGAAGCTGCAGGAAGTCGGCGGCGCCGCCGCGCCTGCCGCCGGCGATGCGCCGACGGACGCGAAGGCGCAGGGGCAGCCATGAGCCTGCGCTCGCAGTCACGGGCGGCGTTCGCGTTGGCCGCGCTCGGTTTGCTCGGCCTCGTCGGCTGCGGCGACGACAAGGAAGTCGATCCGCCGGCCGAACTCGTCGACATCCAGGCGACGCGCAACGTCGAACAATTGTGGAGCGCGTCGCTCGGCGGCAATTCGGAGCGGCTGCGCCTGGCCTTGCGGCCGGCGATCGTCGACGGTGTCGTGTATGCGGCTTCGCACGACGGCGAAGTCGCGGCGTTCAATGCGCAGACGGGCAAGCGCGCCTGGAGCGTGAAAACGAAGCTGCCGCTGTCGGCGGGCCCGGAGGTCGCCAACGGTGCGGTCGTCGTCGGCTCGAGCGAAGGCGACCTGCTCGTGCTCGACGCGGCGAACGGCCAGGAACGCTGGCGAACCTCGATCAAGAGCGAAATCCTGGCGCGGCCGCTGATCGCGAACGATCTCGTCATCGTGCGCACCGTCGACGGGCATCTCGAAGCGCTGGCGATGGCCGACGGCGCGCGTCGCTGGTCGGTCGATGAGCAAGTGCCGCGCCTCACGCTGCGCGGAACGTCGCCGCCGGTGCTCGCCGGTGACCGCATCGTCGCCGCCTTCGACAACGGCCGGATGATCGCGGTCGACGTGCGCAACGGCGATGTGCTGTGGGACACGATCGTCAACGCGCCGAGCGGCCGCACCGAGCTCGAGCGCCTCGCCGATATCGACTCGCCGCCGCGCGTCTCGGGCGACGACATCTTCGTCGTCGGCTTCCAGGGCCGCGTCGCGATGCTCGCGCTCGATTCCGGCCAGATCTGGTGGGCGCGCGATGCGTCGAGCTATCGCGGCTTCGCGATGGACGAGACGATGCTGTATCTGACGACTTCCGACAGCGTCGTGACCGCGATGCGCAAGTCCGACGGGGCGGTGCAGTGGGAGCAGGAGTCGCTGCGACGGCGCGGTCTCACGGCGCCGGCGATCGACGGCGATACGCTGGTCGTCGGGGATTTCGAAGGCTATCTGCATTGGCTCGACAAGGCGACCGGCGAGGTCGTCGCGCGTCGCAAGGCCGGTGGCGATCGCATCTCGAATGCGCCTGTGACCGACGACGGCCGGACGTTCGTGCAGACGGACGGCGGCAAGCTGCTCGCATTCCGCTCGCAACCGAAACCTGCGCCGAAGAATGCGAAGCAGGAGGCGGAGCGGACGCCGCCAGCGCCGTCCGCGGATCCAGGTTGATTGACCGATAATCGCGCTTCGCGAAGGCCTTCCGGCCTAGCGAGGAGCCCCCACCCCTAACCCTCCCCCGCTGCGCGGGGGAGGGGAGTAGGCTGAAGCCGTCCTTTATATTTCCATGCTCCCTGTCATTGCCTTGGTCGGTCGTCCGAACGTCGGTAAGTCGACGCTATTCAACGTGCTCACGCGTACGCGGGACGCGCTCGTGGCGGATCTGCCGGGCCTCACGCGCGATCGCAAATACGGCTACGGCCGCAATGCCTCCACCCCCTATCTCGTCGTCGACACCGGCGGTCTCGTGGCCGAGGCCGACGGCATCGAACAGCTGATGGCGAAGCAGACCCTGCGTGCGGTCGAGGAAGCCGATCGCGTGCTGTTCCTCGTCGACGCGCGCCAAGGCGCGACGCACGCCGATCGACACGTGGCGCAAGTGCTACGCAAGATGAACAAGCACGTGATCCTCGTCGCGAACAAGGCCGAAGGCTTGGATGCCGCGAGCGCGGGTGCCGATTTCCATCAGCTCGGTCTGGGCGAGCCGCAGGCGATCTCATCCGCGCACGGCGACGGCGTCCGCGCGCTCATGGAGCGCGCGCTGGAAGGTCTGTCCGGTCCGCCGGAGGAGGCGATCCCGGACGAGGGCGTCAAGGTCGCGGTGATCGGCCGACCGAACGTCGGCAAATCCACGCTGATCAATCGCCTGCTCGGCGAGGAGCGGTTGATCGCGTTCGATCAGCCCGGCACGACGCGCGATGCGGTGTTCGTGCCGTTCGAGCGCGACGGACGCAAGTACACGTTGATCGACACGGCCGGCGTGCGGCGCCGGGCGCGCGTGGAAGAGGCGATCGAGAAGTTCAGCATCGTCAAGGCGCTGCAGGCCGTCGACTCCGCCCATGTCGTCATCGGCGTCATCGATGCGCACGACACCGTCGCCGAGCAGGACGCGAGCTTGTTCGGCCTGGTCGCCGAGCGCGGCCGCGCGCTCATCATCGCCGTGAACAAGTGGGACAACATTCCGATGGACAAGCGCGACGAAATTCGCGCGGGCCTGGATTTGCGGCTGCCCTTCCTCGATTTCGCGCCGGTGCATTTCATCTCGGCGTTGCACGGCACCGGTGTCGGCGATTTGTTGAAGGCGGCGAATCACGCCTACGCGGCAGCGATGCGCGACATGGCGACCCCCGAGCTCACGCGCGTGCTCGAGACCGCGACTCAACAGCACCAGCCGCCCTTGATTCGCGGCCGGCGCATCAAGCTGCGCTATGCGCATCAGGGCGGTAAGAATCCGCCGATCATCGTCGTGCACGGCAACCAGGTGGAGCATGTGCCCGATGCCTATCGGCGTTATCTTGCGAACGTGTTTCGCAAGAACTTCCGTTTGGAGGGCACGCCGGTGCGTGTCGAATTCCGTTCGGACGAAAATCCGTTCAAGGGCAAGCGCAATCCGCTGACGCCGCGGCAACGCCGGTCGCGTAAACGGATGCTGCAGCGGGTGAAAAGGAAGTAGTCATGGTGGCGGCGCGCAAGATCCTGAAGCTCGCAACGCCGTTCGAAATGCGGCGCGGCGGCGTGTTGCAGAACGTTGAGATCGCGTACGAGACGTGGGGCGACATCGGCTTCTGTTACGACAACGCGATTCTGATCTTCACCGGTCTGTCGCCTTCGGCGCACGCGGCATCCTCGACGGAAGATCCATCGCCGGGCTGGTGGGAAGACATGATCGGACCGGGCCGGCCGATCGACACGCGCAAGTATTTCGTCATCTGCGTCAATTCGCTCGGCAGTCCGTTCGGCTCGACGTCGCCGGCGTCGATCAATCCCGCGACCGGCAAACCGTATCGGCTGACGTTCCCGGTGCTCACGGTCGAGGACATCGCGCGCGCGGGGCACGAGGTCGCGCGCTCGCTCGGCGTGCGCAAGCTCGCGGCGGTCATCGGTCCGTCGCTCGGCGGCATGACGGTGCTCGCGTATTGCGCGCTGTTTCCAGATGCGGCGCGCAGCGTCGTGTCGATCTCCGCGGCCGCGCGTTCGACGCCGTTCGCGATCGCGCTGCGCTCGCTGCAACGCGAGATCATTCGCCGCGATCCGCAGTGGCAGGACGGCAACTACGAGCGCGACTCCATTCCCGTGTCGGGCATGCGGCTCGCGCGCAAGCTCGGCATGATCACGTATCGCTCGGCGAAGGAATGGCAGCAGCGCTTCGGTCGCGAGCGCGCCAACGCGGAGCGCAAGCCCGGCGATCCGTTCGGCATCGACTTCGAAGTCGAGTCGTATCTCGAAAATCACGCGACGAAGTTCACCGGGCAGTTCGATCCGAACTGCTATCTCTATATCTCCCGCGCGATGGACTTGTTCGATCTCGCCGATCATGGCGGCTCCGTCGCGGGCGCGCTGCAGCGCTTCGAAGTCGAGCGCGCGTTGATCATGGGTGTCGAGACGGACCTGCTGTTTCCGATCGAGCAGCAGCAGGAGCTCGCGGACGGCCTGACGAGCGGCGATCGCGACGTCACGTTCGCGCGCCTGCCGTCGCTACAGGGCCACGATTCATTCCTCGTCGATATGGATCGCTTCCGGCCGATCATTGCTGATTTCTTGAATGCGCAGTGACGCTGCGCTCACCCTGAAAGGACCTATGACCGATTGGATCGAACGCGACGCGAAAGTCGTGTGGCATGGCTTTACTCAAATGGATTGCTACGCGGCGAACGCGCCGCTGATCGTCGAGCGGGCCGAAGGCCGCGAGTTGATCGATGTCGACGGCAAGCGCTATTTCGACGCGATCTCGTCGCTGTGGCTGACGACGCTCGGGCATCGCGTGCCCGAGCTCGATCAGGCGGTTCGCGAGCAGCTCGATCGCGTCGCGCATTCGACGCTGCTCGGCAACGGCAATCGCATCGTCATCGAGCTCGCCGAAGCACTGGCGCGCGTCGTCCCCGTCGATCGCCCGCACTTTCTGTTCGCGGCCGACGGTGCCTCGGCGGTCGAGCAGGCGTTGAAGATCGCGTTTCAGTACTGGGCGAATCGCGGCATTCGCGGCCGACGCACCTATCTCGCGTTCGGTGATGCCTATCACGGCGACACGGTTGGCGGGCTGTCGCTCGGCGCCGGCGGCTTCGGCACAGAAATCTTCGATCCGCTGCGCTTTCCCGTGCTGCGCGCGCCATCGTTCAAGGATCCGCAAGCACTGCGGATCGCGGCGCGGCTCGTGCGCGAGCACGCGGCCGAGCTGGCCGCCGTCATCGTCGAGCCATGGGTGCAAGGCGCGGCGGGCATGTCGATCGCGGCGCCAGAGCAGTTCGCGCAGCTGCAGCAGGCATGCGAAGACGCGGACGTTCTGTTGATCTGCGATGAGGTCGCGACCGGCTTTGGACGTACGGGTCATCTGTTCGCGAGCGAAGCGTGCGGACTGCGGCCGGATCTCATGTGCGTCGGCAAGGGCATCACCGGCGGCTATCTGCCGATGTCCGCGACGATCGCGAGCGAGCGCGTGTTCGATGCGTTTCGCGGGCCAGACCTGAGCGAGCGCACGCTGTATCACGGCCATTCCTACGGCGGCAATGCGCTGGCAGCGGCCGTCGCGCTCAAGCATCTCGAGCTGCTGCACGACTGGCGCGTGCTCGACAACGTGCGCGCGCGGTCGGAGCAGCTGCGCACGGCGCTGACGACGCGCGTGCAGGCCGCGGGCGTCGTGCGCGACATTCGCATCGCCGGACTCATGTGCGCGGTCGAACTCGAGGCCGCGGGCCGCGAGCGCTTCGCGCGCCGCGTGTGCGCGGCGATGGTTCAGCGCGGCGTGCTGGCACGCTCGCTGGGCGACAACGTGATTCTCGTGCCGCCGCTGACGACGACGGCGGAGGAGATCGAGCGCATCGTGACCACGCTGCTCGATGCGCTGCGCGAGGTGGCCTGACGTGAGCGATTGGTCCGACTGGGTGGCTGCGCAGCTCGCGCAGGTCGAGGCGGCCGGGCAGTGGCGCACGCCGATTCCGTTCGACGGCTCGCTGTGCGCGATGCTGCACGGCCGTGAGGTCATCAATTTCGCGGCCAACGACTATCTCGGGCTCGGCTTTCATCCGGAAGTCGCCGCCGCGGCCGGCGAAGCCATCGCGCGCTGGGGCACCGGTGCCGGCGCGGCACGGCTCGTGACCGGTACGCGCTCGCTGCACGCCGAGCTCGAAGCGGCCATTGCTGCCTGGAGGCGGGCGGCGAGCGCGCTCGTGTTTCCGACCGGCTATGCCGCGAACATCGGCGTGCTCACGACCTTGGGCGCGGCGGACGTCACCATCTTCAGCGACGCGCTCAATCACGCCTCGATCATCGACGGCTGCCGACTGTCGAAGGCGCGCACGGTCGTATTCGCTCACAACGATGTGGCGCACCTCGAGCGGCTCATGCGCGCGACGCCTGGCCGCAAGCTCGTCGTGACCGAAGCGGTGTTCTCGATGGATGGCGATGCCGCGCCATTGCGCGATCTCGCGCGTGTGTGCGCCAGCATGGGTGCATTGCTGATCGTCGACGAGGCACACGCGGTGCTCGCGCCGGACGTCGATGGCATCGATTGCGAGTGTCTGCGCGTCGGCACGCTGTCGAAGACGCTGGGGGCGCTCGGCGGCTGGGTGGCCGGTGCGAAACCGACGATCGACTTGCTCATCAATCGAGCGCGCACGTTCATTTTCACGACGGCGCTGTCGCCGCCCGATACCGCCGCCGCGCTCGCCGCCTTGAACATCTATTGCAGCGAGGAGGGCGAGCGGCTGCGCCAGCGGTTGCGCCGCTACGTCGACACCTTGCAGCCTGGGCATCCTTCGCCGATCGTGCCGATCGTCTTGGGCAGCGAGGCGGCCGCGCTCGCCGCCGCACGGGCGCTGCTCGATCACGGCATCCACATTCCGGCGATTCGTCCGCCGACCGTGCCCAAGGGCACCTCGCGATTGCGGCTGACGCTGTCCGCCGCGCACTCGGACGAAATGATCGCGCGGCTGCAAGCCGCGCTCGATGCCGTCTTGGCGAGCGCACGATGAATCGGCCGCGGCAGCTCATCGTGATGGCCGGCACCGGCACGGAAATCGGCAAGACCTGGGTGGGCTGTCGATTGCTGGAGCAGGCGCGTGCGCGAGGGCTGCGCGTCGCGGTTCGCAAGCCGGCGCAATCGTTCGAGGCGTTTGCTGACGCGGAGCCCCCGCGCGCGGACGCGGCGGCGAATCAGCCGACCGATGCGGACCTGCTCGCGGCGGCGAGCGGCGAATCACCGCAGACGATCTGTCCCGCGCATCGCTGGTACGCGGTGGCGATGGCGCCGCCGATGGCGGCGGACGTGCTCGGCCGCGAGCGACTAACGCTCGCTGAGCTCGTGGCGGAGATCCGGTGGCCGGAGGGCATCGATCTGGGCTGCGTCGAGATCGCCGGCGGCTTGCGCTCGCCGATTGCGCACGACGCGGACAACGTGGAGCTCATCGAGCGGTTGGCGCCGGACGCGGTCGTGCTCGTCGCGGATGCGGGGCTCGGTACGATCAATTCAGTGCGGCTGTCGCTCGCCGCTCTTCACGGCCTGCGCGTTCACGTGTATCTGAATCGATTCGACGCGACGAACGATCTGCACGCGCGCAATCGCGCCTGGCTCGTGGACGTCTATGGAATCGACGTGAGCGTCGCGATCGAGCCACTCGTCGATCGCATCCGCCGCTAAGCGATTACTTCGCGTCCAGGAACAGGCTCGGATCGACCATCGCGCGATTCAGCGCGATGCCCCAATGCAGATGCGGGCCCGTGACTCGGCCGGTTGCGCCGACCTTGCCGATCAGATCTCCGGTGTTCACGCGATCGCCGCGCTTCACCGCAATGCTGCTGAGATGACAGTACATGGTCACGAGGCCGTGGCCGTGATCGATGTAGATCGTATTGCCGTTGAAAAAGAAGTCGCCGACCTCGACGACCGTGCCGCTCGCCGGCGCCTGGATCGGCGTGCCGGTCGGTGCCGCGATGTCCATGCCGGAGTGCGGATTGCGCGGCTGACCGTTGAACACGCGGCGCGAGCCGTACGAATCCGAGCGCGTGCCTTGCACCGGCGATATCAGCTGCAAGGCCGGCGTGCCGGCGGCTGTAAACATCGACAGCGCCGCGTTCGAACGGGCTTGCTCCTTCTCGATGCGCGCCAGGTCGTCCGGATTCGGCGTGACCTGACGCTCGTTCTTGATCGTCAGATGCTGCGTTCGGTACTTCTTGTCGAGGACCTCGAATTGCACGGCGACGGGGCCGTCCGACGATTGCACGGTCAGCGTTTGCTTGCCGGGCTTCGCGGCCAGCGGGATGCCGACGATCGCCACCCAGGAATCGCCGCTTTTGACGACCGCCGCGCGGTGACCGTCGAATTCGACGACGGGAGGTGTCGCGCCGCCGGGCACCGGCACATGCGCGACGCCGCCGGGCACGCGGCTCTCGCGCGGCAGGGCGTAGGCGTTGGCATGGATCAGGGAGGTCATCGCGAGCAGCGTCGCTGCGATGGCGATCAATCGTTTCATTCGTGGCGATCTCCGGAGTCTGCGGCTGGATCTTGCTCGACGCGCGCTCGCACGACGCCTTTGGCAACACGGGCGGTGATCAGTTCACCGTGCGCGAGCGTCGCGGCATCGGTCACGACGCGATCCGAGGAATCCGTCACGATGGCATAGCCGCGCGTCAGCGTCGCAAGCGGGCTGACGGCATGCAACCGGCCGCGAGCGATGTCGAATCGCGAGCGCAGACTCTCCACGCGTTTGCGAATGGCGCGGTCCATGCTGGCGTCGCTGATCTCCAGCCGACGCTTGGCATGCGCGAGTCGCAACGCTGGTGAGGCGTGGCGCAGGCCGGCGAGCGCGTGAGCGACGCTCGATCGGCGCTGCAACAGCGAATGGCGCATGCCGCGTGCCAGGCGTTGCTCCAGATCGTCGAGCCGCCGTGCGCGTTGTTTCAGCCCGGCGCCGGGATGGACTTGAGCGAGTCGATGGACGAGCCAGGACGTTCGATCGGAGCAACGCCGTATCTGGCGCTCGAGGACGGCCAGCAATCGCAGCTCGAGCTCATCCAAGCGCTGCGCCCGCTGACGCAGTTCGACGCCGGGATGCAGCTGCGCAAGCCGCCGCTCGAGCCACGCGACGCGATCGGCCCGGCGCGCAAGCTGCCGGTCGAACGCGGCCGTGAGGCGTCGCGCGTGCTGCGCCAGGTTGCGCAGCCATTCGTTGCAATCGGGCGCGACGCGCTCGGCCGCGCCGGACGGCGTCGGCGCGCGCTCGTCGGCGACGAGATCGGCGATCGTGAAATCGACTTCGTGGCCGACACCGCTGATGAGCGGGATGGCGCAGTCGTAGATCGCGCGGGCGACGCTCTCCTCGTTGAAGGCCCACAAATCCTCGAGCGAGCCGCCGCCGCGAGCGAGAATGAGCACATCGCATTCCGCGCGCGCGGACGCGACGCGAATGGCGCGGGCGATTTGCGGTGCCGCCGCCGCGCCCTGGACCGGCACCGGGTAGATCAACACCGGGATCGTGCAGAAGCGGCGTTTGAGAATATGCAGCACATCGCGCACGGCGGCGCCGGTAGGGGAAGTAATGACGCCGATGCGACGGGGCAGCTTCGGGAGCGGGCGCTTGTGCTCGGGTGCGAACAGGCCTTCGCTCGCGAGCTTCGCTTTCAAGACTTCGAATCGTTGGCGCAGGGCGCCTTCGCCGGCTTCCTCCATGTGGTCGACGAGAAATTGATAGTCGCCCCGTGCCTCGTACAGGCTCACGCGTCCGCGAATCTGCACGTGCATGCCGTCCCTCGGCGTAAAGCGGATGAGCTGATTCTTCTGGCGAAACATCGCGCAACGCAGCTGCGCGGCTTCGTCCTTCAGCGAGAAGTACCAATGACCGGAGGAGGGTCGGGACAGATTCGAGATCTCACCCTCCACCCACAGCGCCGAGAATCCTCGCTCGAGCATCGTCCGCGCCTCGCGATTCAAACGCGAAGGGGTGTACACCTCGCGCGAGCTCTCCTTGGCGGGCGGCTGCGGCGGCGGGGCGGAGAAGTCGAATTCGAATGAGGACATGACGGAAGGCTAGCAAGGACACGGGCGGACGGGCTACGGCGCGGTTTACCGCGGCGAGTCCCGCGCGTACAATGCCGCGCTTTATTTTAAGCCCTAAAGGCGAGTGCCCATGCGTATCCTTCAGGAAGCGCTCACCTTCGATGACGTTCTCCTGGTCCCGGCGTACTCCGAGTTCCTGCCGCGCGATGCTGACCTGAGTACGCAAATTACCCGCGCCATTCGGCTGAACCTGCCGGTCATCTCTGCGGCCATGGATACGGTCACCGAGGCCCGCCTCGCGATCACGATCGCCCAGGAAGGCGGCATGGGCGTGATCCACAAGAACATGAGCATCGAGGCCCAAGCGCGCGAAGTGTATCGGGTCAAGAAGTTCGAAAGCGGCGTGATCCGCGATCCGATCACGATCAGCCCGGACAAGACGATCCGCGAAGTGCTGGAGCTGACGCGCTCGAAGAACATCTCGGGCGTGCCCGTCGTCGTCGGCTCGAAGGCCGTCGGCATCGTGACGCATCGCGACCTCAGGTTCGAAACGAAACTCGACGCGCCGGTCTCCACCGTCATGACGCCGCAAGAACAGCTCGTGACCGTGCGCGAGAACGCGCCGAAGGACGAGGTGCTCGCGTTGCTGCACAAGCACCGCATCGAGAAGGTGCTCGTCGTCGATCAGGCTTTCAATCTGAAGGGCATGATCACCGTCAAGGACTTCCAGAAGGCCACCGAATTCCCGCGCGCGGCGAAAGACGAGCGCGGCGCGCTGCGTGTGGGCGCGGCGGTCGGCACCGGCGCGGATACGTTACGGCGCGTCGAAGCGCTGCGTGACGCGCGCGTCGACGTCATCGTCGTCGATACGGCGCACGGCCACTCATCCGGCGTGCTGCAGATGGTGCGCGAGATCAAGAGTCGGTGGCCCGATCAGCAAGTGATCGGTGGCAACATCGTCACGGCCGAAGCGGCGCGTGCGCTCGTCGAGGCGGGCGCCGACGGCGTCAAGGTCGGCATCGGTCCAGGATCGATCTGCACGACGCGCATCGTCGCGGGTGTTGGCGTGCCGCAGATCACCGCGGTCGCGAACGTTGCCGAAGCGCTGAAGGGCACCGGCGTCCCGCTGATCGCGGACGGCGGCATTCGCTTCTCCGGCGACATCGCGAAGGCGATCGTCGCGGGTGCCAACTGCGTGATGATCGGCGGTCTGTTCGCCGGCACCGAAGAATCGCCCGGCGACGTCGAGCTGTATCAGGGTGCTTCTTATAAGTCGTATCGCGGCATGGGCTCGCTCGGCGCGATGGCGCAGACGCACGGCTCGAAGGACCGCTACTTCCAGGACGCGACCGCGGAACTGGAGAAGCTCGTGCCGGAAGGCGTCGAAGGCCGCGTGCCCTACAAGGGCTCGGTCGTCACGATCCTGCATCAGCTCGCGGGCGGCCTGCGCGCCGCGATGGGCTACACGGGCAGCCGCACGATCGAAGAAATGCGCACGCGCCCGCAGTTCGTGCGCATCACGAATGCCGGCGTGCGCGAAAGCCACGTGCATGACGTGACGATCACGAAGGAAGCGCCGAATTACCGAGTCAGTTGAGGTCTCGCTTGAACGCATCTCCGACCCCGCCGATTCCCACCGCTTCACCCGATATCCACGCCGATCGAATTCTGATCCTCGACTTCGGCGCGCAATACACGCAGTTGATCGCGCGCCGCGTGCGCGAGGCGGGCGTGTATTGCGAAATCCATCCATGGGACATGGCCGACGCAGACGTCGTCGCGTTCGGCGCGAAGGGCGTCATTCTTTCCGGCGGTCCTGAATCCGTGATCGAGGCGGAGCCGCCGCGAGCGCCACAAGCGGTGTTCGAGCTCGCGGTGCCGGTGCTCGGCATCTGTTACGGCATGCAGACGATGGCGCAGCAGCTCGGCGGCCGCGTCGTCGGCGGATTGCATCGCGAGTTCGGGTACGCGCAAGTGACGGCGACGGCGCCTTGCCGCCTGCTCGACGGCTTCCGTGATCACTCGGACGCGCAGGGCAGGGCGCAACTCGATGTGTGGATGAGCCACGGCGATCGCGTCGACGAGCTGCCGCCCGGATTCGTCCCGGTTGCGTATTCGAACAACATTCCTTACGCGGCGATGGCCGATGAGTCGCGGCGGTTCTATGCCGTGCAGTTCCATCCCGAAGTGACGCACACGCTGCAAGGCGAACGCATGCTCGAGCGCTTCGTGCGCGAGATCTGCGGCTGCGAGGCGCGCTGGGACGCCGGCAACATCATCGCGGACTCGATCGCGCGCGTGCGGACGATGGTGGGTCAGGATCGCGTGTTGCTCGGTTTGTCGGGCGGCGTGGATTCCTCGGTCGTCGGCGCGCTGCTGCATCGTGCGATCGGCGATCAGCTCACGTGCGTGTTCGTGGATCACGGCCTGCTGCGACTCGCCGAAGGCGATCAGGTCATGGAGACGTTCGCGAAGCACATGGGCGTGAAGGTCGTGCGCGTGAACGCGGAGGAGCGATTCCTCGATGCGCTGCGCGGCGAGACCGATCCGGAACGCAAGCGCAAGATCATCGGCCGGCTGTTCGTCGAAGTGTTCGAAGAAGAGGCGGCGAAGCTCGAGGGCATTCGTTGGCTCGCGCAGGGCACGATTTATCCGGACGTCATCGAATCCGCGGGCGCGAAGACGGGCAAGGCGCACGTCATCAAGAGCCACCACAACGTCGGCGGGCTGCCGGAGAAGATGAACCTGAAGCTGCTCGAGCCGCTGCGCGAGCTGTTCAAGGACGAGGTGCGCAAGATCGGCGTCGAGCTCGGCTTGCCGCGCGAGATGGTGTATCGCCATCCGTTTCCGGGCCCGGGGCTGAGCGTACGCATCCTCGGCGAAGTGACGAAGCCGTATGCGGATCTGCTGCGCAAGGCGGATCACATCTTCATCGACGAGCTGCGCAAGCACGATCTGTACGATCGCACGAGCCAGGCGTTCGCCGTGTTTCTGCCGGTGCGATCGGTCGCGGTGATGGGCGATGGTCGACGCTACGACTATGTGATCGCACTGCGCTGCGTGGAGACCATCGACTTCATGACGGCGCGCTGGTCGCGCTTGCCCTATGAATTCCTGGATCTCGTCGCGCGCCGCATCATCAACGAAGTGCCCGGCATTTCACGCGTCACGTACGACATCTCGGGCAAGCCGCCCGCGACGATCGAGTGGGAGTGACCCAAATCATATGCAAAAATCGCCCTTTGTCGTAGATTTTTGCGTATGATCCGGGGATGTCGCTAGATAAGTACTTGGATGACCGTCTTGCTCATGGGCGGAGCTACTTTTCCCGCGAAGAGGCGCTCAGAGCGCTCAACATTCGTTCGCGCAATTTTTCCGCTGCTGCGACGAGACTGATCAACAACAGTCGCTTAGCTAATCCTCGTCACGGGTTCTTTCTCATTCTTCGTCCCGAAGACAGGATCAGTGGGGCTCCCGACCCCGTTCGATGGATCGGTCCGCTGATGAAATATCAACGGCTCGACTATCGTATCTCGCTGTTACGCGCTGCCGCGTTTCATGGCTCATCGCACCAAGCTGCGATGGTTTTCCACGTGGTTGTACCCAGGCAGATTCGGGACTTCGAACTGGGCCGTCATCGTCTGCAGTTCCTCTATCAAACGCCGAAATCCTTCTCGCGCGTCAATCAGCCCGACGCGCTTGACCAAATCAAAAGCGAAGATGGTTTCGCCAGCGTGGCCGGCGTAGAACTAACCTTGCTCGATTGTGCCCGGTATTTTCACAAGGCCGGCGGCATCAGCGCCGTCGCCCAGGTCGCGAAAGACATTGGTGACAAGGCGGATTCATCCAAGCTGGCAAGCATTGCAGCGGAGTACGAAAACTCATCAGTGCGGCGTCTAGGTTTCTTGCTCGACCATGCAGGTCACGAGCGACAGGCCCGCGCACTCGAACCGTTCGCAAAGAAGGCGAAGACCGTTACGCCGTTGAATCCCGCGATCAAGCCGCTCGTTGCATCGCTGGAAGAGGATCTGGAGAAAAACTCCCGGTGGAAGCTCTTGATCAATGAGCCGGTGGATATCGACGCTTGATTCCCCGCGCTTACATTCAGGCATGGAGCGCAAAGGCGCCGTGGCCCGACCTGCGGCAGGTGGAGCAGGATCTGATTATTTGCCGAGCGTTGTGCGATCTCTTCGCTGCAGCTGACTTGCGCGACAGGATCGCGTTCCGAGGTGGCACTGCGATTCATAAGCTGCTTTTCAAACAACCGCTGCGATATTCCGAAGATATCGATCTCGTGCAAACGCGCGCCGAGCCCATCGGCGCCACTGTCGATGCGATCCGCGAGGCGTTGTCGTGGCTGGGAAAGTGCAATCGGACGCAGGCGGGACACTCGATGCACTTGGTATTCAAGTTCGCGCCGGAAATCGATCCTCAATCGGCGTTGAAGCTCAAAGTCGAAATAAACACCCGAGAGCACGAGAACCTGAACGGCACGGTGCCGTATCCATTCACGGTAGAGAGCGACTGGTGCCAGGGCAAAGTGGAGATTACATCCTTCAAGCCCGATGAGTTGTTCGGCACGAAGCTGCGTGCGCTGCTCCAGCGTAACAAAGGCCGAGACTTGTTCGACCTGCACCATGGGCTGGAGCAGCTTGCGCTCGATGCGGACTTGCTCATCGCTTGCTTCGAACACTATCTAGCGCTCGAAGGTCATCCGATCAGCCGGGCCATGGCCGAACAGCGGATGTTACAAAAGCTCACGCGTAGCCTGACTGAAGACATCGCCCCGCTCCTGCCGGCCGGCATCGAATTCACTAATGCGCATGCGATCAACGCGTTCAACTGCGTCTGGAAGCAACTAATCGCCCGCATCCCTGGCGAAGCGTGGAAGTCCAGCGCGGACGCCATCTCTGAACTGCGCAGCAAGAAGCATCCGGACTTGCTGCCCTGACGTGCCTTTCGAAAAAATATGAGAGTGTCTTTGTAAATGGCGATGAAATGGGACGAAGAACATCAGTGGAGACAGGGCATTACGAAGCCAGGAGATTCTTGACTGGGAGTGACCGAGAGATCGATTCACGCGCGCTCGATAGCCAACGCGACTCCAAGACCGCCGCCGATGCAAAGCGTCGCGAGCCCGCGCTTCGCATCGCGTCGTGCCATTTCGTGAAGCAGCGTGACTAGCACGCGGGCGCCGGATGCGCCGATCGGATGGCCGAGCGCAATCGCCCCGCCATTCACATTGACCTTCGCCGGATCCAGCTCCAGGAGCTTCGCGACCGTGAGGGACTGTGCCGCGAATGCTTCGTTGGCTTCGATCAACTCGACGGAATGCAATGCCCAGCCTGCCTTCTTCAAGCAGAGTCGAGTTGCTGGGATGGGGGCTTCGCCCATGTACGCTGGATCGACGCCAGCACTTGCATAGCCTGCGACGCGAGCCAACACGGGCAGGTTGAGCTGCTTGGCGCGATCCGCGCTCATCAACAGAACCGCGGCTGCGCCATCGTTCAGCGCCGAGGCGTTCCCGGCGGTCACGGTGCCGTCTTTTTCGAAAGCCGGCCGCAGCGTTGCCAATGTCTTGATGTCGGTGTTCGGACGCGGCTGCTCATCGCGGACGACTTCGGTCGGCTCGCCGTTTTTCTGCGGCACTCGAACGGCCGTGATCTGACTGACGAAATGGCCGGCTGCGATGGCCGCCGCCGCGCGGCGTTGTGACTCCGCTGCGAACTCGTCCTGCTGCTCACGCGTGATGCCGTGACGCCTGGCGAGATTCTCTGCGGTGATGCCCATGTGGTACTGGTTGAACGCATCCCAAAGCCCGTCGACGATCATCGTGTCGACGATGCTCGCGTGACCCATGCGCAATCCCGCACGCGCGCCCGGCAGCACATAAGGTGAGAGACTCATGCTCTCCATGCCGCCCGCGATCACGATGTCCGCGTCGCCGACCCTGATCGACTGCGCGGCGAGCTGCACGGCTTTCAAGCTGCTGCCGCAAACCTTGTTTATCGTGAATGACGGTGTGGTGATCGGTACGCCGGCGTGGATCGCGGCCTGTCGCGCGGGATTCTGTCCGGCGCCGGCGGTCAGAACCTGCCCGAAGACGACTTCATCGATGGTCTGCGCGGGCACGCGGGTCTGTTCGAGGAGCGCTCGGATGACCGTTGTGCCGAGCTCGACGGCCGACAGCTTCGACAGCGAGCCCTGAAAGGTTCCGATAGCGGTTCGCGTTGCGGCGACGATGACAGCTTCTTTCATGTGACGCTCGTAAGTTCAGAAGTTCATTTCAGGGACGGTGGGCGGCACGATGAGAGGGCCGCGAGTCTTCGCGCGAATTTCATCCGCGCTCACGCCCGGTGCGCGTTCCTTGAGAACGAAGGAGCCGTCGACGACCTCCAGATAGCCGAGGTCCGTCACGATGCGGCGGATACAACCGCTGCCCGTGAGCGGCAGCGTGCAGCGATCGAGCAGCTTGGATTCGCCATCCTTCGATGCGTGCATCATCATCACGATGATGTTGTCGGCGCCTGCGACCAGGTCCATCGCGCCGCCCATGCCC
>JAEYXD010000217.1 GCA_023428645.1 Pseudomonadota bacterium
GTGCGGGCCCGCCTTGATAGTCGATGCGCACCGCCGACAGCTCGACGCGGGCCGTCTGGCCGTCCGCGGGCGCCAGCTCGATCTCCAGACGCTCGAGCCCCGGCTCGCCGCTCAAGGACCGGCGCAGATGCTCGGTGACGAGCTCGGTGTAATCGGGGTGCACGAAGCTCGCCATCCCTTTACCGACGATCTGCTGCGGATCGTGCATGCCGACGAGCGCCGCGAAGCGCTCGTTCGCGAACACGATGCCGTCCCGATGGACGGCGACGGCTTCGTGCAGGCCGCTCAGCAAACCGACGAGCGAGCGCTCGCGCTCGCTGATCAGCATTTCCTTCAGTGCCATCTGGTCGAGCAGCCGATTGGCGCTGTTCACGAGCTCGACGGCGGCGCCATCGCCCTGGACGCGCTCGGTGAAGCGCCCGTCGCTCACGATGCTCTGCAGCTGTTGAGCCGCGCGCGCAAGCCGGCGCGAACGCAATTCGCGCCACAACAAGAGGCCGAGCAGTACGACGACCGCCAGGCTCAACGCAATGATCATCGTCCCTATGAGGGTCATTTAACCGCCAAGATTTTGCCCTTCTCCCCGCCTCGCACGCTCATGGGTACGCCAACCCACGCGTGAACTTTCGAGCTTCTTTGAGAGATCGACCGACGTCGATCTTGCTTTTGCAGCTGGTGCAGACAGATGTACACGCGGAATCTCGTGTTGGCAGCATATCGAAGCGTGAAAAGCAGCACCGCAAGGATTGACCATAATGGTAGAGCGGTTGTACCTAGGGCCGAGAGGCGAGCGCGCGAAAGCGTCGCGCGCAGGCTTGCCCGAAAGAACGCTTGCGCAAGTGCGTGTGAGCGTGTGTCGGCGCGGGCGCGCGGGTTGACCATAACCTTGTCTGCGGTAATCAAAGCCCGTACCCTTTGCCGCCCGCTGAAAACCCCTTTTTTCGTACACGTCACGCCGATGAACACCGAACCCCTACGCAACCAGATGGTCGAGCAGCAAGTGCGCACGTGGGATGTGTTCGACGATCGCGTCCTGGACGTGATGCGCGACATCGGGCGCGACGCATTCGTGCCGCCTGCGCTGCGCAGCGTGGCGTTCGCCGATGCCTCCATCCCCTTGCCGCACGGCCAACGCATGCTGCAGCCGAAGGTCCACGGCAGAATCCTGCAGGCGCTGGACCTCCAGCCGAGCGACGTCACGCTCGAGGTCGGGACCGGGTCCGGTTATCTGACGGCGTGCCTGAGCCGCCTGTGCTCGCGCGTGCGCTCGCTGGAGATTCATCCGGAGCTCACCGAACTCGCGCGCACGAACCTCCTGGCCGCGACGGTGAACAACGCCGCCGTCGAAACCTTCGACGCGATGCGCCTGGACGAAACGCTGGCCTACGATGCGATCGCCGTGACCGGCTCGTTGCCGATCTACGACGAGCGGTTCCAGCAGGCGCTCAAGATCGGCGGGCGCTTGTTCATCGTCGTCGGCACCGCGCCCGTGATGGAAGCATGGAAGGTTACTCGACTCGGCGAACGCGAGTGGCAGCGCGAGGCCCTGTTCGAAACCGTGATCGATCCGCTCGTCAACGCGCCGCGGCCCTCCTCCTTCGTTTTCTAACCCCAAGCGATCGCAGCCATGAGCGTTCCAGAAATCACGCCGGCCGAATTCGTCGCGCGCCGCGACCGCGGCACCCCCTTGACCTTGCTTGACGTGCGTGAGGATTGGGAGCTCGGCGTCGCGAGCGTGCCGGACATCGTGCATATCCCGATGGGCCAGATCGCGGATCGCCTGAACGAGATCGAGCGCGACAAGCCTGTCATCGTGTTGTGCCGGTCGGGACGCCGCAGTCTCGAAGTCGCGCGGTTCCTGCAACAGAACGGATTCGATGCGGTCAATCTCGCTGGCGGAATCCTGGCGTGGTCGCGCGACGTGGATGCAACCATTCCGACGTATTGACGCGTCATAGTGACGCCTCATTGACGTTTTCGAGGCTTGCCGGATCCGTGTCCGCGCCGGTTCGGAGGCGTTGACGCTTCATTGCGATTACACGGACCGCGCGGCCCGCTTATTAAATCCTCGGCGTGATAAGGTTCGAAGGAATGACTGCGCCCACATGAGACGCAGATGGGAAACAACACATGAAGTTACGTGCGCACCTCCTGGCAACCTGCATTGCCGCAGCTCTCGCGGTCTCGCTTCCCGCAACCGCGGCGCAATCCCCCGACTCCGTCAACCTTCTCGAGGTGTACAAGCGTGCGCTTCAGAACGATCCTGTCATTCGTGAAGCCGAGGCGAATCGGCTCGCGACTCTGGAAAACAGGCCGCAGGCGCGTGCAGCGCTTCTGCCGCAGCTGCAGGCGACCGGCCAGTTAGATCGACTCGACAACGAACGAACCGGCAACAATCTGCAACGCGTAGACCCGAACAACGAGAACAGCCCGCTCGTCCCGGTGCAGACGACGACGTCGGCGGAAGGCGTCAAATCCACCCAATATCAGGTGCGACTGAGTCAGACGGTCTTTCGATGGGACCGCTGGGTCGCCTTGCAGCGCGCGGACAAGCAGGTGTCGCAGGCTGAAATCCAGTTCAAGGCGGCGCAGCAAGACTTGTTGGCGCGGGCCGCACAACGCTATTTCGACGTGCTCGCTGCCGAGGACACGCTCGAAGCCGCACAAGCAACGCTCGAGGCCTTCTCGCGGCAATTGGAACAGGCCGATAAGCGCTTCGAGGTTGGGCTGATCGCAATCACCGACGTGCAGGAAGCGCGAGCGGCTCGCGACCAGGCGTCCGCGGCGGTCATTGCGGCAAAGCGAACGTTGGCGACGACCCGCGAATTCCTGCGCGAACTGACGGGCTCGACGTTCGGGAATCTGGCCAAGCCGGGCGCCGACATGCCGCTGCGCACCCCAGAGCCGACGAGTGAGGAGGATTGGGTCAAAGCTGCCCTGGAGCAGAACCTGCAGCTGATTTCCGCCCGATTGCAGACCGACATCGCGAAAGACGACGTCCGCGTCGCAAGAGCCGGACATCTGCCCACGGTGGATCTCATCGCGACTCACAACCACGATGAGGATGAAGGCGATGCGCAGACTCGAGGCCGAACGTTCGCCGGCCTTGCGGATGGCCAAACGGGATCCGATGTGATCGGATTGCAGCTCACGGTGCCGATCTACTCGGGCGGTGCGACGCAGTCTCAAGTTCGGCAGCGGGTCTATCAGCATCGCGCCGCGCGCGAGCGCTCGGAGCGCATTGCGCGCGAGACCGAGCGCGTGACGCGCGACTCCTATCTCGGCGTATTGAGCGAAATCTCCCGCGTCCAGGCGCTGCGCCAAGCGGTGGCCTCGTCGCAGACGGCCTTGCAGGCCACCGAGGCCGGCTTCGAGGTCGGCACGCGCACGACGGTCGATGTGCTGGAATCGCGCCGCAACCTGTTCGATGCGCAGACGAACTACGCGCGCAGCCGCTATGACTACATCGTCAATCTGCTGCGCCTGAAGATCGCGACGGGGAATCTCTCCGAGGCCGATCTGGCGGAAGTGAACGGCTGGCTCACGGAATAGCCGCCGTCGGGTCATCGGCCCCGCCCTATACTGGGCGGATGACGACCCACGCCTTATTCCCCACTCTCGTTTACGTCGCCCCCCTTCTGACACGCGCGTGGCAGCCGCTGAACAAGCGGCTGCTGCGCGAGTGCGAGCACCTGCAGCTCGATGACGAAGCCGGCCGGCGTTGGTCGGCCGCGAATTATCCCGGCGGCTACACCTCGTACCACTCCGCGCATCGCATGCATCAGCTCTCGCCGACCTTCGCGGAGCTCGAACGCAGGCTCGACGCCCATGTCAGAAAATACGCGCGCAAACTCGAGCTCGATCTCGACGGGCGCGAGCTCGCGATGACGGACTGCTGGGTGAACATCATGCCGCGGCAGGTCGTGCACAGCCTGCACCTGCATCCGCTCTCGACGATCAGCGGCACGTACTACGTGCAGACGCCGAAACTGAGCTCGGGATTGAAATTCGAGGACCCGCGGCTACCAAACTTCATGGCGGCGCCGCCCAAGCGCGCGGATGCGCGGCCCGAGCATCGCCCGTGGTTCGTCGTGCCGGCCCAAGCGGGGAATGTCGTGCTGTTCGAAAGTTGGCTGCGCCATGAGGTGCCGCCAAATCCGGTCGACGCGGAGCGCATCAGCATCAGCTTCAACTACAACTGGTTCTGAATGCGGCTGGGCAGGACGCCCTGAACGGCTGCGATTAGGCAGTTGCCTAAACGGCTGCGGCCCGACACGCGTCGAGCCGCAGCACTGGAACGGACGAATCGAGACTTAGACGCGCAAGCCCCACAGCTCGGCGAGCGGGCCCCACTCCGAGTCTTTCTTCACGGCGCGGAAAGCCTGGCGAGCCTGATCCTTCTGGCCCTTCTTCAGAAGCGCGTAGCCCAGCGCCGTCTGTGCCTCGTCGATGTCCGTGACACCGCCGCGCTTGATGCCGCGTTGCAGCGCCGTGACCGCGTTGTCGTAGTCACCGGCACCCAGATAAGCCAGGCCGAGCGCGACGTCCGCCTGGCCGTTCGCGGCCGCCTCGGTCTGCTTCGCGAGTTGCGGCAGTGCCGCCTTGCTCGCGGCGGCCCGCTCTTGCGCGGCCTGCATCAGGCGGTCATAGCGGCCCTGCATCGCCTTGTCGTTGCTCTTGAGAATGCCCTTGTCGATGCCCTCTTGGATGATCTGCACCGCTTCGATCGGCGCGTTGCCGACCTTCTCGTCCATTGCCAATTGGGCGAACTCGAAGTAATCGCGATCGCGCTTGAGCAGCCCCGCATCCCGCTTCAGGCGGAAGTAGCCGAGGCTGACGCTGTCGGAGTGACGGCCGGTCGACGCATTGAGCAGCGTGCTCCAGTCATCCGGCTTGTTGTAGTGGCGGACGAGCCGCTTGACCGTCTCCTGCGCGCCGGCCTTGTCGCCGAGCTTGTTCTGGCAGTCCTGTACCAGGCGCAGCCAATCCTCGTCGGGCTTGGAGCCGGCCTTCTCGACGCGGGTCACGAGGCCGTTCATGACGCTGGCGGCGTTCTTGCAGTCGTTCTGCAGGTAGTACGACTGGCCGAGCACGAGCGCGACGTCCTGCTGGTTCGGGTTCTTGTCGTAGAGCGTCTTGGCCCACTTCGCAGCCTTGTCGTACTGCTTCAGCTGGAAGTACATCTGGGAGAGCGATTTCGTGCGCCCATCGACTTCGCCGGCCGGCATCTGGCCGGAGTTCAGCAGCCGCTCGTATACGACCGCCGCCTCGCCCATCTTCTTTTGCGAGAACAGCACGTAGGCGAGGAAGTTGTCGATCTGATATTCGTCGTACGGGGTCTTGCCGCTTTGCGCCTGCGCCTGCTTGATCTGATCCATGGCCACGTTCCACTGGCCCTTCTTCGTCGCATCCTGCGCCGCTTTCAACGCCTTCGCGACGTTGGGGCTGAATTTCTGGCCGCCCTGCTCCGCGGCGCTCACCGCGGATACGACGCCCGTCGATAACCCCAATACGGCACTTCCGGACAGCGCGACTGCCGCCAGTACGTTTCTCAACATCGACATGAACCACCCCTCGCAAGCTAGTAGTAGCAGTGTTCGATCCGCGCCCCACCGAGGGGGTTCCAATCGCGACGCACGAACGCCTCTAAGACACGATGACGTGTGATCGATCTCACCGCAACATCGCCTTCGAATGTACGCCGGGCGCAACGAGCGCCGGCGCACGACAACGAACCTCCCGACCGTTCGATCCTCACGGACCGACTCGAAGCGAGCACGCGATCAGGGAACACTAGATCGACTCGATCGTGGCGGATGCCCATTTCCGATCGGCATTCGTTGTTGGGCCCGTATGGTATCGCGAGCATCCGCAATGGGCGACCGCTGTGCAAGCGGGTTGTCGCGCCGCCATAGCGTCCTCAGTTCCTGGGGCCTCCCTGCATCATCACCCGGGAAGCGCCATATTTTTGCCGGTTTTCCGCGTTGCGACGCTCCTGCCACCCGCCTCGGCGCGTGCGGCACATGAGCTGTCTTGACGGATTTTTACAGTACACGTCGAGCGCACATCGGTTATGAATTTCCGTCATGTTCCGGACTGCCGCGCATACCTGGCATCGCGCCGCTCGAGCGATGCCGCGCATTCGCACTCATGAGGGGCGCTGCGCGGCATTCGCTTCGATACCTGCACCTCGATGGGGCAAAGCCCACCGATGATCGCCACGCTGACGCCACGCGATCGAATCTCACGCGCGCCAGCCGTTGCCTGGGCGGGCTCAAATCCCGATCTGGACGACGAACGACACCGCGCGGGCGCGGCCAAAATCGTAATCGCCCTGTTTGTAGTTGAGCCCGAGCGTGAGCGCGCGCGAGACCTGGCGGCCGATCGTCGCCTCGTACACATACTCGTAGCCGCGCAGCTCCTTGTCGTCGTCATGGAAATCGAACAAGCCAGCGTCGCTGCGCAGTTTCCAGCGCACGCGGCTCACTTTCGGGATCAGCCGCCAGCCGTCGCCGAGCTCGAATTGATAGCCGACCGCGAGATAGCGCTGCGTCAGACTGAATTCCTCGTCGTCGTCGAAGATCTCGAGATTTCCTTGCGAGTCGCCGCCGACTTCGAACAGCAGGCCGATCGGGGTCTTCACTCCGAAGCCGACGCCGAAACCATACGTGTCGGTCTCGTGCAGGTCATCGCTCCCCTCGAAAGCGTCGAGGCGTAACTCGCCCTGCCCAATCCGCGGCGTGATCTGGAACTCGCTGCCGTCATCGGCCATGGCCGGTCGAAAAGCGGCGCAGACCGCGAGCGTCGCAGCCAACACAAGTATTCTTCGCATGATCGTCCCTCGAGTGTGTGCGCGGCACGCGCTTGCGGGCGGACCATAGTTTTCCGACACGCCAGCGCCAACGAACCGCGCGAAAGTGGCGGATTTCGATACTCGTGGACGCAGATCGCGCGACCGGTTCGAGAGACGTTCAGTCCGGGCGCGCAACGATGAGATCGTAAGACGACGCAAGGCCCTTCCTCGCGACGCGGTAGGGAGTTCGCGCCGGCGCTGCCACGCCACCGCAGAAAAACAGGATGCCCTCGTGAGCGAAAGTGCCCAGATCATCGAAGCGCTGAAGCGCAGCCTGAAAACACGCGGTCTGACTTATCGGGATCTGGCGGCGAAGGTTGGCTTGAGCGAAGCCTCGATCAAGCGCGTCTTTTCGGAGGAAACCTTCTCGTTGCAGCGCCTGGAGACGATCTGCGCCGCGATCGGCATGAGCGTGAGCGAGCTGGTCAAGATCGCGGCGGACGCGCGCGAGCCGCGGTCCCAATATTTGAGTCTCGAGCAGGAGCAACTGCTCGCAAGCAGCTCGCGCCTGCTCGCCTGCTTCTATTTACTGTTGAACGGCCGCAGCTCGACGGAGATCGCAAGCCGCCTGGCGCTGTCGGAACGAGAGCTGCGGGCGTTGTACGTGAAGCTCGAGGCCGCGCGATTGATCGAGCTGCAGCCGCGGCTCAAGACCCGCCTGCGAGTCGGCCCCGTCATCTCCTGGCGCTCGGATGGCCCCGTGCACCGGGTCTACGAGAAGCAGGTGAAAGCAGAGTTCCTGCAATCGGAATTCAAAGCCGCGCAGGAGGCGCTGCACTTCCGCTCCGCCGAGCTGTCGGAGGCGTCGGCAAAAATTCTGTTGCGGAAGCTGGAGCAGCTGGCGAAAGACTTCGGCGAGCTCGCGACGCTCGACGTCGACGTGCCGGCGTCCGACAAGCACAACGTGGCGCTGCTGCTCGCGTTTCGCCCCTGGATCTTCTCGATGTTCGATGGCCTCGTGCCCAAGCGCTGACGGCCAGCGGCGCCCGCGGCCATGGCGCGGCTTCAAGTCTGCGCAAGCAGCGGAAACTTGAAGGGCTCCGAAGGCAGCTCGACATCGCCGCGCACGAACAGTGGCGATTCGAGATATTCGAACTCGGGCTGCGCACTCGGCCAGAGGCGCTCCGGCGTGAAGCCGAACTCGATGTGCTCCACGGGCTCGGCGACGAGCTGCGGCAGATACGCCGAAAGATCGATCGGGCGCGTCGCGAGCACATCCAAGATCCGCAGCACCTCCATGTCCTGCTCCGCCACGACGATCGCGTCGTCCGCCTCGTGATAATAGAAGGCGTCCGCGAGCGAGCTCGCCCAATACCAGCACAGCACGCTCTCATAGCCGCGCGCGCCGAAACGCTCTGTCACGGGCGGCGCGCTGGCGGCGAGCCGCGTCAGCAGCTTGCGGTCGGCGCCGGAATCGAACGAGAGACGCCGCAACGGGCCCGGGCCAGGTGAGATCGAGCGCTGCGTCGAGTACAGCCATTCCGTGACCTGGCGAAAGCCGAACAGCGGATAAAAATCGAGCACGTCATCGTTCGCGAACAACATAACGATGTCGCCTGTGCTCAATTGCCCGAGCACATGCTGCATCAGAATGCGCTGCAAGCCACGGTCACGATAGTCGGGCAGCACACCGACGGCCCCGAGCTGCCAGCCCGCGCGCGCGTGGCCGCTCACGATCAAATTCATCCGCCGCACTGAAATGTTCGCGACGATCCGCGCGCCATCCAGAATCGCGAAAGCCCGGTAGTCGGGCCCCCAAGCGCCCGCCGCGTACCAACGCCGGAAATCGGCCGTCGGGAACACCTCGGGCACGAATCGCAGGAAGGCGTCGTGGAGCTCGACGCAGCGCGCATCGATGCGGACGATATTCGTATTCATGTTCGGCTGCGGGATCTTGAGCCCGCAGCATTCCCCCCGGCCGAAACAACGCAACCCGGGAGCGCTTGCTGCGCCAATGCCATCGGGCCGCTGAGGTCAGAGAGCGTACGCCAAGCGCGGGGAGGATCGAAACCGCCGTTGACAAATCAGGACGGCACTCGCGACACCGCACATGGTCGGTGCGGAACGCACCGTATCCGCACCGAAACAAAGCAAACGAGAACCAAGTCAACCGCTCAGGCGTGCGACACCTTCAACGCGCCCACGCCCTTCAACGTGCGCTTCGCGATTTCTTTTTCGCCATCTGCCTCGCACGTCACGCCCACGAGCACCGATCCCTTCGCGATCGCATCCTCGTAGTGCTTGACCTCGTGCTCCGGCGCGGCAGCGCCGATCAACCCGCCGAGCACGCCGCCCGTCGCCGCGCCGGCTCCCGCTCCCGCGAGCGCGGCAGCCAACGGACCCGCGACCAGAATGCCGGCCCCGCCGGTCGCAATCGTGCCGACCGCGGTCAAGCCGGCGATCAATGCGCCGAGCGCACCGCCGCTCGCGGCGCCAATGCCGATGCCTTCCACGGCCTTGGTGTGGGTCTCGACGGTGAACGCGCCGCGATCGTGCCGATCGCCGGTCAACAGACTGATGTCGTCACCCGGAATCCCTTGCGCCTCGAGCGTCTGCACGGCGATCGCGGCTTGGCGTGGAGAATCGAACAGGCCCGTCACGACGGTAGTCATGGATGCATCCTCGATGTTGCTGCCGAGCGCGCGATACGCCGCTCTTTCCAGGCTAACGCGATCGCATCGAGCGAGTTCCGGCGCGCACTGTCGGCGGTTTGCAGACGTACAAGCGTTGCGCGAGCGCGCGACGGACGCGGATGCATTACTGCGGCAGGATCACCGCCGCGTCCACGGGCTCGGCATACAGCGTCGCGACATCGCCCGCCCGTCGCTCGAGCGCGCAGCGCTGATTGATCGAGCGCTTGTCGGTCACCTCACCCGCCTCCGCCGACGGCGGCGTTTTCAGGATCAGCAAGCGCGCGATCGTATCGGCGCTTCCCTGGCGCGTGCTGTTGAACGCGGCGAGCCGCTGCGCCAGCAGCGAACGCACGGCGCCGTCCTCCGGCACGGTCAACCATACGAGCGCACCCAGATACGGCTGATGCGGCGCGGTGATCACCGCATCCGCGACCCACGGCGCGAGCGCCGCGACGAGGTCGCGCCGCAGAATGCTCGCCTGCACCCACGTCCCGGACAGCAGCTTGAAATCCTCGGCAATGCGCCCCGCATACTCCAGCCCTTCGATCGGCCGCTCCGGATCGAGGAAGCGCACCGCATCGCCCGTTCTGAAGAAGCCCTCCGCGTCGAACGCTTCGAGATTCAATGCATCGTTGCGGTAATAGCGCGGCATCACGTGCGGTCCCTTGATGCGCAGCTCCAGGCGATCGTTCGCGGGCACGAGCTTCAAGACGACACCGGGCTGCGGCAAGCCCACGAGACCCGTGCGGGTCATGTTCCAGTACACCGCGACGCCGGTCGCCGTGGTTTCCGTCATTCCCCAACCCGTCCCGAACGGCAAGCGCTCGCCGAGCTCTTGCACCGCGAGCTTTTGCATGCGATCCCAAAGGGGCTGCGGCAGCAACGCCCCGCCGTACGACAGCCAACGCAAATTCTTGAAGAACTGGTGCCGGAAATCCGCGTCGCGCTCCAGGGCCGAGGCGAGAAACGGATAGACACCCGGCACGCAGCCGAAGCCCGTCGGGGAGATCTCCCGCAAGTTCGCCACGGTCGCCTCGAATTGCCCAGGCATCGGCCGGCCGTCGTCGATGTACAGCGAGCCAGCCCACGCGACCGTGCTGTTCAATTGCGAATTGCCGCCGTACGTGTGATGCCAGGGCAGCCAATCGACGATCGTGTTCGTGCGCTCTTCCTGGAACGGCTCGCTGACGAGCCGAATCATCTGCACGGCCGCAGCGAGATTGCCATGCGTGTTGACGACACCCTTCGGCCGGCCCGTCGAGCCCGACGTGAGCAGGATTTTCGCGATCGTGTCGCGCGTGATCTCTCGACGCCGTGCCGCGACCGCCGCTTCGTCCGTGTCACGCAAGAGCTCGGCGAACGAATCGCCTGTGACGATTGCGCGGCCAGGCAGCGACGCGAATTCGAGCGCGCGCGCGTAGCGGGCCGCGTCTCGCGCGAACACGAGGCCCGGCTCGATCAATTCGAGCGCGTAGCGCAGCCGGTCCAGATCGGCGCCGAAGGAGTACGTGGGCGACACCGGAATGACCGGCGCGCCGGCCCGCAACGCGCCGAAGGTCAACAGCGCATGCTCGATGCTGTTCTCCGAGAGAATCATGACGCCCGGCCGATCCGGCCCGAAGCCGCGGCGAATGAGCCAGGTCGCGATCGCCGCGCTCTGGCGCCACGCCTCGCGATACGTCAAGCGGCGCCATTCGCGCGTGCTCGTGCGCTCCGCCAGGAACGTCGTCTCGGGGCGTTTCTCCTGCGCGTGCTGCAAATGCTCGATGAGGGTGGGCAAGCCCTCTTCGAACGGAATCGCACAGCTCAGATAGACGACTCCATCCTTCTCGGTCCGCACCTCGATCCGCGGCGCGGGACGATCCAGCGTTCGCATGGGAATGTCGTCATCCACGGGCGGCACCGTTACGCGCGCTGTCGTCATGAGATCCCCCGAATACCGCGAATAGTTGTGGCCGCCGATCGTTCGGAGAGCGAGTACTGCCGCCGGCCGCGTTGGCGGCATTCTAAACTCGTGCACGTTACGCATGCCTAGCCGGAAAATTCCGCATGGAGTAAAACGGCAGCGGATTCGGCATCGTCAACTTAATAATCCTGGTACGCACGCGGCCAGGAACAGGGGGAACATAATGCTGGCAAAACGTTGCGCACTGTTCGCAGTGCTCGGCTCACTCGCCGTCGTCGCTCAAGCACAAGACAAGACGATCGCGTTCGGCGCGGCTTGCCCGACACCGCCACCGCTGCATTGCCCCGATAGCGAATGCGCCGGAACGATGGTCATCAATCAAGGACCGACCGTCGAGATGAAGACACGGCGGCCGTACTTCCTAGACTATCCGTGCGATTTGAAGCCAGGCGAGAAAGTGACGCTGATCATGAGCCTCCATGGCGGCGGTTCTTTCGGCAATTGGCAGCGCCATTACTTGCCGTTGATGGATTTCAAGGACCAGCATCGGCTCGTGATCGCGACGCCGAACTCGCCGATTCGCGCCTGGAGCGAGGCCGATGATCCGTATCTGCAGAACATCGTCGAATCGATCGTCGCGCAGCTCGGCAAAGAGAACATCAAGGCGTTCTGGCTGGTCGGCCACTCGCAGGGCGGCATGACCTCGAACCGCCTCATGCGCACCGAGTTCTTTCAGCAGCGCGTCGATGGTTGGCTGAGCCTGTCTGGCGGGCGCCTCGGCGGCAATCCCGGCCGCGCGGCATCGTTTGGACCACCGCCGTCGGGCATCGCGACGACGAGTGCGCTCTCGCCGAGCGCGCTCGCGGCCGCGGTGGCCGCATTGCGCGAGCCGCCACCCGGTGAGTTCTCCCACATCTACGCGACCGGCGAGCGCGAAGTGAACGCCGCCGGCGTTCCGGCAACTTCGCAATGGGCACAGCGCCTCGGCTGCGGCGCACGCGGCGCCGCGCGCGAAATCGTCGATCGCAAACCCGGCTACGTGTACGACGGCAATCGCCTTCGCGAGCTGAACACTGCCTGGGGGCTGCTGCCGGCCGGCGGCAAGGCGCAGATCTTCGAGTTTGCGAACTGCAAGAACGGCCAGGTCGTCGCGGACGTCGTACGCCTGGAGAAGGGACACACCGAAGGTCTGGAACCGAACATCACCGAGGAGCTGATCAAGCTCATGCTGCGGGCGCCCGGCGGCAAGATGCAGCGGCTCTAGGCAGTTTGCTAACGTTGCGCCACTCCCATGAGCGGCGCAGCGGCCAATTCGTCCTTC
>JAEYXD010000229.1 GCA_023428645.1 Pseudomonadota bacterium
CCGCAGCTCACGCAACAGCATCCACACGTCGTCGACGTACATGCCAGGGTGATAGTTCAGCCAGTTGAGATCGTACTGAGAGCGGCCGCGGCCGCGCTGATCCATGCAGATGACGCGCCGGGTCGGCGCGATGTGCGCGGCGCTGCGCTCGAAGTCCTTGCTGTTGCGCGTGAGTCCGGGCAAGTACAGGACCGGCGCCTTGTGCGGATCGCCGGGATAATCGCGGCAATAGAGCGCGAGGCCGTCGCGGGACCGAAAATACTTCTCTTCGAACTGAGCCATCGCGCCTGAGGTGATGAGAGGAGGACCCCCGATCGTCGAACGATCGGGCGCCGTTGACCAGAGGCCGCAACGGTAACGCAAAAAAAAACCCCAGGCTTGCGGCCCGGGGCAGAGAAGCGGACTTTCTGAAGGGTAGTAAAGCCCGCTAGGGGATTCGAAACAGCGACTCGATCAGTGCAAGCGCGACCACTGCAGGACTTTGATGTCCTTGGTTTCGCATTCGAAATTCTTGGCGAGTACCGAGGCGGCTTCCTTCAAATCGCCACGGGTAAGAATGCGGCTGACTTCAACCACACCGCGGAATTCGCTCATTCCCTTCGGTGCGCGTTCTTGGAGGAGAAAGTGCGTGTAGTACTTGATGCTCATGGGATTCAAATTTAGAGACGAGATGCTTTATGTACCGTGAAGGGCCGCACAAAATCTCGGGACTTTGCCTGTTTCAGGCGAAGTCTTAGCAGTGATTAACGAATGGGATCACGCACGCATGAGCCGATACCGACCGCCGCAGCCGAAAGGCTCGAAATTCATTACGCCGGAAGGCGCGGAGCGCTTGAAGACGGAGCTGGACCACTTGTGGCGCGTGCTGCGCCCGCAGGTCACGCAAGCGGTCTCGGAAGCCGCGGCGCAAGGCGATCGCTCCGAGAACGCCGAGTACATCTACGGCAAGAAGCAGCTGCGCGAGATCGATCGACGTGTCCGCTTCTTGCGACAGCGCCTGGACGGCATGACCGTCGTCGATCAGGCGCCGTCCGATCCGCGCCGCGTGTTCTTCGGCGCCTGGGTGACGCTCGAGGACGACGGCGGCGACGAGGTCGAGTATCGGATCGTCGGTCCGGACGAGTTCGATCCGGGCAAGGGATACATCAGCATGGATGCGCCGCTCGGCCGCGCACTGCTGCGCAAGGCGATCGACGATGAAGTGCGGGTCGAGCTGCCCGGCGGGACGAAGACGTATGTCATCGTCGAGGTCCGGTACAGCGCGCCCGAGGGGCGGTGACGCGAACCGCGGCTGACCAGCGTTTTGCCAGGAGCGGGTCAGAGACCGAACAACGAGAACAACTTGCGCACGGAGCTGCCCGCTCGATCGAGATCCCGCTGACGGCGCTCGCGCATCCGTCCATGCAACTGCGCGCGCCGCTGATCGAGCCACTGAGCGCGCTGCTCTGCCTGTTGCGCACCCGGACGCCGCCGCTTCGCGGCCTGCTCCCGCAGCCTGCAGAAAACCTCATACGCCTCGAGGTCGTGCTCGAGATCGCGGCTGACGAGCTCGATCATGATGCCGTGATCCAAGAGCGAAAGCCCCATCGCCCCGGCGCCGCTCGGCGCACCGAAACACGCGAGCGCATTCAATACCCGCTGCCGATCCTCGTCGCGCAGCTGCCAGTCGACGTCCGTGGCCATGTCGACCATCGTGCGCAGCCGCCGGAAGCGCTCACGCACGAATTGCGCGACATGCGCGTTCTCGCCTTGCGCCACCACGGCCCGCGCCGCCGCGATGATCGCCTCGGCGGGCTGCTCGCGCGCGAGCGCCTGCGTCTGCTGCGCCATCCCTTCGAAATGGCGCAAGTCGTCGTCGTGGAGATTGAAAGTGACCCGAAGCGGCATGAACCGAAGCCTCCAGCTGCCAAATCCTGGCAGCTGGAGACTAACGGCGACGTTCGGCAAAGACCGTGATCAGACGAGCACGTTCTTGAACTGCCACGGATCCGAGGTATCGAGATCTTCCTGGAACAGGCGGTTGCGGTCGGTGAGCGGCGTCCAGTCGCTGTACTCACCGACGACCGGGCCGAGATACGGCATGCAGATTTCGAGATTGCGGCGGAAGTCGATCTCGTCCGGCTCCTTGATCCCGGCGTTCGGATTCTCGATCGCCCAGATCATTCCCGAGAGCGCGGAGACGCACACCTGCAAGCTCGTCGCCGTGTTGTACGGCGCGAGCTTGCGCGCTTCGCCGATCGACAGCTGCGAGCCATACCAATACGCATTCTTCTTGTGGCCCGCGAGCAGCACGCCGAGCTCGTCGATGCCTTCGATGATTTCCGCATTCATGATGCGTTTGCGTTCCTGGAAGCGCCAGTTCTTGCCGGCGAACTCGTGCACCGACAGCACGGCGTCGTCGCACGGGTGATAGGAGTAGTGCACGGTCGGGCGGTACACGACTTCGCCGTTCTCGCGATGGGTCAGGAAATCGGAGATCGAGATCGACTCGCCGTGCGTGATCAGGAAACCGTGGAACGTGCCGGCCTTCGGCGTCCACGTGCGCACGCGCGTGGCGGCGCCCGGCTGCCGCAGGTACGCGGCGGACTTGCAGCCGAAATCGTGCAAGCTGCCGCGTGGCGGCAGCGCCTTCTCGTGCGTGCCCCACCCGAGCTCCGCGGGCTGCTGGCCTTCGCTCACGAAACCGTCGACCGACCATGTGTTCACGAATTCGCAGGGCCGCTTCGGCACGTTCGCGATCTGCGTGTCGCGTTCGGCGATGTGAATGACCTTCACGCCGAGCTTCGCCGCGAGCGCCGCCCAGTCCTCGCGCGACTTCGGATCGCCGGCCGCGACGCCCGTGTCGGCCGCGATATTGAGCAGCGCCTGCTTCACGAAATGCGACACGAGGCCGGGGTTTGCACCATGAGTGATCACCGCGGTCGGGCCGTCCTTCAGCTTCTTGCGCAGCGCGAGCGCTTCTTCGCGCAGCGCATAATTCGTGCGTAGCGCAGGCGCGAGATTCGGGTCCGTATAGCCGCCCGGCCACGGCTCGATGCATGTATCCAGATAGAGCGCGCCAATCTCGTGGCACAGCTCGATGAGCGCGAGGCTCGACACGTCGACGGACAAATTGAGGAGGAAATCACCACGCGACAGCAGCGGCTGGAGCACCGCACGATAGTTCTCGCGCGTCAGCGGATTCTTGATGAACTTGATGCCGAAAGCGTCCGCTTCCGCGCGCCCGAGATCCTCGGCCGTCACGATCGTGATCCGATCGGGCGTGATGGCGATGTGGCGCAAGATCAGCGGCAAGACTCCCTGACCGATGCTGCCAAATCCAACCATCACCACTCGACCGGAAAACGCGACGTGCACGGGTTGTTGCATTTTTTCGAAACTCACTTCTGCGGACAAAAAAACAGGCAGCGGAGTGTACTTATTTTTGGCGGCACGTCGACCCGTGAAGAGGGCGTGCTGCGGTCGCGGCGCGCGCTGCGGAAAAAAGGCCGGAGACGCACCGCCGCGCGAGCGCCAAGGACTTCCGGACTGCGGACACGCCGCGGTCGTTAGTCCGGCGCTTTTTCTTTCCAATGCGGCGGCACGGTGCGCTCGTAGCCGGGCAGCGCTTCGACACGCTTCATCCAGGCTGCAATGGCAGGAAAATTCGTTTCGAGCGGCAGCAGCCGCGGCCGCAGCTCCTGCGCTTCGTTGCGATCGAGCGCGCGCAGCAGCATCTTGATGCCGGGGAACACGACGAGATCGGCCGCCGAAAAATTCTCGCCGACGAGCCAATTTGATTCCGACAGCCGCGCATCGAGCGTGCGCGCCTCGCCCGCAACGATGTGAATCGCGCGCGCGACTTCATCCATGCGCTCTTCCACGCCCTGAAACAGGATCGCGTAGATGATCTTCATGATCTGATCTTCGACGTACCACTGGAACTCGGAGATCACGCGGGAGATCGTGCCCGCCTCCTCCGGCGTCGTGCCGAAGAGCGGCCGTTCGGGATATTTGCGGTCGAGATAATGAAGAATGCCGAGCGACTCGAACACGACATAGTCGCCGTCCTTCAGCACCGGCACGCGGCCGCGCGGATTCATTTCCAGCATCTGCGGCGACTTGTGCTCTTGCTTCGCGAACTGCACGAGGTGCGAGACGTAGGGCAATGCCTTGTACTCGAGCGCAAGCAATGCTCGCCAAGAATACGGACTGCCGCTGCCCCACCAGAGTTCGAGTGCCATGCTGATTCCTCGCGTCGACTGCGAACGATTGTAGACGACAACTCGATGCCACGTTTCCTTTCGCGCCGCCGCCGGGCCTACTATCGGCACATCCAGAACCGCCGGCCCACTTCCATGCACGACACGATCGTTTCCGTGGCCACGCTCGCGACTCATCTCGACGATCCGAGCTGGGTCATCGTCGATTGCCGCTTCGATCTCGCCCAGCCCGCGGCGGGCGAGGCCGCGTTCGCGCAGTCGCATATTCCGGGTGCGGTGTACGCGCATCTCGATCGCGATCTCGCCGCGCCGATCACGCCGGTTACGGGTCGTCATCCGCTGCCCGCGCCGGACGCGTTCGCGGCCACGCTGAGCGCCTGGGGGATCGGTAATCACACACAAGTCGTCGCGTACGACGGCGACGTCGGGATGTATGCAGCGCGCCTGTGGTGGATGCTGCGCTGGCTCGGCCACGACGCCGTCGCCGTGCTCGATGGGGGCTTCAAGGCGTGGACGGCCGCGGGCCTGCCGACGTCCGCGACGCGCGTCGCGCGTACGCCGCAGACTTTCGTCGCGCGCCCGAACCGCGCGATGTGGGTCGATGCCGCGGAAGTCGCGACGCACGTTCGCGACCCGGCGTGGCGGCTGCTCGACGCGCGTGCGCCTGAGCGCTATCGCGGCGACGTCGAGCCCATCGACGCGGTCGCCGGCCACGTTCCCGGCGCGCGCAATCATCCGTTCGCGACGAACGTTGCCGCGGGTGGGTTCGCCCCCGCCAATGAGCTGCGGCAGCGTCTCGAGGTTTCGCAGGACGGCGTGAGCGACAGCCAGACGATCGCGATGTGCGGCTCCGGCGTCACTGCCTGCCACCTGCTGCTCGCCATGGAAATCGCCGGCAAGCGCGGCGGGCGCTTGTACCCTGGCTCATGGAGCGAATGGATCCGCGATCCGGCGCATCCCGTCGCCCGCGGGTGAAACCGCGAGCGGCACACGCGTGTTGAACCACAGGATGGCGGCGCGCCGCGCTCGTCGTCCGCAGCTCACATCGTTCTGATATCGTTCGCGCCCTCGCTACCGCCTGAGATCGCCGCGCCGTGGACAACGGTTCCAAGAAATTCACACCGAACGGACAGTGGCGCATCGAGGATTCGCTCGATGTGTACCAAGTACTCGCGTGGGGCAAGCCCTATTTCAATATCAACGCGGCGGGTCATGTCGTCGTGCGGCCGGACGGCTCGGCGGATCGTGAGATCGATCTGTTCGAAGTCGTGGAAGGATTGCATGCGCGCGATCTCACGACGCCGGTCGTCATTCGCTTCTCGGACATCCTGCATCACCGTCTGCAGCGGCTGCACAAGGCCTTCGCTAACGCGATCCAGGAAAACGACTACAAGGGCGAATACCGCGCTGTTTTTCCGATCAAGGTGAATCAACAGCGCCTCGTCGTGGAGGAGGTGTACCGCTACGGCAAGGAATTCAATTTCGGCCTCGAAGCAGGCTCGAAGCCGGAGCTGCTCGCGGTCATGGCGCTCACCGAGGACGCGCCGGATCGCATGATCGTGTGCAACGGCTTTAAGGACGACAGCTACATCGAAGCCGTGATTCTCGCGACGAAGCTCGGCCGCACGATCATTCCGGTGATCGAGAACTTCGACGAGTTGAAGCTCGTGCTGAAGCATGCCGAGAAGTATCAGGTGAAGCCGCGGATCGGCGTGCGCGTGAAGCTCGCGAGCGAAGGCGCGGGGCGCTGGCGCGAGTCGGCGGGCGAGAAATCGAAGTTCGGCCTGTTCGTGAGCGAGATCCTGGATCTCGTCGCAGTACTGAAAGAGCACGACATGCTCGACACGCTCGAGCTCGTGCACTGTCACCCGGGCAGCCAGCTGCAGGACATCCGCCGCGTCAAGGATGCCATCAACGAGCTGGCGCACGTCTACGCCGAGCTCAAGCTCATGGGCGCGGGACTGAAGTACATCGACGTCGGCGGCGGGCTCGGCGTCGATTACGACGGCAGCGGCACGAACTTCGAATCGTCGATGAACTACACGATGAACGAGTACGCGAGCGACGTCGTCTACCGCATCGCGAGCGTCTGCAACGCGCGCGAGATCGATCATCCGACGATCGTGAGCGAATCCGGCCGCGCCACCGCGGCGCATCACAGCGTGCTCGTCTTCAACGCACTCGGCTCGTCGGCGCTCGACCAGTTCCGGGTCGCGGGCAAGGTCGAGGAAGACTATCGCGGCGACGAGGAGCTGCCGCAGCCCGTGCTCGACCTGTTCGAGGCGTACCGCAGCGTCTCCGAGCGGCGCCTCGTCGAGTGCTATCACGATGCGCTGCAGGCGCGCGAGCAAGCGCTGCAGATGTTCAACCTCGGTCTGCTGAGCCTCGTGTTCCGCGGCCTCGCGGAGCGGTTGTACTGGGCAACGTGCGCGAAGATTCGCGACTATTGCCGCAGGCTCGATCGCATCCCGGAGGAGCTCGAAGGCCTAGAGCTGATCCTCTCCGACACGTACTTCTGCAACTTCTCCGTCTTCCAGTCGCTGCCGGACAGTTGGGCGATCGACCAGGTCTTCCCGATCATGCCGATCCACCGGCTGAACGAGAAACCCACCCGCAACGGCGTGCTCGCGGACATCACCTGCGACTCCGACGGCAAGATCGACCGTTTCGTCAGCCAACGTGACGTGAAGCGCACGCTCGAGCTGCACGAGCTCAAGCCGGGCGAGGAGTATTACCTTGGCGTGTTCCTCGTCGGCGCGTACCAGGAGACGCTCGGCGATCTACATAATCTGTTCGGTGACACCCACGTCGTGCACATCCGCTTGCACGACGAGGGCGGCTGGTGGATCGACGAAATCGTCAAGGGCGACACGGCCGGCGAAGTGCTGCGCTACATGCAATACGACGTCGATCGCCTGTTCCCGCAGTTCGCCCGCGATTGCGAGCGCGCCGTTCGCGAGGGCCGCTTGACGCTCGCCGAGAGCCAGGCGCTGCGCCGCTTCTACGAATGGGAATTGAACGGCTACACCTACCTCGAAGCGGACTGAGCGCCGCTTTCCCGTGGTGCAGCACGCCCCTTGACCTATCCACGGTCCCCCTCCTGGAAAGCCTATTTTTTCTGCACTTGCAAAAAGCCGGCATAAATTCCGGAGCGTTGCAAGGGCGAAAATGCTGACGTAGTATCGTCCGCGGTCAGCTAACTACGCATTCAACTTCACGGCGACCCGTTCAAGAACTCTCATCCATCGCCCGCCCGGGACCTCTCCCTCTCAAGTTTCGGAATGTTGATTGCAAGCGACCAAGCGCAGCTCGTCCTCACGCTTTTCGACGATTCGCACAAGTTCGTCGAACGGGCGGCCGTTGCTGCATCTATCGACTGGCCCTTTAGAGTGAAAAATCGATGACGACGATCTACGTTGGGAATTTGCCCTTCAGCGCCACTGAAACTGATGTTCGGTCGCTGTTCGAAAAACACGGCACGGTGCAGTCCGTGAAGCTCGTGAACGATCGCGAAACCGGCCGTCCGCGCGGCTTCGGTTTCGTCGAGATGCCGACGAGCGACGCACAGACTGCGATTCAACATATGAACGGTTTCCAGATGGGCGGCCGTCCGCTGCGAGTGAACGAAGCTCGCGAGCGCGAGGCTCGCCCTCCCCGCCAGAACGGCGGCGGCGGTCGCTGGTAAAGCACGTCTCGGATCCGCGTGATTCACGCGGATCCCGAGCGGCCGTTGGCGCAGCGAGGCGCCGCTCGGCGCTCGCGATGTCGCGTGGGCGGTGCTCGCGCGGCTGACGCGCGTCCGCTATCTTCGCCACCTCCAACGACGATGGAGGGAGCGAATGAGGGTATTTTTGCAGGCGCGGATGTACGCGGCCGCAGTGGTCGCGCGCGCCAGGTCGCGCTCGATCGTCCAGTGCTCCCTCCTGACCCTCCTCGCGGCATTCGCCGGCGCGTCGCACGCCCAGGACCTGCCGGCACCGCTCGACGCCGCATCACTCAAGCCGAAAGGCCGCCTCCGCCTGCTCGGTGCCGAAGTACCCGCGGGCACGAGCAAGAAGCTCATGTGGACAGGCGGGAGCGCCATGGAAGGGTTCGTCGCACCCGTCCCCGTGTTCGTGTTGAACGGCAGCGGCCCGGGCCCCGTCCTGTGCCTCACGGCGGCCGTACACGGCGATGAGCTGAATGGCATCGAGGTGGTGCGCCGCGTGCTCGAGGATCTCGACGTCGAGATCTTGAACGGCGCCGTGATCGGGGTGCCGATCGTGAACATCCAAGGGTTTTATCGCGGCACGCGCTATCTACCGGACCGCCGCGATCTCAACCGCTACTTCCCCGGCAACGCCAAGGGCAGCGCCGCGACGCGCATCGCGCATTCGTTTTTCACCGAAGTCGTGAAGCATTGCTCGGCGCTCGTGGACCTGCACACCGGCTCGCTCAACCGCACGAACCTGCCGCAGGTGCGCGCCGACCTGCGCAATCCCGCGGCCACGCGCATGACGCAAGCGTTCGGCGCGACGGTGGTGCTGCACAGCAAGGGTGAGGCGGGTTCGCTGCGCCGCGCCGCGAGCGCGGCCGGGATTCCGTCGGTCACGTTCGAAATGGGCGAGCCGATGCGCGTACAACCCGAGCAAGTCGAGCATGGCGCGAAGGCGGTGGAGACGCTGCTGTATTCGCTCGGCATGACGAAGCAACGGCGCTATTGGGGCGATCCCGAGCCCGTGTACTACGCGTCCAAATGGGTGCGGGTCGACAACGGCGGCATCCTGTTTTCGGACGTCGCGCTCGGCGAGCGCGTGAGCGAGGGCGAACTGCTCGGCGTCGTCACCGACCCGATCTCGAATCAACAGCACCGGATCTATGCCCCGATCAGCGGCCGCGTGCTCGGCATGGCGCTCAATCAGGTCGTGCTGCCGGGATTCGCGGCCTATCGCATCGGCACGGAAACGAAACCCAAAGCGAGCACGAAGGAGCCGGCAAGCGCGACACCCGCCGCCGAAGAGGAAGACAGCGAAGAAGCCATCGATGCGGACGACCTGGAAGACGAAGCGCCATAACCTTTGGGCCGGCTACACATGAGACCCGGCGACGAAGCTCAGGCGTCCCTCGCCCACTCCCGAACTCGCGCCACGCAGCTCGCCGCGGGCGTCTCAGCCGCGTCGGTGCGCAGCTCGATGAGCTCGCAACCCAACGGCAGCGGCTGCGCCGGCATCTCCCGCAGCTCGCGCAGGATTTCCGTCGCGCTCGCCTCGTCGACATGCCCGGGATGACGCCACCGGCTGCGCGCCTCGAAGCGGGCGGCGAGGACGTCCGGGCTGGCCGTCACGAAAATCTGTAGGAAACGAGTGCCGCTGGCGGCGAGCGCACCGAACCTCGCCTGCTGCTCGCTCCAGCGGAAATTGCCTTCGAGAATGCAAGGCTGTTGGGCGCGCGCCAGCTGTGTCGCCGCGGCGAACATCAGCGCATACGCGGCGGCGCTCATCCGCTTCGAATGCGCGCGATCGCTCCAGCCGAGCGAATCGAACAACAGCTCCTTGAATTCGTCCTTCGCGAACAAGGGCCACGCGAGCGCGTCGCGTACGACGTGCGCGATCGTCGACTTGCCGGACGCGGGAGCGCCGGTGATGACGACGATGCGGGACACGGTCAACTCACACGGAGCGGCGATGATATGGTTTGGTCGAGACACCCGCCTGCGTCCTGCCGAGAGGCGCGCGTGCGCGGAGGACGGGGCCGGCTCGATGCATCCACTTCGGTGCGATCGGACCGCCCATCACAGTAGACCGAGGCCGATTTCGCATCCATGACCATTCTCGAGCTCAAACCCATTTACTCCGGCCGCGTGATTCAACTGAATGTGGAGCGCGTGCGCCTGCCGAATTCGAGCATCGCCGATCTCGAAATCATCCACCATCCCGGCGGCGCGGCCGTCGTCGCTCTCGACAGCGACCACAACATCTGCTTGCTGCGCCAATTTCGCCACGCGGCGAACGGCTTTCTTTGGGAGCTCCCGGCCGGAAAAATCGACAACAAGGAGCCGCCCCTGCAAACCGCGCAGCGCGAGCTCACCGAGGAGGCGGGGACGCGGGCGCGGCACTGGCAAAGTCTCGGTGATGCGGTCAGCTCGCCCGGCGTATTTACGGAGGTCGTTCACCTCTTCCTCGCGACCGATCTCACGCAGGGCGACACTGGCCTCGAGGAGCATGAGGTGATCGAAGTGCATTGGAAGCCATTGTGCGAGGCCCTGCGGATGGCCGTGGAAGGTGAAATCCGCGACGGCAAATCGCTTGTAGGTATTTTTCGCGCAGCCGCGCTTCTGGGAATGACTTACGTCAAAGGTTGATGTTGCGGTGCAGTGGCGAGCCGTGAACTTCAACACAGTCATCTCCCACGCCTCTCCACTAAGGTCAGCGTCTACACCCTTTTGCCACGAGGTAGGGTCGGCGTTGAGTGACGAGGTGAGAAATCAATTGCGCAAGCTGGGGCTGCGCGTGCGCCCGCGCACCGTGGAGAAAACCTCCAGCGGCAAGCCGGGCACGGTCCAGTTCGATGCGCGCGGCAATGCGGTCTATGAGTGGAAAGACGAGTCCCTGAGCGAAGACAGCGAACGGGGCCAGCGCGCGCGCGACCGGGCGCTGCAATATCACGGGCTTTCGTTGGCCGACGACGAGCCGCGGCCCGGCGCGCCGATCCAGCAGAACCCGAAGGGCTTGCGCGTCGGCTACAACCCCTACGAAAGCGGACTTCTCGAGAAGAAGGAACGCAAGAAGAAGACGGACCTGCGCGAGCTATCGAAGTGGGTCGAAATGAAGCGCCAGCTGCAGAAGAAGTCCGAGAGCTGAACTCGCCGCCTAGCGGCTCGCCGCCAGCAGTTTCTGCTGATGCGGACAGCGGAAGAATCGTCGCAGCTCCGATACCCAAGCCTCGGGACGCGACCGCCGTCGCCGCAGGAAACGCTCGTCGAGGTCGCGGCAAAAGCGCGCGGCGTGCCGATTCGCCGCCTCGTAGCGCTGCCGTGCATTGGTTTCGAGCTCAGGCGCGAAGCGCACGCGATCGAACATCGCGGCATGCAGCGCATGCGGAAATTCGCCGTCGCGTTGCCTTGTCAGGAGCATGAGCGCGCTCGCGTACTTGTCCACCTCGGCCTGCAGTTCCAGCTCGAGCAGCGAGACGCTCCGCCCCTGCGCGAGGCTCCAGAGCAAATAATGAAAGTGGCTCACGCCTTCGAGCGCCGTGCAAAAATCCTGCAGGTTCTGTTCATCGAGCGCGTCCAGCGGATCCGCGGTCGCCAGACGGTCGAGCACGTGGCGATCGATGAACAGGCCGACGCTCACGCCCTCCGCATCCTCCACGATGAAGACGTGCTCATCGCTCCCCTCGGCCGCGCCTTTGCCCACGAGGCGCTCGAGCTGCCGTCGGTCGGAGATCAGGAACTCGTGCGGGTCGCTCTCGACGTACGTGTCGTAGAGACGCGCGAGCATGCCGTGCATGCGACGCAGGATCACGCGGTTCCCCACAGTGACGGCGCGTGCATGCTGAGCTCTACTGCTCGCGCCCTCGCGTGGCCACCGGGTCCACGCCGAGTCGGCGCAGGATACTGAACGCGCGCGGGCTGCCTGTTTTCATCCAGATCTCGTACAGCCGCAGGATGTCCTTGTCGCTGTGCTCGTACGACATCTCCGCGACCTCGTTGAGCACGTCGACGAGTCGCTGAAACTTCTGGGCGAGCTCGAGGAAGACGGCGCTGAACGCCTGGCCGCGAATCGAACTGCGCATCGAATCGGCGAGCGTGCCGTAGGCGCGACCGCCCATCGCGATGTGATAGTCGACGTCGACGAGCTTGCGGGCGAAGCTTTGCGCGAAGAAGCCCGCGATGAACAAGGAGACGTCGCCGAGGCGCCGCAGCGCTTGGTCGCGTTGCTGTGGAGTGGACGCTTCGGCCGCGTCGGCCAGCATGTGCGCAAGCGGCTTGAGCCGGGTGCCTTCGGGCGTTTGCTCGTACAGCTCGTCCGAGCGGGCGAACATCGTGAGCAGGTTCACGACGTAGTGCTCGGTGTGATCATCGACGGCCACGTGTTGCTTGCGCAAGGCCGTCTGCACTGAGTCGTGGAAGAACTCGCGCAGGTTGGTGACTGCGACGAGTGATTTGGGATCTCGGCCATCCTCCATAGAACGACACCTCGTTGACCTCGCCACCCATAAAGACCCGCAGACGCGGATTGCAGTTCCGCGGATGTCATCCGCGCAGTACACATCGCGCGATTCGCGAGCCGCGTCTGTGCGTCGGTTCGCATCTGGCGCACGCGTGGATCACGGGACGCGGTTGGCAGTCGCCGCGCGGGAGTGCTGCCACGTGCGACGGGCGAGAGGCATGCGACACAAAAGAAAAAACCCCGCGGCACTTGCGCACCGCGGGGTCTTTTTCACTGCTCGAGCTTACGCTCGGGACAGCGCCGATCGCTTACCAGCGACCGCCGCCGCCACCGCCGCCCGGACCGCGAGGACCGCGGCCACCGCCGCCGCCGCCGCCCTGACGCTCCTGCGCTTCGTTGACACGCAGCGGGCGACCACCCATGTCCTTGCCATTCAAGGACTGGATGGCGCGCTGTGCATCGGCGCGCGGCATCTCGACAAAGCCAAAGCCACGAGGACGACCCGTTTCGCGATCGTTGATCAGCGCGACGGACTCGACGGTGCCGTGCTGTTCGAACAGCTGGCGAACCTGAGTTTCGTCGGCCGAAAACGGCAGGTTACCCACATAGATTTTCGTCATAACGATACAGTCTCACTTCAGAAAAATAGCCTCGAGGGTGGCGATCAGTAACGAGCCATCACTGCGAGGCCTGGTTCACACAAGGGCTCCGCCCCGCTGCCGACACTACGGCTTCGCGGTGAGGTCCCAGGCCTACGTTCGCGGTCTCGTCGGATTTTTCAGAAGTTGGCCGGAAAAGAGGGTCATCAATGACCCGGCTGGCCAAGCCAGAGAAAAAAGCAGGCAAGGGCAACGAACGGGCGCAATCTAGCCCAACTCGAAAATGAAGGCAAATAATCGAAAGGGCGTAGGTCGTTGAATCTATAGGATAGATCCGGACGGCAGAAATCGCGGATCTCGTTGCAATGCACTCTAGCGTTCACTCGATCCGGACGTCCGGTTCCGAGGAGCTTGTACGGTCAACATCACGAGCTCCGTCAGCGAAGTGATTGCATACCGTGCCTGCTCGATGTCGGTCGGCCATGAAGCCCCCGTGCGGTTGATCCACACCGGTTGCATCCCGGCGCGCCGCGCCCCGACGACGTCCATGAACGGATCATCGCCCACATAAGCGACCTCCTCGACCGCAAGACCGGTGCCCTCGATCGTCTTGAGGAAGATCGCCGGGTCGGGCTTCAACGCGCCGACCTCGCGAGCGGCGAGACTGCGCTCGAACAAGTGCGCGATGCCGATCTGCGCGAGATCGGCATTGCCGTTGCTCGCCGTGAACAGACGAAACCGCGTGCGCAGGGTTTCGAGCGCGGGCAGCACCTCGTCATACAACGTGACCTCGTTGCGGGCGCGAATGAACACCTCGAACGCCTCGTCCACGAGCCCGAGCGGATAGGCATGCAGCTCTGCCAGCTTGCGCAGCGACTGCTTGCGCAGAAACGTGAAGTCATGTCGCATCTCCGGAAACTCGAGCGCGACTTCATTGCGCGCCTCGCGCAGCGCCTCGATCGTGAGATTGGCGACCGTCTTGGGATAGCGCTCGGCCAGGAATGCATACATTTCCCGCTCGGCCCGCATGATGACGGGCCACACATCCCACAACGTGTTGTCGAGATCGAAGCAGATCGCGCGGACCGCGAGCACTACGCCTGCCTCACCGCCGCCAGCCCGCGCTCGATGTCCGCCTTCAGGTCATCGATGTGCTCGAGCCCGACGGCGATGCGCAACAACCCCTCGGTGATGCCCGCCCGCTCGCGCTCCGCAGGCGTGATCCGACAGTGCGTAGTCGTCGCCGGATGCGTGAGGGTCGTCTTCGCATCGCCCAGGTTGGCGGTGATCGACAACAGCCGGGTCGCGTCGATGAAGGCCCACGCGCCCGCCCGGCCCTTGTCGACTTCGAATGCGACGATGCCACCGTGCCCCGACTGTTGACGCGATGCGAGCGCATGCCCCGGATGCGACTCGAGGCCACCGTAATACACCCGGCCGACACCGGGCTGGCGTTCGAGCCAGCGGGCGATCTCGAGCGCCGCGGCGGAATGGGCACGCATACGCAGCTCGAGCGTTTCCAGCCCCTTCAAAAACACCCACGCATTGAACGGGCTCATGCAGGGACCCGCCGTGCGCATGAAGCCGAACACGTCCTTGCCGACGAGTTCCTCGTTCCCGACGACCGCGCCACCGACACAGCGCCCCTGGCCGTCCAGATACTTCGTCGCGGAATGGATCACGAGGTCGGCGCCGAGCGCCAGCGGCTTCTGCAGCGCCGGCGTACAGAAGCAGTTGTCGACGGCGAGCAGGACGCCGCGCGCGTGCGCGATGTCGGCCAACGCGCGAATGTCCGCGATCACGGACAACGGGTTCGACGGCGTCTCGAGCAGGAACAAGCGGGTGTTCGACTTGATCGCCCGCTGCCAGGCGTCGTTGTCGTCGGGACGCACATAGGAGACCTCGACCCCGAACTTCACCATGTACCGATTCAAGAGCGCGATCGTCGAGCCGAACACGCTGTCCGAGCACACGATGTGATCACCCGCCTTCAGCAGCGCCATGCAGGTCGCGAGAATTGCTGCCATGCCCGAGCTCGTGCCAACGCACGACGTGCCGCCCTCCATTGCCGCGAGACGCTCCTCGAAACAGCGCACGGTCGGGTTCGTGAAGCGCGAATAGATGTTGCCCTTTTCGGCCTCGGAGAAGCGGGCCGCCGCCTCGGCGGCGTTGCGGAACACGAAGCTCGACGTGGGGAAGATCGCTTCGGCGTGCTCGCCTTCATGCGTGCGCACCTGACCGGCGCGAATGGCTAGCGTGGATGAGTGGTATTCGGACATGGACGGATACGGAGTGAAGAGGGGGCGGGCAGTGTAAGAAAGAAGGAAGGCCGGAAGCGATAGGCAATCCCGATAGTGACAGATCCACGGTGGCCGCGACGCTCGCGCCGAGCCTCAAGTACAACGCGCAACGGACTTTCAGCAAGGCCGTCGCTAGAATCGACCGCCCGACTTCACGGAAATAAGCGCATGCGCTGGGCTTCTGCGATCGCGACAGACGCGGCTTTGAGCACCGCCATCGAACGAGCCGCCGAGAAGATCTTCACCGATCTCGACCGCCAAGAGCCCGACCTGCTGATCGTGTTCGTGAGCCAGGAGCACGCCGCGCGTTTCGAAGCGGTCGCAGAGCTGCTGCATCGGGAGTTCGAGAACACGTTTCTGTTCGGCTGCTGTGGCAGCGCGGTGATCGGCGGGGGCAGCGAGATCGAGGATCAAGCGGCCGTGTCGCTGACGGGTGCACTGTTGCCCGGCGTCAAATTTCGCGGACTGCACCTCGATGCCGCGCAAGTGCCTCCGGTGTACGCCGAGCCGCGCATCTGGGAAGACACGTTGCATTTGACCGCGATTCAGCAGCCCTCCTTTCTGATCCTCGCGGACCCTTTCAGCTTCGAGACCGAAGTGTTCGTACGCGGACTCGATCGCGTGTACCCGAGTTCCACGAAGATCGGCGGCTTGGCGAGCGGTGCGCGACAGGTCGGCGCCACGGCGCTCTATCTCGGCAACCAGGTGTACCACTCCGGCGCGATCACGCTCGCGCTCACGGGCAACATCGAAGTGGACGCGGTCGTCGCCCAAGGCTGCCGCCCGATCGGTGACCCCATGTTCGTCACGAGCGCGCACGAAAACTTGATTCGCGAGATCGACGGCCGTGCGCCGCGCGACGCACTCGCGAGTCTGTTCGAGCGCTTGAGTCCGCCCGATCGTGACCTCTTCAGCCAGTCGCTGTTCCTCGGGCTCGCCCTGCGCCAGGATGCGACCGAGTATTCGCCAGGCGATTTTCTGATTCGCAATATCCTCGGCATGGATCCGCAATCCGGCGCGCTGTGGGTGAATGCGCAGGTCCCGGACAAGAGCGTCGTGCAATTTCACCTACGCGATGCGACGACCTCCGCGATGGATCTGGAGCGCGCGCTCACGACCTATCGAACCTCGCCGCATTTCTCGCCCGCCGCTGGCGCACTGCTGTTCTCGTGCGCGGGACGCGGCAGCGGCCTCTACGGGCAGGCGGACCATGACAGCAATGCATTCCGCCGATTGATCGCGGATGTGCCGATCGGCGGCTTCTTCTGTAATGGCGAGATCGGACCCGTTCAGAACACCACTTACCTGCACGGATATACAAGCGCGTTCGCCGTCTTCCGCGAACGCAAGTAGCTGCGAGCGCGCTACGATAGCCGCCCCGATCGACTTCCTGGGAGCTTGCTGTCGATGCATCGAATCGCCGCGCTCGTTACGTTCGCCTGTTTCCTCGCTGGCCATGCCGTCCCCGCCGCCGGGCAAGCCAGACAGCCTTTCACCGTTCAAGATCTCGTCCGCCTGAAGCGCATCTCCGAGCCGGCGCTGTCACCGGACGGCCGCACCGTCGTCTTCACCGTGCGGGAGACGGACATGGCGGCGAATCGCGGCCGGACCGATCTATGGACACTGGACGTCGCGACGAAGGGCGCCTTGCCGCGCCGCCTCACGAGCCACACGGCGAACGACAGCAGCGCGCAATGGTCCGCCGATGGGCGGCACATTTATTTCGCCTCGACGCGCAGCGGCTCGAACCAGATCTGGCGCATCGGCATGAATGGCGGCGAGGCCGAGCAAGTCACGAACCTGCCGCTCGACATCGGCTCGTTCAAGGTCGCACCGAACGACGGCAAGCTCGCGTTCTCCGTCGAGGTCTTCGCCGACTGCGCCGATTTCGCGTGCACGAAGGCGCGGCTGGACGCGACCGCAGCCGCGCAGATGAAAGGCATGACGTTCGATCGATTGTTCGTGCGCCATTGGGACACCTGGGCCGACGGGCGCATTTCGCGGCTGTTCGTGCAGCCCTTGAAGGATGGTCGGGTGACGGGCGAGCCGATCGCGCTGAGCGGAGCGCTCGACGCGGACGTTCCATCCAAGCCGTTCGGCGACGCGAGCGATTACACGTTCTCGCCCGACGGCACGAAAGTCGTGTTCGCGACGAAACTGAAGGGCAGCCAGGAGGCGTGGTCGACGAACTTCGATCTTTATGAGGTCGCGAGCGACGGCGGCGAGCCGCGCAATCTCACGCAAGACAATCCGGCCTGGGACGCGCAACCGATCTATTCGCCCGACGGCTCGATGCTCGCGTGGCGCGCGATGTCGCGGCCGGGTTTCGAAGCCGACCGCTTTCACGTCGTCGTGCTCGATCTCAAGTCCGGCGAGCGCCGCGCCTTGACGCAAGCGTGGGACCGCTCCGTCGATACGATCGCGTTCTCGAAGGACGGCAAGACGATCTATGCGACGGCTGATCAGTTCGGCCAGCATCCGTTGTGGGCGATCGACGTGAAGAGCGGCAAGCCGACGATGCTGTCCGGACCCGGGGTCGTTGCGGGATTCTCGGTCGGCGAGCGCGAGATCGTCTTCGGGCTCGCTTCGCTGAAATCTCCGACGGAGCTGTACGCGCTCACACTGCGTGGCGGCGAGCTGCGCGAGCTGCCGAAGATGAATGCGGAGGCGCTCGCCGGTGTCGCGCTCGGCGAGCCCGAGCAGTTCACGTTCGCCGGCGCGAATGGCGACACCGTCTACGCGTACGTCGTGAAGCCCGCGGGCTTCGATGCGAACCGCAAGTATCCGATCGCCTTCATCATCCACGGCGGACCGCAGGCCTCGTTCGGCAATGCATGGAGCTATCGCTGGAATCCGCAGACGTATGCCGGTGCCGGCTACGCGGCCGTGTTCGTCGATTTTCACGGCTCGCCGGGCTATGGGCAGGCATTCACCGACTCGATCAGCGGCGATTGGGGCGGCGCTCCGCTCGAGGATTTGCAGAAGGGCCTCGCCGCCGCGCTCGAAAAATATTCGTGGCTCGACGGCGAGCGTGCGTGCGCGCTCGGCGCGTCGTACGGCGGTTATATGATCAACTGGATTGCCGGCAACTGGCCGCAGCAGTTCCGGTGCCTGGTGTCGCACGCGGGCATCTTCGACAGCCGCGCGATGGCGTATTCGACGGAGGAGCTGTGGTTCGACGAGTGGGAACACGAGGGCCCGCCGTTCGAGGTTCCCGAGAACTTCGAGAAGCACAATCCGGTAAATCATGTTGCGCAGTGGCAGACGCCGATGCTCGTCATCCATGGTCAGCTCGACTACCGCGTGCCCTACACGCAAGGCATCGGCACGTTCACGGCGCTGCAGCGCCGCGGCATTCCGAGCCGGCTGCTGGTGTTCCCGGATGAGAATCACTGGGTACTGAAGCCCGCGAACAGCATTCAATGGCACGAGGAAGTGCTCGCGTGGCTCGGCAAGTGGACGCGGGGCGAATGAACCGCGTTGAGACCGAAGAGAGCGTCCCCTCCCCCGCGAGTGCGGGGGAGGGACAGGGAGGGGGCAGCGAACGGCCCGCAGAGGCACGCCCGGGCGAGCTCGCCTGAGAGCGCTTCGCGCCCCCACCCTAACCCTCCCCCGTTTCACGGGGGAGGGGACAACCCGGCCCCTGCTTCAAAGGGAGGGACATGCCACACCCCGCTTCGCGGGGGAGTGTCATGACATCACGCGTCGTTCAGCCGCCACGCCGCTTCGTAGTTGCCGCCCAGCCGCAGAATCTGCTCGAGCAGCGCGGGGTACTCGATCCCGACCGAATTCGCCGACTCCGCGAAATCTTCCTTGTGGCTGATGTTCGGATTCGCATTCGCTTCCAGCACGAACACGCTGCCGTCTGGGCGCATGCGAAAGTCCATGCGCGCATACCCGCTCAGGTACAAGGCGCGATAGATGCGCTTCGATAGCTTGTCGAGATACGCGCCGGCGCCTTCCGGCAAGCTCGCCGCGGCGCCGGTGCGGATGCCGTGCTTCTTCTGGTAGCGTCGGTCCCACTTCACTTTGCGCGTCGCGATGCCAGCCATGACGTCGGGCAGCGTCCCGAAATCCATCTCCCACACCGGCAGCGTGCGCAGGCGATCGTTACCCATCACGCCGACATACAACTCGCGGCCTTCGATGTATTCCTCGACGAGCGCATCCGAGTTCGTCTGCTCGTGGATGAACTCGATGCGCTCCTTCAGCTTCTCCGCATCGTGCACGACGGAGGCCTGCGAGATGCCGAGCGATGCGTCTTCGGTCGCGGATTTCACGAACAGCGGAAATTTCAGTCTGCGCGGCAGCTGATAGCGCTGCCCGCGGCGAAACAGCGCGAAGCCGGGCGTCGGGATGCGGTGATACGCGAGGATCTGCTTCGAGAGCACCTTGTCGCGCGAAATCATCATGCCGCGCGGATTACAGCCGGTGTACGGCTGGCGCATGAGCTCGAGGAACGCAACGACGTACTGGTCGTACGTCACGATGCCCTGGAATTCCTCGAGCAAGTTGAATGCGATGTCCGGCTTCCACTCCATGATCGCCGTTCTGAGCTCCGACAGATTGTCGCCGAGCCCGAGCGCACGCACGGCATGACCGGCCTTCTCCAGGCACGCGGTCACGTCGTATTCGGTTCTGAATTCGTCGATCTCCTTATCGGTGTAGCCCTTCAAACTCGCGGGCGGTACGAGGCTTTCGTGCATCAGCACGAGTACACGCAATGGCTTCATAGCGCGAACCGCTCGCGGTCGCGGCGCAAGATATCCATGAGAATACGCTCCACTACGCCGAGCACGGCGCGCTTGGCTTCACGTTGCGAGGTGTTCAGCACGAGATCCAGCTCCCTGCACCGCTGGATGACGGTGCGTAAAGCGTGATGCACGAGATACGGATGCAGGCGCGAGCGGCGGATCAAGAAACGTTCGAGTTGTGGCCGCGCCTGTCGCACGAAGCGGCTCGCCTGCATCGCGCGCTTGCCCGCCACGCGCTTGCCGAAGATACGCTTCAGGCGCAGATCATAGGCGCTCGGGGTATCCAGTTCGTAGCGTTGCCGCTTCAAGCGGTAATGCTCGGCCAGCGTGCGTTGGTTCTCGCGCAGCGGCTCGATCAGCTCGCGATTGCGCACGACCGGCTTCTCGCCGCAAATCGACTGCATCAGCTCATCGACGTATTCGAGCTTGCGCAGCGCCGGCCAACCCGCGTAATCGCGCCGCCAACGCGCCTTCGGCTGCATCCACACCGCGAACGTTTCCGCGAAGTCCTCCGTCGGATGGCTCTGCGCGTACCAATGGCCGAGATGCAGCACGTAACTGCGGCTCGCGGGCCGCGGCCGGTAGACGTCGGGATACGGACGCGACGCCTTGCCGAACGTGCGCCGCCAGCCCTTGCGACGCCGCAGCCGGTACGCGTTGTCGAGCGCATGCGCGAGCTCGTGGCGCAGGATGCGCAGCAGCCAGTTCTCGTTGCCGCCTTCGACTTGATCCATCTGCTTGCGCTCGAGGCGCATGAGCCGCGGATGCGCCATGTAGAACGGCACGGCAATGCCGGGAACGCCATCGGGCGAGAACCATTCGGTCGACAGCCACAGATGCGGCCGGAAGCGGATGCCGCGGCGGCATAGATCGTCCTCCAGTTTGCGCACGTGCCGTTCGATCGGCGTGTGCGCCAGCGACAGCCGCAGGTCGCAGAAGCGCTTCTGCAGCAACTCCTCGTCGCTCAAATGCGTCCAGGCCGGCTCGCGACGGCGGCCGCGCGCTGGACGACGTGAGCCCGGCTTGCGAGCCATCTAGCGTTCGAGCCGCCGCGCCAGCGCGGCAATCCGCTCGCCGTCCGGCACGGCCCGGCGCCATTCGACAGGAATGGCGCTACTACCGTAGTACGCGCCCGCAAGCGCACCGAGGAGCGCTCCGCACGTGCTGCCGACGCGTGCGGCTTCACCGATCGCCCGCTCGAACGACTGCGTGAACCTGAAGATGTCGAATACCGCCGCGAGTGTCGCCAACGCCCCGACGGCCGGCGCGGGGTACTGCCAATCACCGTCCAGAAGCGTGGCGATCTGCGGTTTCAGGGGCCGCCGCTGCATCAGGTCGCGCGCCGCGCGCAACGCGAGCACGTCCGCCTTCGCAGCGCCATCGAGCGCCGCCGTCAACGTCGCGGCCCAGATGCGGCATGCGTCCAGGACGAGCGGCGACTGCAGCGTCGTGCGCGACACGTCAACCGCAAGCTCCGCCGCGCGCCCGACATCGCGCTTCGCGAACAAGGCCGCCGCCAACGAGCGCGCCAGCGTATGCGCATCGAGATTCGCCGGATCGTGCGAGCCCGGACTCGGCTTGCGCGACCATTGCCATACGCCGAGCGCACGTTTGAGCTCCGGCGGCACCCGCGCCTGCATGCCGGGCTGCTGTGTCCAGGCGAGATAGCGTCGCAATTGGTCATCGCCGTCATGGCCGCCGCGCTCGAGCAAGCTGTCGGCGACCGCGAGCGTCATCGCGGTGTCCGCGCCCGCCGGCAGTTGCGCCAGACGCTTCACCTCGGCCCATGCGGCCTCGCTCGGCGCGCCCGCGAGGAGCGCCAGCGCGAGACCCTCGCCGATCGCGAGCCCGAGCAGGGCGCCCTCGACACGTTCCGTACTCGAATCGGCGCCCACCGCCGCGGCGACCCATGTGCGCACGAAGCGCACTTGCTCCTCTGTTTCCGGCACGCTCGGCCAGGTGCGCGAGCGTGCGCATGCGCGCCACAACGTCTGCAGCTTCTCCAGCGCGGCCGTCCCGGTCGCGCCCCGATGGATCAGATAGCAGCCGATCACCGTGCCGGTGCGCCCGATGCCCGCTCGACAATGCACATACACACGCCGGCCCGCCGCGAGATCGCTCGTGATCGCAGCGACGATGTCGTGCATCAGCGCAGGAGAATCGGGAATGCCGTGGTCGACGATCGCGAAGCGCCGATGGACGACGTCGCGGTTCGCGAACGCGTGCTGGTACGGCGGCAGCTCGCCCTCGCTCGTGAGATCGACGAAGCTCGTGAAGCCGGCATCGAGCAACAGCTGTATACGATCCTGCGCCTCACCGGCGCTCGCGCCCGGATATTCGCCAGCAAGCAGGCGCTCCGGCTCGACCCAATAGCTGTTGGGTACCGGCGCATTCGACGACGCAGAAACAGAGCTGAACCACTTGATCACGCCGATGATGATAACTGTTCCTCGTCGGCCGTAGCCTGTAGCCTGTTGCCTATAGTCCCTCGAAGAGGATTTCTCATGGCCTCAGTGCTGCAACGGCTGTTCGCCGTTCGCTCGGTCGATTCCATTGTCGGCGATCTCGAAAAAAGCCCACCACTGAAGCGGGTTCTGACTGCGAAATCACTCACGGCCATCGGCCTTGGCTCCACGATCGGCACCGGCATTTTCATCCTCACGGGCACCGTCGCCGGGAACCATGCCGGCCCTGCCCTCGTGCTCGCGCTCTTGATCGCCGCGATCGGCTCCGGCTTCGCCGCGATCTGCTACGCGGAGTTCGCCGCGATGATTCCGGTGTCCGGCAGCGCTTACACCTACTCGTACGCGACGCTCGGCGAGGCGATCGCCTGGATCATCGGCTGGAATCTGTCCCTCGAGTACATGATGTCCGCCTCGGCGGTCGCCGTCGGGTGGTCAGAGTACGTCGTGAACCTGCTCGGCGAATGGGGCGTGACCTTCCCCTCGGCGCTCATCAACGCACCGTTCGGCAAGACGGCGAACGGCACGCTCGGGCTCACGGGCGCGATCGTGAATCTTCCCGCGGTACTCATCATTTTCGCGCTCGGAGCGGTGTGCTACGTCGGGGTTCGCGAATCCTCGACCGCGAACACGATCATGGTGTTCATCAAGGTCGCCGTCATCGTCGTGTTCGTGCTCGCCGGCCTTTCGTTCGTCGAGACCTCGAACTGGGTGCCCTTCATCCCCGAGAACACGGGCAAGTTCGGCGAGTTCGGCTGGTCGGGCGTCCTGCAAGGCGCGGGCATCATCTTCTTCTCGTATATCGGCTTCGACGCCGCATCGACGACCGCGCGCGAAGCCCGCAATCCCGCGCGCGATGTACCGCTCGGCATTCTCGGCGCCCTCGTCATTTCCGCGGTGCTGTACGTGGCGATGGCCGCCGTCATGACCGGCATGGTGCCGTATCCGCAATTGAACGCGGCGGCGCCGGTCGCCGTCGCGCTCGACGCGCATCCCGAAATCGCCTGGCTCGGCGCGCTCGTGAAAGTCGGCGCGATCGCCGGCATGACATCGGTGATCCTGATGTCGCTGCTCGGCCAACCGCGCATTCTGCTGTCGATGGCGCACGACGGCTTGCTGCCGAAGTCGGTGAGCAAGGTGCATCCGCGCTTTCGCACCCCGCACGTCGCGACCGCATGGACGGTCCTGATCGCCGCGCTGATCGCGGGCCTGCTCCCGCTGAACGTCCTCGGCGAGCTGATTTCGATCGGCATCCTGTTTGCGTTCACGGTCGTGTGCATCGGCGTGCTCGTTCTGCGCTACACACGGCCCGACTTGGAGCGCCCGTTCCGCGTCCCCTTCGCGCCCGTCACGTGCGTGCTCGGGGCGATCGTCTGCGGTGGCATGACGTATTTCCTGCCGCTCGATACGTGGTGGCGAATGGGCATCTGGACGGCGCTCGGCTTCGCCGTTTACGCGCTCTACGGCTATCGACACAGCCGGCTGCGTGCCGAGGGCAGGTGACTTGCGAGTTCGGATCGCGGCCCCATGTCCGTGATCCGCCCCCCCGACGAGGCTCTTACGATGAACACGCGCAAAACCGTCCCTGCAACTTCCGCGAGCGGCTACGACCTGCGCCCGCTGTCGCGCGAACGGCGCGAGCAGCTCGCCGCGTCATTGAGCCCGGAGGAGCGTCGCGTGCTGCTCAATCAGGGCACCGAGCCGCCGTTCTGCGGCACGCTGCTCAACAACAAGAAGTCGGGCATCTACGCCTGCCGGCTGTGCGGGCTGCCGCTGTTCAAGGCCGATGCGAAATTCGAATCCGGCACTGGCTGGCCGAGCTTCTACGCACCGTTCGATCCCGATCACGTCCGTGAATTGCTCGACGAGAGCCATGGCATGATTCGCGTCGAGATCCGCTGCCAGCGTTGCGACGGCCACCTCGGCCATGTCTTCGACGACGGCCCACCGCCGACCCGCAAGCGCTATTGCCTGAATTCCGTGTCGATGGAGTTCGTGCCCGACGGCGAGCTGCCGGTCCAGCACACCGCGTGACTCACTGCGCCGCGACGAGCTCGCGGCGATAGCGCTGCGCATTGGCCACGTAATGCTGCGCGGCGCCGAGCAGCATCCGCCGATCCTTGTCCGTGATCTCGCGGACGACCTTCGCCGGCGAGCCCATGACCACGACGCCGTCGGGAACGGTCTTGCGCGGCGGCACGAACGCGCCCGCCGCGACGATGCTGTAGCTGCCGATCTTCGCGCCGTCGAGCACCATCGCGCCGTTCGCGATCATCGAGAACTCACCGACGGTGCACGCGTG
>JAEYXD010000007.1 GCA_023428645.1 Pseudomonadota bacterium
GATGCATATCTCGTTCGATGCGGACGGTCCGCCGTTCGCGGTCGCTGACGCGAATTCAGCAATGCGGGGCGGATCGAGATGGCGCGCGATTTTGACCTATGCGCGCCGGGGAATCACGATGCACGCGAGGAATCGCTCGCGGATCACGTCGTTGCGGCCACGACCGCCAAAGCCGTCGCACCGAGCCGGGCGGGCGGCAACTCTCGCGGCTCATCCAAACGCTGAAGATCGATTGAGCGAAAGAGTTCGATCGGACCGCATGGATTGCATGGCGGGGCGCGAGCGCGCGCAGCGGCGGCGCGTATTTGGACGCGCGCGGCGCGGACCGCGCCAGCCCGCGCCATGGCAGTGTGTGATCGCCGTCGCGTCCAGCTTCGCCGGGCAAGGTGTCAGCTTGCGGCGACTGCGATCATCCCGCACTATCCGCGCGTGCTGAAAGAACAGGCCGCAGCCTCGCCGACGCTCTCGTCGAACTTCTTCAGAAAGCAAGATGTTAAGGAAGAGACGGTTGCGAACCTGAATCGGATTGGTATTGCGTTCGCGTTGGGAGCGATGGGCCTCGCGGCCACGACGCAAGCCGTCACGATCCTCCTGTTGCGCTTCCTCACGGACAGCCTCGCCGTCTCCGCGGCCATCGCGAGCCTCGTCATTGCGGCCGCGCATTGCTACGACGCCCTCATCGATCCCGTCGTGGGACATGCCAGCGACCGCAGCCCCACTCGCTGGGGACGGCGACGACCCTATTTGCTGGCCGGCGCACTTTGGATGCCGATTGCCCTGATCGCGCTGTTTCACATCCCCGGCGCGCTCGGCGCCGGCGCGCTCATCGCCTATCTCGCCGTCGGGTTGCTCGTGCTCGCGACCGCCTCGTCGATGTTCAAGGTCCCGTACGCCGCGCTCTCCGTCGAGGTCTGCTCCAACTATCACGAGCGCTCACGGATCATGGCCTATCGCGTCTTCGGCGGCTCCATCGGCCTGATGCTCGGCTCGACGGTGCCGGCGTGGATGCTGGCCAGCTCGGGCGCGCACCGCGCCGCTTACGGTGACATGGCGCGCACGATGGCGGTCATCGTGGCGCTCTGCTGCCTCGTCGGGACGCTGCTGATGCCGAAGGAAGACGCCGGCGTGACGGCGCCCGCCCGCCACACGCTGCGCCAATATGCGCGTATCGCGTGGGACAACGTGCCGTTTCGAATCGCCTGCGCGGCCCATGCGTGCTTCATGGTCGGCGTCGCCTCCGCGGCCTCTTCCAACGCCTATTTCACGCGCTACGTGCTCGGCGCGTCGGACTCCTGGCTCGGGGCGTTCTACATCATCATGGTGGTCGCAAGCCTGGTGTCGGTGCCGATCTGGCTCAAGGCGACGCTGAGATTCGACAAGAAGCCCACGTATCTCTTCGCGCTTGCGTTCTATGGACTGACGCATCTGTCATGGCTCTTGTCCGGCCCCGACGAGCCGCTCGAGCTGCGCTGCCTGCGCGTGCTGCTCATCGGCATCGCGACCGGGGGTGTGATGCTGCTCGCCTACTCGATCACTGCCGATGTGATTCATTACGACGCCTTGCGCAGCGGCCAACGCCGCGAAGGCGCGCTCTGCGGCATTCAAAGCGTCATCGATCGCGCCTTCTCGGTCGTCGGCGTTGCGAGCATCGGCGTGCTGCTGACCGCATTCGGCTATCTCGCTTCCGACGACACCACCGTCAGCGTGCAGCCCGACAGCGCGATCGCGGGGATCTACATCGCGTTCGCGGTCGTACCCGCGATCAGCTGCCTGATCAGCATGGCGATCCTGTCGAAATACGATCTGACGGCGGAGATGCTGCGCGAAGACGCGAGCGCGGACTAGGTTCCGCGTCGCGTGCCCGTCGTCAGCTCTGCTCGGGTAGAAAGCGCGCGTGAATGGCGAGAATCTTCTTCACGCCTTCGATGATGTGAATGCTGGAGAACGTCGCGCCCGAGAGGATCGGCGCCGCGCCGCGCACGTCCCATTTGCCGTGCGTCTGGCGACCGAGCTGCGCGCGCCATTGCGGCGTGAAGATGTCGCAAAAGCCCTCGGCGCACGTGAGCAGCTCGATGCCGCGAACCTTGCCGTCGGGCGTGACCGCCACGACGTACGTGACCACGTCATTGAGACCGAACACCTGATCGAGGAACAGCCAGCCGCCGTCCGCGGCCCGCCATGCCTTGAAGGCCGGCCGCATCGCGGGGACCTTGTACTCCTCCTTCAAGCGCTTGAATTGTTCAGGCGTGAGCTTGAAGTCCGCCGGCACGAGCTTCTGACCGGGGAACAGTCGCTGCTGAACCGCTTCGAGCGTTTGGTACTGGTCGGCGAAAGAAACGGCCGGCTGGCTCAACGCCAGCACGGCCGCAGGGACAAGGAGAAAGCGGGCGCGCATGGCCGTGCGACTACGCCTTGACGAAGTGGCGGGCGCCGAAGCCCTGCAGAACGGGCTTGGTGTCCTTCATGAACTTGAAGCCGCGCGAGGCGATTTCCTGATTGAAGTCCAGGTAGGCAAATTCCATACGCCACAGCTCGTTGTTCCAGCGATGGTCCTGCCACATCGCGAACATGCCTTGCGGCGTCGCCGTGCGCTGGCCCCAGGTGATGAAGTCCACCGGGTAGTACACGCCACCGCGGCGCGTGAGCCGACGCGCTTCCTCGATCACCTTCAGCGTCGTCGCCGCCGGCATCTCGTGGTGCGCGATGTAGCTCGTCACGATGTCGAAGTAGCCGTCCGGGAACTGCGTGTCCTGCGCCAGACGCTGCGCGAAGTTCGCGCCCACGTTCAGGTTGTTCGCACGCATGTGACCATAGCGCAGCATCGGCGCGCCGATGTCCACGCCCCACACTTCCGCATCCGGGAAGCGCTCCTTCAGCGCCACCGTGAACTGACCGATACCGCAGCCGTAGTCCAGAATGCGACGCACCTTGCCGTCGGCCGGAATCGGCAGCTTCTCCACCGCGCTCTTGTGGATCTGGTCCTGTTCGTTGTGCATGCGCGTGCCGATGTAGAAGCTGTTCGTGCCGTAGTGATACGTGTGGCCCGCGAACGGATCGCCCACGTAGCCGCCCGGCTGAATGTGAATCTCGTGACGGCACTCGTCGGGGACCTTCATGCTCGGCACCAACTCCAGCTTGCCGGGGCCGACCTTGTCCGCCGCTTCCATCTGCGAGAGATAGAAGTCCTCGTGCGCATGGTGATGATCCAGCAGCGCCTTCCACATCATGCGCTGGTTCGTCAGCCAGGCCTTCGAGGCCATCGTGATCGCCGGATCCTTGTCGATGAACGCGCGCAGCTGCTCCGCCGTCATCTCGCTTGCCGGGTCGACGCCCTCGGTCTCCAGCAGCCGATTGAACGCGGCTTGCGAGGCCGTGCGCAGCGCCTTGTTATGTACCAAGCGAAAGCCGATCGAGAAGTCGTGCTGCCCTTCCAGGTGCAACGACCCCAGACGGGCCATCCGGCCTTCCACACCACGCGGGTATTTCTCGAGCATCGCGTTGATCTTTCCGCTCGCTGCCGCGACCTGCTTCTCCGTCGCTTCCGCCAGCTGCCATTTGAATGTGCCTGCGACGACAGCCGATGCCGTGGCCGCTCCGAACAATTGACGACGATCGATCATGACGAATTACTCCGCAGAATGAGCTAGGTAAATGCCTTATCCGCGTTGAGGGAAATCGGCAGAGGCGGGACGCATCCCGTCATCACCGAGCGGGCTGAAGGTCAGATCCACGAAACGGTCGCGGTCGCGCTCCCATGCCGCGGCCTCTTCAGCCGAAGGCTGATACTGCTCGATCATCTCGTGCGTGATGCCCTTCTGGGCCATGACGGCTTCGATCACCTTCAAGCGCCGCTGCGTCGCCCACAGCTCGGTGCCGAGCGCGATCATGCAGCTCACGACCTTGTCGATGCTCGAGTTGCCGAGCAAGACGGCGTTCGCGATGTCCGTCGGAATCGCCTCGACGGTGTAGGTCTGTCGATTCTTAGCAGGTCCACTCATGAAACTCTCCTTCACTCGTTGACTCCCGCGCACAGATGTCACGGTTGCAAGCCCTGTGAAGCAAGCTAACATCCCGGCCCAGAACTGACGAGATCGCTCGACGTGAGAAATAGTCATTGCGATTCACGAGACGCATCTCGTGTGGATCGCGCCCGCCCGCAGCTGGGAACACTCGTAAAAATCAGCGTCGCGGGCGTCGAGGAAGACGCGGCCCACACGGCGATCGACGGTGCTTTCGCCACGATCGACACGCTGCATGCGTTGATGAGTTTCCATGAATTCGGCAGCGACGTGTCGCGCCTCAATCGCGAGGCATCGGTTGCGCCCGTCGCGATCGATCCGCACACTGCGAACGTGCTGCGCGCGGCGCTCGAGATTTCGGCCGCGTGCGACGGCATCTTCGACGTGACGATCGCGCCGCTGCTCGTCGGCTGGGGACTGCTGCCAGCCCCGCGCGGCGCGCCCGCGCCCGACCCTGGCGCGAGCTGGCGCGACATCGAGTTCATCGACGCGACGCGGATACGCTTCCGCCGCCCGCTGTGGATCGATCTCGGCGGCATCGCCAAGGGCTACGCCGTTGACACGGCAATGGCGCACATGAGCTTGCCGCCCGCGGTGCAATGCCACGTGAATGCGGGCGGCGATGCGCGCGTCGAAGGACCGCGCAGCGAGCAGGTGTTGTTACAGGTTCCTGGACATACGACCGATGAGATTCCGATGATCGAGCTCGCCTCCGGCAGCATTGCGAGCAGCAGCCGCAGACTCGCGCCGCGGCCCGAGCCCGGGCAGCCGCCGCAACCGCACGTTCACGGCATCGAGCGCCGCGCCGTCGGCGAGGGCCGCTTCGTCTCGGTGCTCGCGAAGCACTGCATCGTCGCCGATGCCCTGACGAAGATCGTGCTCGCCGCGGGCACGGCCGCCGCAGCGACGCTCAGCGCCTTCGAGGCGCAGGCATTCCTATTCGACCCACGCAATGGATGGCGCAGCTTTGGATACGAACTTTGACTTCCTCTCGACCTGCCGCGCGCGTCGGCACACTGCCCCGACGTCGACGCCTCGCCGTGTACTGGCTCAGCTTCGGTGTGTGGATCACGGGCGCGATCTGGCTGTACTTCAAGTACTTCGTCCGCGTGACCGATGAGTTCGGCTTCGATAACGAGCATCCCCAGCAAGGTCTGTGGATGGTCGCGCACGCGTTCGTGTCGTTCGCGACGATGTGGATCTTCGGCGTGCTGTGGCCGGTACACGTGAAGGCCGGCTGGAAGAAGCGTCTGCGGCGCCCGACCGGAGGCACGCTGTGGGGCATCACGGTGTGGCTGATGCTGTCGGGATGCGCGCTGTACTACATCGGCAACGAAGCGCTGCGCTCGTGGGTGTCGGTGCTGCATTGGGCGATCGGACTCGGCGCCCTCATCGTCTTTCTGCTCCACTTCCGCAAGAGCGCCGCCGCGGCCGCGGAGTGAGCCGGAATGAAAAAGGGCGCCGCACGCGAACGTGCGGCGCCCTTCTCATCGAGCGGCGATCGAAACTAGGTGTCGATCTTCAGGAAGCGCTCACCGAGCAGACGGCCGAACGTGAGACACGGCGTCACTGACATGCCGCCGCAATAGGACCGCCCCATGAGCTGCCCGGCACCGAGCAGCTCACCGGCCGCATAGAGATTGCGAATCGGCGTGCCATCGCGCCGAATCACTTGCAGCGACTCGTTCACCGCCAGACCGGCGAATGCGACCAGCGCCCACGACTGCAACTGGATCGCATAGAACGGGCCTTTCGCGATCGGCAGCGGCATGTGCTTGCGGCCGAGCTTGTCTCGACCGCTCGCCTGCCCGCGGTTGTACTCCGCGACAGTCGCGTCGAGCGCCTTGCCATCGATGCCCGCCGCCGCCGCCAGCCCCTTGAGATCGGCGGCCTTGAAGAACATCTTCTTCGTACCGAACGACTCGAGGATCTGCTCGCGCGTCCAGCGGCCGATGAACGGCGGCATCGTGCGCAGCATCTCGTCGTCGAGCACCAGCCAGCAACGCTCGTCCTCTTGCGCGAGCAAAGCGTGCTCGAACGCGTCGTGGCTCGGCACGTCCTCGCGCAGGAAGCGCTTGCCCTGCTTGTTGACGTAGATGCCCCAGGGTGGCGTCGTCGGCGGCCACGGCCGAACCGTGGCGACGAAGCCGCTCGGAAACGTGTCGTTCGCCATGATCGCGCCGAACAGTGGCAAATGATGCTCACCGCCGCGCACGTAGCCTCCCGCTCCGAGACCCAACGTGATGCCGGCCCCCTGACTGTAGGGATACGTCGCAACGGAGTAGCGCTTCGCCTGTTCGTACTTCTCGAACATTTCGGTGTTCGAGGTGTAGCCGCCGGCGGTGAGAACGATGTTCTTCCCGGAATGCCGCTGCTCGCTGCCCGCGGAATCGACCGTCACGACGCCAGTCACGGCACCTGACGCATCGACCAACAACTCCTTCGCTTGCGTGCCCGTCATCACCTTGACGCGGCCCGCGTCGATGTGCGGCTGCAGCTGCGCATTGAGCACTTTGAGAATGGAGCGGCCGCCCTCCTTGCCCCACGCATAGCGCGCGCGGCTGTAGGGTTCGTGCGTCGTGCCCGTTTCCGGATGGTGCGGATGGATGTCGAAGCCGTTGTCCATCAGCCAGTCGAAGGTAGCAGCCGCATTGAACACGGCGAGCTTCACGAGCCCGGGATTCGCCGTGTTCTTGCTGATCTTCATGATGTCGTCGTAGTGCAGCTGGGCGGAATCCTCGATGCCCTTCTGCTTCTGCAGCTTCGTGCCCGCGGCGCTCATCTGGCCCGAAGACATGAACAGCGTGCCGCCGACCGCCGCGGCCGCCTCGACGATCAACACGCGCGCGCCGCGTTGCGCGGCGAAGATCGCCGTCGGGAGACCGGCATTGCCGCCGCCGATGACGATCACGTCCCAGGCCGGGTCCTGACCTTGCGCACTCGATTGGGCCGCAAGACCGAGCCCCGACGCGACCGCGCCGGCGCCCATCATGGAAATAAAATGCCGTTTGGAAATATTGCTCATAGTTCGCCTCGAACCACGCAGGAGGGGCGGCTGGCCGGCACAAGCGCCGGCCAGCCTCTAGGGCGTCAGGCTCTGACGAAGTGGCGGGCGCCGAAGCCTTGCAGAACGGGCTTGGTGTCCTTCATGAACTTGAAGCCGCGCGAGGCGATTTCCTGATTGAAGTCCAGGTAGGCAAATTCCATACGCCACAGCTCGTTGTTCCAGCGATGGTCCTGCCA
>JAEYXD010000022.1 GCA_023428645.1 Pseudomonadota bacterium
CGCTTCGTCACGATGTTGATGACGCCGGCCGAGGTGTTCTTGCCGAACAGCGTGCCCTGCGGCCCTTTCAGCACTTCGATGCGTTCGAGTTCGCCCAGATCGCCGAAGCCGACGCCGTTGCGCGGACGATATACGCCGTCGATGACGACGCCGACCGAGGATTCGAGGCCGGGGTTGTCGCCGACGGTGCCGATGCCGCGAATGCGTGCGGTGGTGCTCGCTTCGCTCGATGTAGAGGTGACCGTGAGGCCGGGCGTGAGCACGGTGAGATCTTTGATATCTCTCACGCCGTTGTCTTGAAGCAGTTGCTCGGAGACCGCAGTGACGACGATGGGTACGTCCTGCAGGCTCTGCTCGCGCTTCTGCGCAGTGACAATGATGTTTTCGATCGTGCGAACATCGCCAGGCGAGGCCTGCTGCGCAAAAGTCGGAGCGGCGGCGAAGGCTAACGTTGCGATAACGACTTGGCGCAATTGCGCGCTTCGATTACTCATCGATCCCCCTTCGTTTATTGACGGCTTCAACCTTGAAACACTCACGGGTTTATTCGCACCCGTTCGTTGACGCGAGAAAGGTTACTGAGTTTATTGCGTGATCGGAAGCATCTTGGCGACGAAACAACATCATCGACAGCGTCGATGGCGATTGGTTTCCGCAGCTCGGATTTAGAACAGAAGTTCGTGATTCGTTGGTTATCGAGAACGTATCAAGTAGAGTTTTGCACTGCGGTTGCAATCGTGGATTCCCCAATCCTGTAGCAGCTACCCCACAACACGCACAGCGAGCGAGGCAAGTTCAAGTGGATTTCGACGTCGTCGTCATCGGCAGCGGACCGGCAGGTGAAGGAGCGGCCATGATGGCCGCCAAAAATCATAAAAGCGTGGCGCTGGTCGAACGCTACTACGAAGTGGGTGGCGGCTGCACGCATTGGGGCACGATCCCGAGCAAGGCGCTGCGCCATGCGGCGATGCTGCTGCACGACATGCGACGTAATCCATTGTTGCGCGAGTTTCGCGCCGCCACGGCGTTGACGTATCCACAATTGCTCGCCAGCGCCGGCAAGGTCGTGGAATCGCAAGTCGTGAGCCGCCGCCGCTTCTACGAGCGCAATCGGGTGCCGATCTTCTCCGGCGAAGCCCGGTTCGTCGATGCCCATACGGTCGAAGTGCGGTCGGCGACAGCCGAGCCGCAGCGTTTGACGGGCAAGCACATCATCATCGCCGCCGGCTCGCGTCCCTATCACCCGCCCGACGTGGACTTCACGCATCCCCGCGTCTGCGACAGCGACACGATCCTGCGTTACGCATCCCATCCCTTGTCGGTGACGATCTATGGTGCCGGCGTCATCGGCTGCGAGTACGCCTCGATCTTCACGAACCTCGGCGTGAAGGTCACGCTCGTGAATACGCACGATCGCCTGCTGTCCTTCCTCGACGACGAGATCGCCGAGGCGCTCTCGTATCACATGCGCGAGCAAGGCTGCGTCATTCGCCACAACGAACAATTCAAGGCGCTGGAAGCGCGCGAGCGCGACATCGTCCTGCACCTCGAGTCCGGCCGGAAGATCAAATCGGATCTGCTGCTGTGGGCGAACGGCCGCACCGGCAATTCGGACCAGCTGAACCTGCAAGCGGCGGGCCTGACGAGCAATTCGCGCGGGCAGATCGCCGTCAACGGCCACTATCAAACCGCGGTGCCGAGCATCTATGCGGTCGGCGACATCGCGGGCCCGCCGGCGCTCGCGAGCGCCGCGTACGTGCAAGGCTCGCACGCGGTTCAGCACATCCTGGATCCCACCGTCGAGCCGCATCGGCTCGAGATGATTCCGAGCGGCATCTACACCATTCCGGAAATCTCCTCGATCGGTCGCAGCGAGCGCGAGCTGCAGGAGGCGAAGGTTCCGTACGAAGTCGGTCACTGCCAATTCAAGGCGCTGGCCCGCGCGCAGATGAGCGACGAGCGTGTCGGCATGCTCAAGATCATCTTCCACGCGGAGACGCTCGAGGTGCTCGGGGTGCATTGCTTCGGCGATCGCGCCTCCGAAATCGTGCACATCGGTCAGACCGTCATGGCGAGCAAGGAGCTGAACGACATTCGCTACTTCACGAACACGACGTTCAACTATCCGACGATGGCGGAGGCGTACCGCGTCGCCGCGTACAACGGCATCAACCGCCTGACCTGAGGGCGTCGATCGCGCGCGGTCGCTAGCCAGCGCCGCGCGAACACGCCAAACTCCGGCCGCGCGCGGCGACCTAGGAATCTGCACAAGAACAGGACGGCCGCGCGCGCTATCTTTTCACTTCGTTCGCCGTCGGCGTGAGCTCGCGGCGCTAGAGGAGCCTCGCATGAGCTTCGTCAAAGAGTTTCGTGAGTTCGCGGTCAAGGGAAATGTCGTCGACATGGCCGTCGGTATCATCATCGGCGCGGCCTTCGGCAAGATCGTCTCGTCGTTCGTCGGCGACGTGATCACCCCGCCGCTCGGTTATCTCATCGGCGGCGTCGATTTCACGAATCTCGCGGTCACGCTGCCGGCGCTCCAGGACGGCAAGGAAGCCGTGACGATCCGCTACGGCGCGTTTCTGCAGACCGTGTTCGATTTCGTGATCGTCGCGTTCGCGATCTTCCTTGCGGTCAAGATGATCAATCGGCTGAAGCGCAAGGAGGAAGCCGCGCCGTCATCGCCGCCTCCGCCGAGCCGGCAGGAAGTACTGCTCGAGGAAATCCGCGACCTGTTAAAAAAATAGGCTTCAACCAACTCCCCCTCTGACGGGCAGGAGCCCGAATGCTGCGAGCGCAGGAGCGCAGGAGCGCAGGAGCGCAGGAGCAGCCCCCGCGCAGCGGGGGAGGGCTAGGGGAGGGGGGGCTTTCCTCTTCCTCTTCTTCTTCTTCTTCTTCTTCCGCTCACTTCACCTCTTCATCCCGCTGCCGCCGCTTCCGCCGCAAACGCCGCGCGCGTCAAATTCTCCGGTGCGCCTTCCGTGCACGCGACATTGTCTTCGATGCGGATGCCGCCATAAGTCTTGAGCTCCGCGACGCGCTGCCAATCGATCTCACCGGCGAGCGCCGAGGTGCGCGCCTGCGCCAGCAGCGCATCGATGAAATACAACCCCGGCTCGATCGTCACGACGAAGCCCGGCTCGAGCGTGCGCGTGAGCCGCAGATAAGGATGTCCGGGCGGCGGCGGCTTCCGTGTGCCCGAGCGGTCGAGCGTGAAACCGGCGACGTCATGCACCTGCAAGCCGAGCAGGTGCCCGATGCCGTGCGGAAAGAACACGCTCGACAGTCCGCTGCTCACCGCGTCCGCGGCTTCCATGCGGATGATCTCGTGATCGCGCAGCAATGACGCGATGCGCGCGTGCGCGTCGAGGTGAATGCTCGCGTAGTCGACTCCCGGGCGAACCTGTGCGCACAGCGCCTGCTGCAGTTCGTGCATCCCGGCGATGAGATCGGCGAACTCGTTCTGCTCGCGGGCGTACGTTCGCGTGATGTCGCTGGCGTAACCGCCGAAGTCCGCGCCCGCATCGATCAGGAACGAGCGCGGCTGCGACGGCGCCTTGCGCTCCTGATGCTGGTAATGCAGCACTGCCGAGTTCTCGTTCAGCGCGACGATGTTCGCGTAGGGCAGCTCGTTGTCCGTGTGCTCGGTTGCGAGGAGATACTGCACGTGGATCTCGTACTCCGACGCGCCGGCGCGAAACGCGCGTTCCGCGGCGATGTGCCCGCGCGCGCCGCGCCGCGATGCGCGACGCATGCATTCGACTTCGTACGCCGTCTTGCGCGCGCGCTCGAAATGCAGATGCTCGAGCAGTGTCTGGGGA
>JAEYXD010000115.1 GCA_023428645.1 Pseudomonadota bacterium
GATCATCGAACCCTCCGTGTTCGGGTTGCACCGTGCGAACCGCGAATGCGTCGATGAGCGTGTCGCCGCGACTCCACGTGGCGCGGACGCCGTCGAACGCGCGCCGTACGTTGGGCCCCTCGCGCACGCTGACCAATCGAGACGAGCCGAGCGCGATCTCTTGACGGCCCGCGCGCACGTTCACCGTCGCACCATCGATCGCAAACGAGCTGTGCGCGTACGCTTGCAGCACATCGAAGCTGTTGTCCTGGGTCGGTGTGCGCGGTCCATCCCAGCCTGAAGTCGAGGCGCTGATGAACTGAATCTTGGCGCCGATGCGTTCGCCTCGACGTGCATCGAGCGAGAGCGAGGCGCGGTGAAGGATCGTGTCGCTATCATCCTCGGGCACCAATCCGAACACCTCGTTGCGCATCGATTCGAATCGCTCGCGCAGCTCTCCCGCGACGGAGATGTCCCAAGCGCGCTCAGGATCGCTCATGCGTTCCGACGCTGCGTGCGACGGCGCGCTCGCCAACAGCAAAGTACAGCAGAGCACGCGGCGCCGCCGCTGCTGAGGCCGAGTCCGGCATATGCGGGTTCGATCCATGGGCTGCCAGACTGTCAGCGAGAATGCGAGTCCGCGGTCACTGCGAGTAGATGCTCGACGATGGGGGGCTCATCCAATGTGTGGTAAGCGCGAAGCTGCGCTTGCACATCGGCATCCGCGTGGGTCACGCGCGCGTGCTGGCGCAAGTGCTCCACCCAAGACGCGAGCAGGAACCACTCGACGATATGCGTGAGGTCGGCCGCGTCTTCCGTTGCACCCCACGCATGCGCGCCATCACGACGTCGCTCCTCGGATAAGCGCTCGAGCAGCGAGAGGAACGCGGAGCGATCCTCCGAGCGTATTCTGTAGTGCACGAGCACCATGACCGAACGGTGCTCGGGTGCAGTCGCTGGGCTGACCAGCGGCTCGGGCCAATGATTCGAAGGCATGAGATCGAGATCCGCGGGAGGAAGGCGGTACCGCAGCATCAACACCGCGCTCATCGACAAACCGCCCGCGCTCACCAACAGGGTGAGCGTCAGGCTGAGCTGCTGAGCGATCAAGCCCCAGGCCAGACTTCCCAGCGCCATTGCGCCGTTGAAGACCATCAGGTACACGGCGAGTCCTCGGCCTCGAACCCAATTCGGCAGGATGGACTGAGTCGTGGCGTTCAGCGTCGTGAGGGCGACGATCCAAGCGGCGCCCAGCGACACCATGTACGCGAATGAGAGCCCGCGCGGCGGCACGAGGGCGATGCCTGCCATCATCGAGGCGCTCAGGATCGCAGCCAGCAACAGGAGCTGGTCGCTGTCGAGCCGAGCTCGCAATTGCGGCAGGACGAGCGCACCAAGAATCGCACCGAGTCCGACGGCGCCGAGCAGGAATCCGTAGAAGCTCGCCGAGCCCTGCAAGAGATCCTTGGCGATCAGCGGGAGCAGCGCCCACATGCAGCTCGCGAAACCGAAGTACATGAACGCCCGGAGCATCACGCGATGCAAGTCGCGACTGGCGCGCGCGTAGCGTATCCCGGCTCGAAAGCCGCCCACGAACGTTTCCGAGAGGGCAGAGGTCTTGCGTGCAGGCGCCCGCCACCAGAGCAGAGCGGCAATGACGATGACATAGCTTGCGACGTCCAAGCCATACGTCGCGGCCGCCCCGAAGGCCGCGAGCATCAGTCCGCCCGCGGCGGGTCCGATCGAGCGCGAGATATTGACGCCCAGTGAGTTCAGCGCGACCGCGCCGCGGAGCTCGCTGCGCGGCACGATATCGGGAACGATCGACTGCCAGGTCGGCGCCATGAGCGCAGCGCCGATGCCGCCGACGAACGTGAGTGCGATGAGCGAGCTCACCGTGAGCAAGCCAGCAAGCGACAGGAGCGCCAAGGTCGCGCTCACGCTGCCCAGGAGAAGTTGGATTCCAAGCAGATATTTCCTGCGATCCAGGATGTCGGCAAGCACGCCCGCGGGAATCGCGAGCAAGAAAATGGGCAGCGTGCCCGCGAACTGAATCATCGCGATCGCAGCGGGAGAGGCGGACAGATCCGTCATCAACCAGCCGCTCGCGACATCGCGCATGAACGTGCCGGTATTGCCGAGCACGGTCGCGACCCACAAGACGGCAAACGTGCGATGCCGTAGCGGCGCCATACCACTTGCCGGCAACTCAGCGGTTCGCGAGCTCGTGTTCATCGGACTCGTCCGAGGACGGCGAATCAGAATGCCCAACAAGTGCAGCCGAATGCCGGCAAGCCCGATGCCGCGCCATGCAGGCTGCAGGCGTGCGCGGGCGCTCGCGCAACCAACCCTGCCGCCGCGGCGGCAGGCGCGGCCGATCCGTGCTGATAGCCCCCGTAGTGCTTTACTGGAGACCAGTCGGGCATCGGCGCAGGCAGCGGCGGTGCGAGATCATTGAAATCTCCGGACGCATGCACCGGCTTGCCGCCCAACAACGTGAGATCGGAGTGCAGCGCCGAGATCTGCTCGTCCGCGACCGCGAAGTAGTCATCCGAGAGCACGGCGAGATCGGCGAATTGCCCGACCTTGATCTGTCCTTTCCTGTCGAGTTCCGTTGAGAACCACGTATTCGCCTGCGTCCACAGCCGCAGTGCTTCCTCGCGGCTGAGTCGATTCTCCACCGGATACATCGTGAGACCGCCAACCGTCTTCCCCGTGACCAGCCAGGACAGACACACCCACGGGTTGAAGGACGCGACGCGAGTTGCATCCGTGCCTGCGCCGACGCGCACGCCTGCTTCCAGCATGCGGCGAATCGGTGGTGTACGCGCCGCTGCAGCTGCGCCATGCCGCTCCACGAAGTACTCGCCCTGAAATGCCATGCGGTGCTGGACGGCGATGCCGCCGCCCAAAGCAGCAATGCGATCGATGTTGCGATCGGAGATCGTTTCGCAATGATCGAAGAACCAATTCAGGCCCGCGAACGGAATCTCCTTGTTCACGCGTTCGAACACATCGAGCGCGCGGCCGATCGTCTCGTCGTACGTCGCGTGCAGGCGCCACGGCCAGCGATTCTCGGCCAGGAGTTGAATGACTGGCGTCAGATTGGCTTCCATGTTGGGCGGCAGCTCGGGACGATTCACGCGAAAGTCCTCGAAGTCGGCGGCGCTGTAGACGAGCATCTCGCCAGCACCGTTGTGCCGATACAGCTCGTCGCCTTGACCCGGCCTTACCTTGCCGGCCCACGTCCGAAAATCGTCGAGCTCCTCTTTCGGGCGCTGCGTGAAAAGGTTGTAGGCGATGCGCACGGTCAACTCGCCGGCGGCATGCAGCTCCTCGATGATGCGGTAGTCGTCTGGGTAATTCTGAAAGCCGCCGCCGGCGTCGATCACGCCGGTGACGCCGAGGCGATTGACCTCGCGCATGAAATGTCGCGTGGAATTCTTTTGATACTCGGGCGCGAGCCGCGGGCCCTGCGCCAGAGTCGAGTACAAGATCGCGGCGTTCGGCTGCGCCAGCAGCAGGCCGGTGGGGTTGCCGGCACGGTCGCGTTGGATCTCTCCGCCAGGCGGATTCGGTGTGGCTTTCGAGTAGCCCACCGCGCGAAGCGCCGCCGCATTCAGCAGCGCTCGGTCGTACAGATGCAGAATGAACACCGGCGTGTCGGGCGCGACCGCATTCAACTCATCGAGCGTGGGCAAACGCTTCTCGGCAAACTGATGCTCGGTGAAGCCGCCGACGACTCGCACCCACTGCGGCGCCGGCGTACGTGCCACCTGCTCACGCAGCATGCGCATGGCAATGGACAGAGAGGGTACTCCGTCCCATCTCAGCTCCATGTTGTAATTGAGACCGCCGCGAATGATGTGAATGTGACTGTCGATGAGACCGGGGATCACGCGCCGACGACGCAGGTCGATCACGGGCGTGCTCGGCTTCGCGTAGCCGCGAATTTCGTCCTCGCTGCCCACCGCGATGAACTTGCCTTGCCCGATAGCGACCGCTTCCGCACTCGGCTTGGTTCGATCGAGGGTCGAGAATCGACCGTTGATGAGAATTACATCGGCCGTCATCAGGTTCTCTCCAGTAGATGTGCTCTGTGCGCCGGCGGGTCGTGCCATGCCGGACAGCAGCAGCGCACCAGCGGCGCTGAATTCGCGACGCGTCAATGCCATGAGTCAGCTCAACTGCTTGTTGCCGTGAGCCGCGGCGGCTTTGGGCGAGCTCGCGGTACCGGGCAATTCACCGAACACGTGCGCTCCGCAGTGTTCGCGAGCCCAAGCCGCGGTCACCGGCTCGCTGGAGAGCAAGCGCTTCGCGAGCGGTACGATCTGCTCGCCCAAGAGAATGCCGAGAAGGCCGACCAGTGCGACTATCGGCGGCGCCGGTGAGCGCACGTTGAGTACGCCATAGATGAGGCCCACGAGGAGGCCGGCGGCGAGGGAGATGATATAGAGCTTCATCGGTCGCTCCTGATTCACGTGATATCCGTTGCGCACACGAGCGGGGTGTCGAAGGGGACCGCCCCTTCGACGATGCTCCGTGCGATCTAAGTCCGATCAGTGACCTTCCGAGGCGCCGAACATCTTCTTGGCGTAGGTGATGCCGAGCCCGTATGCGCCTCCATGCGTCCGGGCGATGCCCGTGGTGAGATCGTATGTGGCCGCTCGCGCCCAATCGCGCTGGAGCTCGAGCAAGTAGGTGAGCGATGTGAGCGGCTGCACGCCTGCCTGGATCATTCGTTGCATGGCCCGTTCATGTGCTTCCACCGACACATCGCCGCACGCATCCGCGATGACGTACACATCGAAGCCTTGGTCGAGCGCCGAGAGCGCCGGATCGGAGATGCACACGCTCGTCCACAGGCCTGCGAGCACGAGCTTGCGTTTGCCGAGCCGGTTGACTTGCGCCGTGATGCGCTCGTCCTCCCAGCAGTTCATCGTCGTGCGGTCGATGATTTCCGCATCGGTGAACGCGCTCGCGACTTCATCGAACACCGGGCCTGAGAACGTCTTCTCGGCAACCGTCGTCACGATGCTCGCGACCTTGAACCCGGCGGCAGCGCGTGCGACGAGCCCGGCGTTGTTGCGCAGCTCGGTCGCACTCAGGGAGTGAGTGGCAAAGGCCATTTGTGACTGATGATCGATGAGCATCAGGGTGTGATCGGTGGGGTTCAGCAGTCTTGCGCCCGGGGTGGGGATCGCTTTGATCGTCATGGCAACTCCTGTTTGTGGCCAGAGTTGCGATGCTGCCGCATTTACCCGGACGAGAATTGAACGAGCGTGCGGACGTTGTGCACTGAGTGAGTTTGCCGCTGTTCATCGGCGCCCGCGGCAGGGCGCTGGCGATATGCGACGACGGCGGAGCGGCGCGCGATGGGCACCACTCCGCGTCGTCGAGTTCTTCTTTCCTGTTTTAGTTAAAGGTGCCGGGCCGGCCAAGCCCAGAGCAGATGGATCCGAAGCCGTAGCAGATGCATCCTGTCATGACGCGGATCACTCGCTGATGAAGGCGAGCAGATCCGCATTGATCGTGTCGGGATGAGTGGTGCACATCCCGTGCGGCAAGCCCGGATACACCTTGAGCGTTCCCTTCTTCAGGAGCTTGATTGCGAGCAGCGCCGAGTCCGCGATCGGCACGATCTGATCGTCATCTCCGTGCATCACGAACGTGGGGACGTCGATCTTCTTGAGGTCATCCGTGAAATCGGTCTCCGAGAACGCTTTGATGCAATCGTATTGGGGCTTGATGCCGCCGGACATGCCTTGCCGCCACCAGTTGTCGATGACGCCTTGCGACACCTTGGCGCCCGGACGATTGAAGCCGTAGAAGGGGCCCGCGGGAACATCGACATAGAACTGTGCGCGGTTCGCAACGAGCGACGCGCGAAAGCCATCGAACACCTCCAGCGGGAGGCCGCCCGGATTCTTCTCGGATTTGACCATGATCGGAGGAACCGCGCCGATCAACACCGCCTTTGCCACTCGACCGCCGCCACCGTGGCGAGCGACATAGCGGGCGACCTCGCCACCGCCGGTCGAGTGGCCGATGTGAATCGCATTCTTCAGATCGAGATGTTGAACCAGCGCGGCGACATCGGCTGCGTACGTATCCATTTCGTTGCCGCTGAAGGTTTGGGACGAACGTCCGTGCCCGCGCCGATCGTGCGCGATCACACGATAGCCTTTCGCAAGAAAGAACATCATTTGAGCATCCCAATCGTCGGCACTGAGCGGCCAGCCGTGATGGAATACGAGAGGCTGGCCCGTGCCCCAGTCTTTATAGAAAATCTTCGTGCCGTCTTTGGTCGTGATGGTGCTCATGGGGACTCCGTGGGTGGTGAGCGTGGGAGCGTATGCGTACGGGTGGGGCGCAAATAGCCGCGGACTGGTGGCCCTCCAATACCCCTTTCGGGTGAACAAGACACCGTGGCTGATAGGCGAGGCGGCGTGGAAGCGAACCCTCCACGGCACACCGGTGCGCACTGACCGTTCGTTCGAACGTAGATGAGCGTGCTCCGCACCGGCAAGTCGTTCTTCTCACAAGATGCCTAGTCGTATTCCTCCATTGCGTTCAGCGGGCAGCCGTCCTGGCCAGCATCTGGCAGTGTCGCCGCGAGCACGCAAGTGTCAGGAACGGAAGCCATCCCAGGGTGTGATGATGCCGCGTTGAAGCGCGATCATCACCGCATGCGTGCGGTCTTGCGCGTTGAGCTTCGCCAGGATGTTGCGCATGTGCGTTTTGACGGTCTCTTCCGACAAGCTCAGCGTTGCAGCTACCTGCTTGTTTGCGCGACCGGCCGAGACGGCTTTCAACACTTCGATCTCGCGTTCGGAGAGCGGTTCATCGAGCGCGTGAAGGCCGATCTCCGCGGCAACTTCCGGCATGATCTGTTTGCGGCCTCGCGCGGCGCCTCGCAGCGCATCGAGGAGCTCCTTGCGGATCAGGCTCTTCAACAAGTAACCGCACGCGCCGGCGTTCAAGGCCCGCAAGGCTTGGGCGTCGCCCTTGTAGGTCGTCAAGACGAGGATGCGCGCGCCGGGATACTCGCCGCAGAGTGTCTTGATGGCGGTGACTCCATCCATCTTCGCCATCTGCAGATCCATGAGTGTGACATCGGGGAGATGCCGCCGGAAACATTCGATGGCCTCGATCCCGTTACTGGCCTGCGCCACGACCTCCATATCCGGTTCGGCCTCGATGAACGAGACGATGCCATCCAGCATGAGCGGATGATCGTCGACTACGAGAACTCGAATCGGTCTTTGGGCAGAGAAGTCGGGGCTCATGGGTTGGAATGATCGCTCGCGGTCACGACGCATCCAGATCCTGCACCCGATCGCAAACCTGTGACAACTGTTCGTCAGCGGAATCGAGGACGTTTTCGATACGACGGCGCGTCGAATCGCCGTCGTGCAGGTCCTGAATGGCACCATGCACCTGGAGAATGAGCGCTTGTGTGTTCTGCACGAGCGTGTGTTCGATTTCGCGTGCCGCTCGTTCCCGCGCTCGCAGCCGTTGCACTTGCACGCGCCATCTGAGGGCTTGCGCAACGAGGATGCATGTGCCGATCAGCCAAAGAACGATGTGGGCGGGAAGAGGAGCGGCTTGATTGAGCACGTGTGAGTCGTACGCGTAAGGCAACCGTGCTGTAAGTACCGCATCGTCACCCACGCGACTAGGACAACCGTGCTCGGCGAGGCAGTGGCGCAGGCAAGCACGCACGTCCAAGACCAGTGCGGGCGCGCTGCGAGAAGGTGTGAGCCCCACGGGTTCAGGCAGTCTGCATATGGTCGGTCTTCGGCAGCTCGGCATGATCGCGATCACGAGTGCGCTGTTCTCGAGCTGCGCGTCGGCGGAGGACGGTACGTTTTACGGTCTGCTCCGAGCACGCGACCTGACGCCGTTCGGGTTTCTGCGGCTGGATATGCGCCCCGCGCACGCCGTGGCAATCGAGCAGGGCAGCTTCGCGATCGAAACCGAATTGGCGTATCAGAACACCTGGGCCTTGAGCCCGGAAGTCGAACGCTGGCTGACCGCGCGCGAGTCGCAAGGGCGCAGTGAGCTCGGTCCCGGTGATCTGCAAGCAATCCGCGATCTTCCTGGCGAAAACTATCTGGTGGATCTCGAAGCCGCCGTCCTCGACGTAACGGTGCACTACAAGTTCTCGGAGAAGATGTCGGCGTACTTGATTGCGAATGCCGTGAGTTACGGCGGCGGTTTTCTCGACAGCACGATCGAGGGATTTCACGACACGTTCGGATTCAGCTCGTTCGGTCGACCCGCCGCCGCGCGGAACGACGTCAATCTCATCTACGACCTCAAGTCGTCGCAGACCGCCTACTTCGAATCGCCAACGAGCGGGGGCTTGAGCGACCCGACGATCGGCGTGCGCTATACGGGCGCGGCGCTCTCCGAGCGCTGGCGGATCGGCTTCGAAGGGGCGGTGAAGCTGCCAGTCGCCGGGTCTCGAATGCTGCTTTCGACGGGTCGGACGGACTATGGCGTGCAGGCGTCGTTACAGCGCCGTGGCATCGACCACGCGCTGTACGCCAATGTGGCGGCGGTGTACTACGCGGGATCGCGGCATCCGGCGCCCCAGGAATCGCAGGTCATTCCCACGCTCCTGCTGGGTTGGGAGTATCGGTGGTCCGAGCGCACGAACATCAATCTTCAGGGCTACGTCAGCAAGAGCACCTATTCGAGCAGAACGACGGATCTCGAGGAGCTCACCGGCACGAAGTATCAGCTCACGTTGGGGTTGCGGCACCGGCGCGACGATTTTCTCTACTCGCTTGGCGTCACCGAGAATCTCCAGAACATCAACAACACGCCGGATATCGGCTTTCAGATCGGTGTCGCGTTCATTCCTCGCTTGCTTCGCCGTTGATCCCAGCCGCGCTGCCCCCTTCCTGTCCTTGTATGTAGGCAAGGACAAGGTATGAGTTCTAAGAAAGTCTCTGCTAAGTTTTCAGTCGTCGTGGTAGACCGACCTGTCCGAGGTCGAAAGACCGTGGGGA
>JAEYXD010000128.1 GCA_023428645.1 Pseudomonadota bacterium
GCCGCGCCGATTTCATCAGCCCACGCGGAAAAGATTCAGCTCGACGTCGCCGCCGGCGAAGCGCCGGATGCGCTCAAAGAGTTCATCCGCCAAACCGGCTTGCAGCTCATCTTCGACTTCGACTCCGTCGCTGCATTCAAGACTCACGCTGTCAGCGGCCAGTACGACGCGGCGGAAGCTCTCACCCGAATGTTGTCGAACACCGGACTCGCGTTCGAGTTCGTGAATGAGCGCACGGTGACTGTGACGCGCAAAGAAGCGATCACGCAGCGTTCGAAAGTGATACCGACAAAGGTCAGCTACGAGCGTGACGCGAGCGCGACCTCTGAAGTAGAGCGAATCCGATTGGCGCAGACGGTAGAGGCGGCGGCCAGTAGCCATGAAACGACAGCGTTGGATTCGGCATCGAAAGAAGATATCTCGGAACGGCGCATCCAGCTCGAAGAAGTCATCGTGACGGGGTCGCATATCCGAGGGGCTGCGAGCGCTTCGCCCGTGGAGGTCTACAACCGGGCCGATATTGAAAAGTTTGGCGTTGGTACCGTCCAGGATTTTGTCCGTCGGTTACCTTCCAACTTCAATGGCGCAGTGGCCGAGAGCAACATTCTCTCGCCGAACTACGAAGCGGCCCAGAACAGCTCCAAAGGTTCGGCAATCAATCTGCGAGGTCTCGGTTCCGGGAGCACCCTTGTCCTCTTGAATGGTCAGCGTCTAGCTCCTTCAAATCTCGGGCTCAATGTGGATGTGACGCTAATTCCTTTGAGCGCAATCGAGAAAGTAGAAGTGGTGACTGATGGTGCCTCTGCAATCTACGGATCGGACGCGATTGGTGGTGTCGTGAACTTCATACTAAAGGAGACTCTAGACGGGGCGGAGACGAATCTTCGTTACGGTGACTCTGCAGGGGGGGGAGCCCAAGAGATCCAAGCAAGCCAATCCGTGGGTAAGTCGTGGGGTGCTGGCAGCGTATTTCTGACGTATGAATATCGACAGCGTGACAGACTGAGTAGCATGCAACGGGACTTCTCTGTCGACGCTCTGTATCCGGCAGATTTTCTGCCTGGCGAGAATGCTCAAAGCGCATTCCTAAGTGCTCGCCAGAATCTCGCTGGCGGCCGAATTGAGTTGTTCGGTAACGGGCTATACAGCACGCGAACAGTAGAGCAATCTATCTACAAGAATCCGCAGCGACCACACACCAATGACACCGATACCCGCGCGGAGAGTGATCAGTACTTGATGAGTCTTGGCGCTCGCATGGCCTTGGGAAACTCGTGGGAGGGACGGGTCGCCGGAAGCACAAGCCGACACACGCTAGATTCGAACACCCGCTACAACTCTCAGGGCTTCGTACAGGCAACGAAGTCACAGTACGACGCGTCAATGGGGACGGCACAGGCTGATGGGGCCGTACTTGCGCTTCCGGGCGGTGATCTAAGACTTGCATTAGGTGCGCAGTGGCAACGCGAGCGGCTTGAGCAGCGTAGAGGCAGTCTCGACCGTGATTTACATGCAATCTTCGCGGAAGTCAGAGTTCCGGTGATTGGTACTTCTAACGCAGTGACCGTGGCGCGTCACTTGGAACTGTCGCTTGCAGCGCGCCGCGAGAGCTACAGCGACTTCGGAACCTCGACGAATCCCATGGTTGGACTGCTCTGGTCTCCCGTGAATGGTTTGAACGTCCGAGGTACTTTCGGCTCTTCGTTCAAGGCGCCGCAACTACTAGCCGCCGATCTTTCGAACAATGCCGTCGCTCTCATGGATTGGCCAGACGTCCAAGGTTCTGACGGCATCAGTCGCACGGCATTTCTGATTGGTAATGACCCAGATCTGCGAGAAGAAACATCGGATACGTGGACAGTGGGTCTCGATCTTCATCCTATGTCGTGGCCTGGGTTCTCTTTGAGCGCTACGTATTTCGATGTGGAGTTCGAGAGCCGCATTGCATTCCCACCGAATGCCGGTGGCCTCGATATGCTTAACGATTCCAGGGCGGTCGACTTCATCGCCCGTCGGACGTCAATGTCGAGCGAAGCGTTCGATTCGACAATTTCCCAGATACTTACCGCACCTCCGCCTGCGGGATTTATTGGTTGTGCGTTACCTGTGGATTCCGTCACAGGTTCTTGTTTGGAGGATCCGAGAGTATTCGATGTCGTGGCCGATATTCGCCAGACGAACATTGCCGCCACTAGGGTGCGTGGCATTGACGTGAATGCAGGCTATGAGACGTCAAACGCTTTTGGTGCGTGGGATGCTCTGATCGCCATCAGCTATCTGCTGAGCTTCGAAGAGCAAGCGACTGCGGCGGCACCCAAGCTGGACCTGGTAGATACGTATTTGAACCCCGTCGATCTGCGGGGCCGTGCCAGTCTTACATGGGGTTACGGTGGCTTAGGAGTGACGGGCACGATTAACTACGTCGATAGTTATGTGGACACTCGCTTCTCGCCTACCAGCCAGATTGATTCTTGGCTAACACTCGATCTGCAGCTGTCCTATGCGTTCGGCGAGCATTCTCGTTCTGAATTGTTGAAAGGAACGAAGATCGTGCTGTCTTTCCTTAACTTGAACGATAAGCAACCTCCCACTGTTCTCGACTCGATCGGGTACCGATTCGACTTGGGTAATGCGGATGCGCTCGGCCGTTTTGTGTCTCTACGCCTTGCAAAGCAGTGGTGATAAATCATGGGATTCTTAATCGCAATAGAGCGGGCTTTCGGGCGCGCTCTAGTATTTGTCTCCGTGATGGCGGCTCTGTTTGGGTACCCCGCTGCCGATGCCCGGCATGTATTGGACAAGAACACAGCGTTGCTAATGGCGAGCTACCGCGTAGGAGGGGTAAAGCAAGTTCCTTTGGCCATCGTAACTAAAAGTGGGAAGGCTGGAGAGGTGGCGCGAGAAATCGAAAGCCGCGGTGGTCGCGTGCAGTACATAGAGGAAGCAATCGGGTTTATAGCGCTTGTCTTGCCCATAGACGAGATCGGTTCATTGCTCGAACATGAAGGAATCGAGGCGTTGGATATCGATTGGATAAAGGACGGCGAGGGTGAGAGACATATTGGACGCGATATTATCTTCTCATCGGCGGACCCAAACGTCGCCAAGGCTCCGTCGGCGGGGGGAGTGACCTCTTCAGAGGGATCGATCGGAAGCGATACTCGCTGGCCGCCACGCCCCAGCCGGCATCCTTTCGAGAATCCGCACTCCGTCCTCCGGGACTTAGGAGCGGAGCGGTTGTTGGTTTCAAATCCCACATTCGATGGTCGTGGCATCGTTATCGGGC
>JAEYXD010000136.1 GCA_023428645.1 Pseudomonadota bacterium
TCGAATCGGCCGCGATCCTGGCAGCGGCAACAGCTTGCGCAATGACACCGACGACGGTCGTGTTTGCGCAGAACAGCGAACAAGTCCAATTGGAGGAAGTCACGGTCACGGCCCGGCGCCGCGACGAGAACCTGATGCAGGTGCCCGTTTCGATCAGCGCCATGGGTGCGGCTGAAATCGAAAACGTCGGCGCCAAGAGCATGATCGAGCTCTCGCAGTTCACGCCCGGTCTGCATGCGAGCGTCGGCGGCGCGAGCCGCGGCGATCGCTCCTCCATGCGCCTCACGTTCCGCGGCTTGTCGGTCGCGGCGGGCTTGTCGTTCATCGACGGCGCGCCGTACGCCGGCGCGCGCGCGCCCGACGTGCTCGACTTCGAGCGCGTCGAAGTGCTGAAGGGACCGCAAAGCGTGTACTTCGGCCGCTCCACGTTTGCCGGCGCGGTGAACTTCGTGACGAAGGACCCCGCCGATACGTTCAAGGGCCGCGTCCGGGCCGAGCTGACGAACTTCGACGGCTCCGATACCTCGCTGACGCTCGAAGGACCGCTGTCCGACAATCTCGGCGTTCGCGTCAACGCGCGCCACTACTCGTTCGGTGGCTACTACGAGAACGGCGGCGACCCCGGCTCGATGACCGGCAGCCGCACGACCGACTCGATCGCCGCGAACATCCTGTGGGAGCCGAGCGAGCAGCTCAGCGTGCGCTCGTTGTTGAGCTTCTCGGTCGACGACGACGGCGCCCCGACGATCGTGGCGCTGAAGTCCGGCTCCGAGCTGTTTTGTAATCTCGGCGGCATCTCGGGTGGCGGCTTCTATCAGTGCGGCGCGCTGCCGCGCGTATCGCAGCTCGATCCGCGGATCATCTCCATCAACGACCACATGGATCCGTACACGTATCGGATGATCTTCGAGAACGGCGCGAACTATCCGCTCACGTTCAATCCGAAGTTCAACGATCGCTATGGCATGAAGCGCGAAGTGGCGGTGGCGCATTTGAAGGTCGACTACGAGTTCGACTCCGGTCTCGCGCTCAACTCCACCTCCGCCTGGCATTCGACGAAGTTCGGGCTCATGCAGGAGCAGCTCTATCGCGACGGACGCACCTACCCGAATCCGAACTGGGGCACGAATCCCAATGCGAGCGCGCCGTTCATGCACATGGCCGTGCTCAACCAGAGCATGCTGTACGACTTCAGTCAGGAACTGCGCCTGACGTCGCCGCAGTCGTGGCGCCTGCGCGGCACCGTCGGTGCGAACTTCTACAAGGAATGGGGACCGGCGGGCAGCAATCCCGGTGTTTCCTATTCGGGCTTGATTCGCGGCTCGAAGCCCGACAAGGACGTCGACACGCCGGCCGTGTTCGCCGGCCTGTACTACGACCTCACCGATACCATCACGGTGGGCGCCGAAGGCCGCTATCAGTGGGACAAGATCACGCAACACGTGGTGTATCCGAATCGCGCGCCGTCGCTGAGCAACACGTTCACGAGCTTCTCGCCGCGCGTCACGCTCGACTGGAAGTTCGCGCCGGACTCGCTCTTGTACGCGTTGTTCTCGCGCGGCTATCAGCCTGGCGGCTTCAACACGCAGCTCGTCGGACAGCCGCAGAACATCCTGGATCAGGTGGCGGTGGCGGGCTCGAACATCACGTTCGAGCAGGAGAAGCTCGACAACTACGAGGTCGGTCTCAAGACCACGTGGCTCGACAACACGCTGCGTACGATCGTCGCGCTGTACTACTCCGACTGGATGGACGGTCAGGTCACGAATTCGGTGTTCGCCGTGCGTACGGATGGCACGCTGCAGCCCGTCAGCGTCACGCAGAACATCGGCAAGGTGAACCTCCGCGGCATCGAGCTCGAGGCCGAGTACGTGTTCAATCGGCACTTCAGCGTGAACGCGAACTGGAACTACGCGGACAACGAGATCAAGTCGTACGTCTACACGCCGGGCGGTCCGCGCATTCGCGGCAGCTCGAACGTGAACGGCAATCAGCTCGAGCGTACACCGAAGGTGTCGTGGGCGATCTCGCCGAACCTGCGCGGCGATCTCGGCGACACGTACGAGTGGTTCGCGCGGCTCGACTATCGCGGCCGCAGCCGCATCTTCATCGATCCGACGAACGTCGCGTGGATCTCGCCTGCGCACCTGTTCAACTTGCGCGCCGGCATCACGACGGACGCGGTGCGCATCGAGGCGTTCATCAACAATCTCACGAATGACGATCACATCCAGGAAGGCCTGCGCGCGAACGACGTCCTGTTCAGCAATTCGACGCTGAACGAGATCCGTCTCGTGTTGCCGGACAAGCGGACGTACGGAGTGACGCTGCAGTACAGCTTCTAAGACATTCGTTCAGGCGGCCGCCGTGAGGCGGCCGCGACTTGCAAGAGGAGAGAAAGACCATGGGCAAACAAGTTTTCAGCCCTCGCCGTATCGGTTCGCTGCTCGCGTTCGCATTCTGCGTTGCGTGCAGCGCGTCGAGTGTCGCCGCCGACATCCAAGTGAAGCTCAGCGGACAAGACGAAGTCCCGGCGGTCACGACAGCCGCGGTCGGAACGGGAACGATCACGGTCGCGGACGACAAGTCCGTGTCGGGCTCGATCAAGACGCAAGGCGTGGAGGCGATTGCCGCGCACATCCATCTCGGCGCCCGTGGCAAGAACGGTCCGCCGGTCGTCACGCTCGAGAAATCAGGCGCCGACACCTGGGTCGTGCCCGCGGGCGCGAAGTTGACGGACGAACAGTACGCGAGCTTCAAGGCTGGCGAGCTGTACGTGAACGTTCACTCCGCCGCGCACAAGGCAGGCGAGATTCGCGGTCAGCTCGTTCCCTGATCCGCGACCAGCGCTGCCGCGGGATGACGTTCCGGCGAAGGTCGGAACGTCACCGCGCGGCGGCCTGCGTTCGCAGCCGGTGCGCATGCTCACGCCATGTGCGCCCGACCGGCACGACGAGGTCCTCACCGATCTTGAAGCTGAGTGTGCCGGGCTCACGGCGCGCGGCACGCGCCGCCGCACCACTGATCCACCATGATCGATGGATCTGCGCGCCATCGATCGTCGCAAGCTCGGCGACGGCATCGCGAAACCTATAAAGAATGAGTCGCTTGCCGTGCGGCAAGTAAGCCAGGACGTAGTGGTCCTGGGCTTGCAGCGCGATGATGTCGTGAAGCGTTACGTCGCTCCCCAGCGCAGTCAACAAGCGGCTCTCCGCGACTGCTTGCTCCGGCAGCCCCCGCGCGGTCCTGTCCGCATCAACCTCCACGGGCGCAGCCGCGGGAGCGGTGGGCAACGCGTTGCCAGGCACCTGCGCAGTGGCGGGATGCGGATGCCCGAGGCGCAACGCGAACAGATTGACGACGACCCACACGACGACGCCGAACAGCGAGTTCAGCATGGCCTGCGGCACGCGCGTGGTCAGCGGCTGCGAGCCGAAGGCGGCAATCCGTCGCAGCCGCTCTTCAGGCAGCCACGATTCGAACAAGCCGACGTAGGGTTCCAGATAGAAGGCGGAGGCCGCGCTCGCGCATAGACCGCCGGCGAGCAACAGCAGCCACGGACGGCGCTTCAATGCCGGCGCGAGCCGCTCGAGCGCGAGCGTGCAGCCGCCGGCGACGGCCCAATAGCCGAGCCAGATGCACAGCCAGAACAGGATGGCGTAGAGCAGCGACAGCTCGCGGGCCATCGTGCCGGCGCGAAACCAGCCGAGCGCGAGCGCCAGCAACACGGGGAAAGAAACGATCAGCGCGGTGCGATCGGAGACTTGCGATCGCGTCACTCGCCACTTCATCGCATAAGCCCTCGACGTCGTCTGCGAATGGCCCCTGTCGTTCACGAAATGCCGCCGTTGTTCGCGGAACAGTCGTTGCGGCGGTCGATGCTCCTTACGAGGATAACGCGACACCGCCTACCAAACGATGCACCCACTGCATCTTCATGCAATGGGTGCATCGCTGACACTCGAGGAGACTCCATGCTGAATCGTCGAAGCTTCATCGCCGCGGGCGCGGCCCTTGGCGCCGCGGCGCCCACCCTGGCAGCGACCCCTGGATCGATGACGGCCGGCAGCGGCTTGCTGGATGCTGCCGATCCGAAGGCACTGCTGACTGCGTTGGTGAAGTTGCGCGGCAGCCTCGACGGACGGCTCGCCTTCTGGTGGATGAAAGGACCGCGCTACGGCGTTGTCGGCACCACGGTCACGCCGCTCTTCCAGAACCTCGTCG
>JAEYXD010000148.1 GCA_023428645.1 Pseudomonadota bacterium
TCGATGAGCTCTTCGCCACGATGATCGATCATCCTCATGCCGGACACGTAATTGAGGCGCGCCGTGAGCGAGAGCTGGTCACGCGACCACGTGCCTTCGAGCCAACCGCGATTGCGAGGCGTGCCGCCGGCGGCGCTCAACGCGTACGGACCCTGCGTGCCCGTGTACTCGTACGACGTGCCATCGGCCAGCGTCCGTTCGAACGACAGCAAGTACGTCCACAGCAGGCGGAACTCCAACGTGCCGAAGTCGCTCAGCTCCACCCTTTGACGCAGATCGAAATCCACGCCGTCGGTCGAGGTCTCCGCAAGGTTCGCGTACGGACCGGAGATCGTCGCGAGCTGACCCTGATCGTCGTAGTACAAGAACGAGTTCGGCTGAGCGCCGGGGATCCGGCTGAGGGGCTCGCCGGTCGTCGGCAGCCCGGCAACGATCGTCGCTTGATCGGCCTGCGTGATCTCGTTTTCACGATCGATACGGAAGTAGTCGATCGAGAGATTCGTGCCCGAGAGCGGCTCGAACACGATGCCCGCACCGTAGCTCTTCGCGGTCTCGGGCTTCACGCTCGGATCGCCGATCGTGATGATCGCGATGTTCGTGAAGCCGAGCGAGGAGCTGTTGCCGCTTTCGGTCGGACCGGGCGCGCGGAACGCTTCGGAATACGAGCCGCGGAAAGCGAGCTGCCGGACAGGGTTCCACTTGATCGTCGCTTGCGGCGTCGTCGAATGGCCATAGTCGGAGTAATGATCGTAGCGATACGCCAGATCGAGGTTCAGCGAGTCGACGATCGGAATGCCGGCTTCGACATACGCCGCGTACACGTCGCGGTTCGCGGTGAACGCCGAGTAGCCGAGGCCGACGATCTCGCTCGTGTCGGTGAACGGCACAGGCGGCGTATCGCTCTTTTCGTTGCGCCATTCGGCGCCGGCCGCGACGGTCAACGCGCCCGCTGGCAACTGGAAGAGCTCACCGCTCACGCTCGCGTCGATGAGCGACACTTCGTTCACGGCATGGTCGCGGAGCGTCGGCGAGATCGCCGCCAGCAGCTCGGGGCTGTTCAAGCGGCCATCGACGCGGAACTGCCCCGAGAAGAGGGCGTCCTGCAGGACCGGCCAACGCACGTAGCCGGTCTGCTCGCGATACAGATCGCTGCGGATGTAGCCGGCGGCGACGTCGAATGACCAGACGTCGTTGATATCGCCTTTCAGGCCGAAAATCGTGCGCGCGACATCGCTGTTCATGTTCGCGTTGCGGCCGCCGAGCATCGTCGTCAACAGGCTGAGAGTGGCATCCTCTCCGATCGGGTTGTCAGGATGTGCGGCCGGCAAAATCGTCTGATGCGGAGCCGCAACCGGGTTCAAGGGATCGCCGGGATTGAACACGCCGGTGTCGTTCACGCTACCGGGCGTCCCGATCGTGAAGGTCTTCGTGTGAAACCAGCCGAGCTCGGCGTAGCCCTGCAGGCCTTCATTGAACTGAATCGTGCCGCGCGTGAACACGTTCAGCCGATCCTGGCGCGGCTGCACTTCGTAGTAGTCGATCATGTCGAACAGGCAAACGCCGTTGCCCGGATTGACCTCGTTACAGGGCAGCAGGTTGATGCGATCCTGCCGGGTGCCGCCAGGGACGCGCACGTTGCCGTACGGCGTGACCGAGCTGTACGCTGGATTGGGCACGAGCCAAGGGGTGCTCGAGTCCGCGAAGTCGCCCCAGCCGAACGCATACGCGCCGCGCCGGTTGTCGAAGAAGCCGCGACCGGTGAGATCGTCGCCCCCGAGCCAGGGCCGATCGCGCTGCTTGATCCGTTCCGTCCGCTGAGCTTCGACCGTCGCGTACACGTTGTAGCGATCTTCGGCGAGGTCGCCGAAACCGAACGAGGTGGACAGACGGTAGTTTTCGCCGTCATCGGCATAGGACGAGCCGAGATCGCCGGCGAGTCCGAAGCCCTGGTATTCGTCTCGCAGGATGACGTTGATCACGCCGCCCACTGCGTCCGAGCCATAGATCGCGGAGGCTCCGCCCTTCAGCACCTCGACGCGTTCCACAGCCTCGAATGGGATCGTGTTGAGGTCGACGAACGTGCGCGAGCCGTCGTCCGCGAGGCCATAGGTCGCCATGCGGCGGCCGTTCACGAGGACGAGCGTCGAGTTCACACCAAGGCCGCGCAGCGACACGCCGGCCGCGCCGGCCGCGAAGCCGTTCGTGAACGCGGTCGGGATCGAGCCTTGATTGTCGGCGCCGACGCTGCGCAGGACTTCGGCAATGTTTTGTTTGCCGCTGCGCTCGATCAAGTCACGCGTAATGATTTCGACGGGCGTGGCGGTCTCTTCTTGCGTCCGCCGCAAGCGCGAGCCGGTGACGACGACGACATCGATGGTCTCACCGCCGCTCGACTCCTGCGCCAACGCCGGGACGCTCGCTGCGATTGCACTGGTGATGAGCACACCGTGAATGGCGCGCCGAATGACATGACTCTTGGTCACGAGGAATTCCTCCTGCTACGAAAAAAGGGGTCTGGAATGAGCGGCCGCGTGTCCAGCGACTGACGGCATTCCTTTGCTTCGGTTGACACAGGGGAGCGAGTGCAACCGATGCGTCGCCCTGAGCTTACGAGCCGAGCACCGCCGGCGAAAGGGTCCGTTGCTTCCCTGAGACGGATCGGTGCGGCTAGAAAGCGTGTAAAAACGCCCGACTAGGCGCTCTGGATTTATTTCGTTGCCATCAAGCAACAATCGCCGCAATGCGCCATGCGGCGATTGTGGCGATATGGATGGCCGCCTAGCAAGCCACTTTGTATACAACTTTCGGGATTATGCCCGAGGTCGCAAAACGCCGCAGGGAGCGGGCGAGGGGGCGGCAGGCGGGGGACGACTACCGAAGCGACGGACAAAAAAAAAAGTGCCCGCGCTTGCGCGCCCGCACCCCTGGTCAACGAGCCA
>JAEYXD010000208.1 GCA_023428645.1 Pseudomonadota bacterium
ATGCCGCGATGATGCAAATGCTGAAGCGCAACGATATTGCGTCGTGGACGCGGCGCTTCGTCGACGCGCTGGAGCAAGCGCAGGGGAGTGATGCGCGCGTGCGCGCCGTCGGCAAGGCGGTGTGACGCGCCGATTCCCGCAAGGAGCAGGGGGTGGGGGTCGCGCTGGTTGCGTTCATCCTCTCGCGTTGCGCTCGTTCTCGGCGTTCCAGGTTCGAGGAACCCGCTAGCCCTTGTCCTGGGATCGATCGCGTGTTCCCGCCGCCTTGGAATCGACCAGTTCGGACCGGCTCGGCGTCGCGGCTTCCAAGCTCAAGCGCTGGCGCGGATCGGCAAGCGCAATGCCGTCCCGCTCGAATACCCGCAGCAACTTCAGAATGACCGCCTGTTGGATGTCCATATGCCGGGCGTAGTCGGGGATCGTCACGAAATACACGGTTTCGAAGTCGAACGAGCCCGCCGCGATTCTCGCCAGGTGCGCGCGGTCGAAGCGGGTATCGCTGTGCTCTTCGATCAGCGAGCGGAGCGTCTTCGGAATGCCTTCGAGCTTTGCCGGCGGCGTATCGTGGCTCACGCTGATCGTCAGGACGACCCGGCGCTCGCGCAGTCGCGAATGATTGCGCATGCGGCTGTTCATGAGATTGGAGTTCGGCATGATGATCTGCTCGCCGTTGACGCTGCGCAGGCGCGTGCTTTTCACACCGATGTATTCGACCGTACCGGAGAAGTCGTCGACCGCGAGCGCATCGCCGACGACGAACGGCCGATCGAGCGTGATCGCGAGCGATGCGAACAGATCGCCGAGCACGTTCTGCACGGCCAACGCGACCGCGATACCGCCGATGCCCAAGCCGGCGAGCAGAGGTTTGATCTCGATGCCGACGTTGTCGAGCGTGAGCAGCAGGACGAACGCCCAGATCGTCACGCGTGCGATGAAGCCGATGATGCCGAGCGTGCCGACCGCCGCGCGGTTCACCGTCATTTCGCGCTGCGCGCGCCGCTCGAGCGAGGCGAGCACCGCGGTCGAGCCCCAAAGACCCGCCTGCCAGAAGGCGCTGATCGTGAAGATCGTCAAGGCGAGCGTCGCGAGCTTCGGCGGCAGCTTGAGCGCCTGTATGCCCGCGAACAGCGCCGCGATGACGATGAACAGGACCGTCGTGCGGCTCGCGACCTTGAGCGGCAGCTCCAAGAGCTCGGTTTCGGGCGTCGCGGCGAGTCGTTCGTAATGAGCTCGGACGAGCCGACGCGCGAACAGCAGCACCGTGAACATCACGACCGCGATCCCCCCGGCGAGCGACCACGCCGCGAGCGAGTTGCCGAGGAACGTTGGCGCGAGAATTTCTGTGAGCTCGTTCATCGCAAGTCGAATCCAAGGACGACGCAAACGGGGCCGAGAGGTTACGCCGATGCGGCCGCAGCGTGTAGTCCGGCGGGCCGGTCGCGATCTCTGCTAGGCTTCGCGCAGCTTGCGCAAGCGCTGCCTTCTCCCTCACGGTGTTAATAGAACCCGAACAAACCGGCGACGCCTTGGTGCTGCGGCTTCGCGGGCCCTGGCGCATCGACAACATTGCCGCGATCGAAACCGCGCTGCGCGAGCTCGACATCGCCGCCGGCCGCGACGTACGCATCGACTGCTCTGGAATCGAGGCGCTCGACCTGTCCGCCGTCTGGCTGCTCCAACGCAAGATCGAGCAGGCGCAGGCGCGGGGCGCGCGCGTCGAGATCGTCGGTCGCGTTCCCGAGCACTTCGCGTTCATTCGCGAAGTCGTCGAGCGCGGCACGGAAGGCGAGAAGGTCGAGGCGCCGCCGCGCGCCCGCTTGCACGATGCGATCATCTGGCTCGGGCGCACCTCCGTACAGCAGGTGCGCCAGGCGCGGACGGCGGTGAGCTTTCTCGGACGCACGGCCGTGACCGGTATGCGTGCGCTGCGCAGCTGGCATCATTTACGCATTGCATCTATTACACGCCACGTCTACGAGACGGGCATCCAGGCGATTCCGATCGTCGCGTTGATCGCATTTCTGATCAGCGTCATCGTCGCCTACCTCGGTGCGCAGCAGTTGCAGCAATTCGGGGCCGAGATCTTCACGGTCGATCTCGTCGCGATCGCAGTGCTGCGCGAGCTCGGCGTGTTGTTGACGGCCATCATCGTCGCGGGCCGCTCGGGCAGCGCCTTCGCGGCGGAAATCGGTGTCATGCGTCTGAACGACGAGATCGACGCGCTGCAATCCATGGGGGTCGACTTCTTCGAAACCCTCGTGCTGCCGCGAATGGTCGGACTCATCATCGCGCTGCCGCTGCTCACGATCATCGCGGACGGCATGGGGCTCGCGGGCGGCGCGCTGTTGTCGGCGTGGCTGCTCGATATCTCGCTGAGTCAGTTCATTCCGCGCGTGCAGGACGCCCTCGCGCCGACGACGTTCTGGGCCGGCCTCATCAAGGCGCCCGTGTTCGCGATCGTGATCGCGATCGTCGGCTGCTATCGCGGCCTGCAGGTGCGCGACTCCTCGCGCGAGCTCGGCCGGCTCACGACCGTCGCGGTCGTGCAGTCGATCTTCCTCGTGATCTTCGTCGATGCCGTGTTCGCGGTCGTGTTCGTGGAGCTCGACTTCTGATGGCGCAGTCCGACAAAACCCCGGTCATCTCCGTGCGCGGCGTCGTGAATCGGTTCGGCGAGCAGGTCGTGCACGACGAGGTCGATCTCGACGTCTATCCCGGCGAGGTGCTCGGCATCGTCGGCGGCTCGGGCAGCGGCAAATCCGTGCTGCTGCGGACGATGCTGGGTCTGCAGCGTCCGAGCGCGGGCCGCGTGTTCGTCGAAGGCAAGGACATCACGGCGATGGCCGAGGACGAGCTGCTGGCAGTCAAACGCCGCTACGGCGTGACATTTCAGCACGGCGCGCTCTTCAGCTCGCTGTCGGTCGCGGAGAACGTGCAGCTGCCGATTCGCGAGTATTTCCCCGCGTCGCGGGAGACCTTGGAGCTGTTGACGGAGCTGCGGCTGCGGATGGTCGGCTTGCCCCTGGATGCGGGGCCGAAGCTGCCCTCGCAATTGTCCGGCGGCATGATCAAGCGTGCCGCGCTGGCGCGCGCCTTGGCGCTCGATCCGGCATTGTTGTTCCTCGACGAGCCGACCGCAGGGCTCGATCCGATATCAGCGGCCGCCTTCGACGACTTGATCCTGTACCTGCAGCGCGGCCTGCACCTCACGGTCGTGATGATCACGCACGACCTCGATACGATCGTGAAAACGTGCGATCGTGTCGCGGTGCTGGTTGACAGGAAAATCGTGGTCGATACCCTCGATGGCATCGTGCGCAACGACCATCCGTGGATCGCCGAATACTTC
>JAEYXD010000220.1 GCA_023428645.1 Pseudomonadota bacterium
TATATCGGTGGCGAGGGCGTCGGCCGCGGCTACCTGAATCGCCCCGAGCTCACCGCGGAGCGCTTCGTGTCAAATCCGTTCAGCGCCGATCCGACGGCGCGGCTGTACAAGACCGGCGATCTCGGCCGCTGGCGCATCGATGGCGCGATCGAGTACCTCGGCCGCAACGATCACCAAGTGAAAATCCGCGGCTTGCGCATCGAGCTGGGCGAGATCGAAGCGCAGTTGCAGCGGAATCCGCACGTGAAGGAGACGGTCGTCGTCGCCCGCGAGGACTCGCCGGGCGATCGGCGGCTCGTCGCGTATGTGGTGCCCGCCCGCGCGCCGGGGAGCGAGTCGGCGTGCAGCGCGGAGGCGTTGCGCACGCAGCTCGGAAGCGTGCTCCCCGAGTACATGGTGCCGAGCGCCTTCGTGATGCTCGAGCGGATGCCGCTGTCTCCGAATGGCAAGCTCGAGCGCCGCGCGTTGCCAGCGCCGGAGGCCGATGCTTTCGTGCGTCGGGAGTATGTGGCCCCGGAGGGCGAGGTCGAGGAAATCCTGGCCGGTATCTGGCAGGCACTCCTCGGCGCGGAGCGCGTCGGTCGGCACGACAACTTCTTCGAGCTCGGTGGACACTCTCTTCTGGTCGTGCAGATGATGGAGCGCCTGCGCGCAGTGGGCCTGTCCGCCGAGCTTCGCCAGGCGTTCGAGAGTCCGACGCTCGCCGAACTCGCGGTCACGTTGCTGCGCGGCGCCGTGCAGACGATCGAAGCGCCGCGGAATCGAATCCCGAACGGCTGCGTACACATCACCCCGGATATGCTGCCGCTCGTGCAGCTCGAGCCGGAGCACATCGAGCGCATCGTGCGAACCGTGCCGTCGGGCCCGAGCAACGTCCAGGACATCTATCCGCTCGCGCCGTTGCAGGAAGGCATTCTCTTTCATCACCTGCTGAGCGCGCAGGGCGGCGACACGTACGTCGTGCCCACCCTTCTGTCTGTCTCGTCGCGAAGACGCCTCGACGAGTTGCTCGCGGCGTTGCAGGCCGTCATCGACCGCCATGACGTCCTGCGTACCGCGATCGTGTGGGACGAGTTGCCGCGGCCCGCGCAGGTCGTCTATCGCCACGCGAGCTTGCCGGTCGAAGTCGTGCAGCTCGATCCTGCACGCGATGCTCCGGAGCAAGTGCGGAGCTGGATGGAGCCCCACCAGCAGAAAATGGATTTGCAGCGTGCGCCGTTGCTCCGGGCACGTGTCGCTCAGGACCCGCGCGGCAGCGACCGATGGTACGTGCTGATCCAGGTGCATCACATCATCGGCGACAACACGTCACAGGAGGCGGTGATTGCGGAAGTCATCGCGTACTTGGAAGGACGCGCGGCGTCGCTGCAGCCACCGGTTCCATATCGCGAGCACGTGGCTCAAGTCCTCGCGCACGGCGGTGCAGCCCAAGCCGAGGCGTTCTTCCGCGGCAAGCTCGGCGATATCGACGAGCCCACGGCGGTATTCGGCCTGCTGGATGTGCATGGCGACGGGGCAGGCACGCGCGAGGCGAGCGTTCAGCTCGATCCCGAGCTCGCATCACAAGCGCGCCGCGAGGCGCGCCGGCTCGGCGTGAGCACCGCGACTTTTTTTCACGCCGCATGGAGCTTGGTTGTCGCTCTCACGAGCGGCCGGGAAGACATCGTATTCGGCACGGTGCTGCTCGGTCGCATGCAGAGCAGCGCGGGTGCGCGGCAAGCGCTCGGGATGTTCATCAATACGTTGCCGCTGCGCCTGCGGCTGAGCGGACTGACTGCCATGGAGCTGGTGGAAAAGACGCAACGCGAGCTGATCGAGCTGCTGGGCCATGAACAAGCGTCGCTTGCGGTCGCGCAGAAATGCAGTGGCATTCCGGGAGCGGCGCCCCTGTTCACGGCGCTGCTCAACTTCCGGCGCAGCGTCAGCGGGGCGCAGGGGCGCTGGGCGGATGCCGAAGGTGTGGAGGTGATCGCGGTTCATGAGCGCACGAACTACCCGCTCACGCTGTCCTTGGACGATTCCGAGCACGGAGTGCTCCTGACCGCGCAGACGGACTCGCGGCTCGATCCGCGACGTGTCCTCGGCTACATGCAGGAGGCGGTGCGATCGCTCGCGGCTGCGCTGGCGAGCGCGCCGCAAAGAACCGCGGTGCTCCTGCCGATCCTGCCCGCATCCGAACGCCAGCGGATCGTGCGCGAGTTCAATGCGACGGCTGCGCCATATCCGAACGATCGTGTGAGCCATGCACTATTCGAGGAGCAAGTGCGACGCGCTCCCGATGCGCTCGCCGTCGTATACGTACAAGAGCGCCTGACGTACGCCGAGCTCAACAGCAGAGCGAATCGGCTGGCGCGCTTCATGCGCGCGCAGGGGGTGGCCGCTGGCCACTATGTGCCGGTCATGATGACGCGCTCGCTGCAAATGCTGATCGCGCATCTCGCGGTGCTCAAGTGCGGGGCGGTCTACGTACCGATGGATCCCGAGCTGCCGCTCGAACGCCGCGCCTTCATGCTCAATGACTGTGCCGCGGCCACGCTCATCACCGACGGTGGCGCGCGGGACGGTCTCGAGCAGTCCGTTTCGACATGGATCGACTGCGCCACGGCGCAGCGCGATATCGAGCAGCAGTCAGACGCGAACTTGGACGTGCCTCTGAGCGCGGAAGCGCCAGCGTACGTGATGTACACGTCTGGCTCGACGGGCGTACCGAAGGGCGTCGTCGTGCCGCATCGCGCCGTGAATCGCCTCGTGATCAACAACGGCTACTTCGACATCGAAGCGAGCGATTGCTTCGCTCATTACAGCAATCCAGCGTTCGACGCGTCCACCCTCGAGATCTGGGGCGCGCTGCTGACAGGCGCGCGGCTCGTCATCGTGCCGCAGACGATCGTGCTCGAGGCCGAGCGGTTCGCGCAGCTGCTCGAGCGGGAGGGCGTCACGATCCTCTACATGTCGGTCGGCTTGTTCAACCAGTACACGCAAGCGCTCGCGCGGGCATTCACGCAACTGCGTTGTCTGCTCGTCGGCGGCGACACTTTGGAGCCAACCGCGATCAGGAGAGTCCTCGACGCGAGCCCGCCGGGTCGCTTGTTGAACGCATATGGCCCGACGGAGTGCACCACGTTCACCACGACGTATCACATCGAGGGCGTGGCGCCTGACGCGCGCAGCATCCCCATCGGCCGTCCGATGGCGAACGCGCAGGTCTATATTCTCGATCCGCACGGGCAGATCGTGCCGATCGGCGTCGTCGGTGAGTTGTACATCGGCGGCGCCGGCGTGGCGTGCGGCTATCTCAATCGGCCCGAGCTGACGGCTGCGCGTTTCGTTCCAGATCCTTTCAGCGCGGAGCCCGGCGCGCTGCTGTACAAAACGGGGGATCTTGGGCGCTGGCGCGCCGATGGCGTCATCGAACTTCTCGGCCGCAACGATCACCAGGTGAAAGTGCGCGGGTTTCGCGTCGAGCTCGGGGAGATCGAGGCGCGTCTGCTCGAGCACGAGCAGGTGAAAGAAGCCTGTGTGGTGGTCCGGCAGGACGAGCGTGCCGACAAGCGTCTGGTCGCTTACGTCGTGCCGCGAGCGCTGTCGAACGCGCCGCGCGTGGATGCGCTGCGCAACCATCTCAAGGCCCGCATTCCCGAATACATGCTGCCGAGCGCGTTCGTGTTGCTCGAGCGCATGCCCTTGTCGTCGAGCGGGAAAGTGGATCGCCGCGCGCTGCCGGCGCCCGAGACAGAGGCGTACTCACGGCGCGAGTACGAGCCGCCGCAGGGCGAGGTCGAGGAAATCTTGGCCGGCGTGTGGCAAAGCATTCTCGGCGTGGAGCAGGTGGGGAGGCGGGACAATTTCTTCGAGCTGGGCGGCCACTCGCTGCTCATGGTCCAGATGATGGAGCGTTTGCGCCGCGTCGGTTTGTCGGCCGAGGTGCGACAGGTCTTCGACAGCCCGACACTCGCCGGGCTCGCGGGCGTGCTTTCGGACGAAGCGGTGGAGGAGTACGAGGTCCCGTCCAACTGTATTCCGCCGGGGGCCGCGGTCATCACTCCGGAGATGCTGCCGCTCGTCGACCTGCAGCCGGCGGATGTCGCGCGCATTCTCGACGCAGTCCCGGGCGGCGCGGCGAACGTGGAAGACATCTATCCGCTGGCGCCGCTCCAGGAAGGCATCTTGTTTCACCATCTGCTCGACGAAGGAAGCGGCGACGCGTACGTGCTGCCCATCGTGCTCCGCGTGCAGTCGCGCGCGCGGCTCGCGGATCTGATCGCCGCGTTGCAGTCCGTCATCGATCGCCACCCGGTGCTGCGGACGGCAGTGCTATGGGAACAGTTGCCGCGCGCCGTTCAGGTGGTCTATCGCAAGGCGACGCTGCCGGTCGAAGAAGTGACGTTCGAGCGTGAGCGCGGCGTGCAGGAACAGATTGCGGAATGGATGAATCCGCAGCAACAACGGCTGGATATCCGGCGTGCGCCGTTGCTGCGTCTGCAAGTGGCGCGCGATTCGCGCGACGATCATTGGCACGTCAGGCTCCAGCTGCACCACATGACCATCGATCATGTCGCGCTCGAGATCGTCACCTCGGAAGTCGTGGCGCACATGGAAGGCAGAGCACAACGGCCGCCGGAAGCGGTGCCCTACAGGAACCATGTCGCGCAGGCCCTCGCTTATGCGCGCAAGCACGACGCCGAAGCCTTCTTCCGCGGCAAGCTCGCGGACATCGACGAGCCGACAGCGCCCTTCGGGCTGCTCGACGTCCATGGCGACGGCACGCAGATCGACGACGCTCATGAAACCGTCGATGCCGCGTTGGCGGCGCGGATTCGCACTCAGGCGCGACGTCTGGGCGTGAGTTCGGCCACCCTGTTTCATGCGGGATGGGCCCTCGTGGTTGCGCATGCGAGCAGACGCGATGACGTGGTGTTCGGCAGTGTCCTGCTCGGCAGATTGCAGGTCAGCGCGGGCGCGCAGCGGACGCTTGGCATGTTCATCAATACATTGCCGCTGCGGCTGCGCTTGCGCGACCTGACGACGAAGGCTTTCGTGGAGCAGACGCAGCGCGAGTTGGTCGACCTGCTCGGTCACGAGCAGGCTTCATTGGCCAGCGCACAGCGCTGCTCCGGGGTGACGGGCACGACGCCGTTGTTCAGCGCGCTCCTGAACTATCGCCACAGCGTGCCAAACGCGGGCGCGGAGTGGGCCAGCGCGAGCGGCGTCAGCGTCGTTGCGAGCCAGGAACGCACGAATTATCCAGTGACGCTGTCCGTCGACGACCTCGGACACGGGTTCACGTTGAAGGCTCAAGTGGATCGACGCGTGTCGGCGCAGCGCATCACGGGCTATTTGCACACCGCGATGTGCTCGCTGGTCGAAGCGCTCGAGCACTCGCCGCAGAAGCCGGTGCTTGAGCTGTCGATCACGCCGCTGGCGGAGTTGCAGACGCTATCGAGGTTCAATGCGACTGCAGTCGACTATCCACGCCAGGCACTGGTTCACGAGCTGGTCGAGGCGCAAGTGTGTCGTACGCCGGGTGCGGTCGCGGTCGAGCAGGGCAATCGCACACTGACCTACGAGCAGCTCAATGCGCGCGCCAATCGGCTCGCCCGACAGCTGCGCGCCCTCGGCGTGCAGCCCAACGAGATCGTCGGCATCTGCTTGGAGCGGAGCGTCGAGATGGTCGTGGGACTGCTCGGCATCCTGAAGTCGGGAGGCGCCTATCTGCCGCTCGATCCAAGTTATCCGCCGGAGCGCATCGCGTACATGCTCGAAGACGCGGCGCCGCGCGTGGTGCTGACTCAGCGGGGGCTGCAAGGCTCGATCTCCACTGCAGCGCAGGTCGTGCTGCTCGATGCCGAACCGCACCAGCTTGCGAGCGATGACGCCAATCCAGGCGCGAGCGATCCGGGGTTGTCGTCGGACGATCTTCTGTACGTGATCTACACGTCCGGGTCGACAGGCCGCCCGAAGGGCACGGCGATGCCGCATCGGGCGATGGTGAATTTGCTCGAATGGCATCGGCGCAGCCTTGGCGCGAACGACGGGTGCCGCGTGCTGCAGTTCGCGGCGCTGAGCTTCGACGTGGCGTTCCAGGAGGTGTTTTCGACCCTCACTACCGGCGGCACGCTCGTGCTGATCGACGAGTGGCTACGCCGGGACACCCCGGCGCTGCTCGACCTGCTCAGGCGCGAGCGTATCGAACGGCTGTTCGTGCCGCCGCTCATGCTGCAAAGCCTTGCCGAATGCCTTGTCGATGGCGCCGAGCCACACGCGCTCCACGACATCATCACGGCCGGCGAACAGCTGCGCATCAGCCCCGAGATCGTCAGGTTGTTCGAGCGCCTCAGCGGATGCCGGCTGCACAACCACTACGGCCCCACCGAAACACACGTCGTCACGGCGCTCACGCTTGACGGACCTCCTAGCCACTGGCCGGTGCTGCCTTCGATCGGCAGCCCGATCGCGAACACGCAAATACACATCTTGGACGAACGGCATCGGCCGGCGCTGCTCGGCGTTGCTGGGGAGATCCATATCGCGGGCGCGAACGTGGCGCGTGAATATCTCCATCGTCCTGATCTGACGCAGGAGCGATTCGTACGCGATCCGTTCGCCGCCCATCCCGCGGCGCGCATGTACAAGACCGGCGATCTGGGTCGCTGGTTACCGGACGGAACGATCGAGTATCTCGGCCGCAACGACTTGCAGGTGAAGATCCGCGGCTATCGCATCGAGCTCGGCGAAATCGAAGCCTGTCTGCTACGGCATGCGGCGGTGAAGGAAGCTGCCGTCATCGCCCGCGACGATGCACCCGGGCAGAAGCGCTTGGTCGCGTACGCGACCCCGCGGGGTACATCGCCGGCGAGCGCCGACGAATTGTCCGCGCATGTCCGGTCGGCATTACCCGAGTACATGGTGCCGAGCGCGTTCGTGCATCTCGACGAGTTGCCGCTCACGCCAAGCGGCAAGCTGGATCGGCGCGCTTTGCCGGCACCTGAGCTGCAAGCATACGCGGCTCGCGAGTACGTACCGCCGCAAGGCAGGATCGAAGAGGTGATCGCCGGCATTTGGTGCGAGGTGCTCGGCCTCGAGCGCGTCGGTCGCGATGACGATTTCTTCGAGCTCGGCGGCCACTCGCTGCTCGCGTTGAAAGCGTTGTTCAAAACGAACCAGGCGCTGAGCGCGGCGCTGCGTGTGAGCGAGATGTACAAGAACCCCACGCTCCGAGCGCTCGCGCTGAGGATCGGCGGCGACGCGGCGGAAGACGAGCTCGTCGATGTGTCGCGCGAGGCGGTGCTTGGCGCGGACATCGTGCCGCTGCCGCGTCCGCCGCGTGTGCCCGCACGCGTCGTGCTGCTCACAGGCGCGACCGGATTCGTGGGACGGTTCGTGCTCGCCGAGTTGCTCGCTCGCAGTTCCGCGACCATACATTGCCTGGTTCGTGCCCGCACGGCGCAACAAGCGCACGCCCGGCTGCGTTCCACGCTCGTGAGGTGGGATCTGTGGCGCGAGGACTTCGCGAGCCGCATCGTTCCTCTGGCAGGCGATCTACGGCTGCCGCGCCTCGGTCTCGACGCGGACACCTTTACGCAGCTCGGCCGGGACGTGGATTGCATCTACCACTGCGCGACCAGCATGAACCACCTCGAGACGTATGCGATGGCGAAGGCCGCCAACGTCGATGCCGTACATGAGCTGCTGCGACTTGCGGTGCAGGGACGACCGAAGCTCGTCAACTACATCTCGACGTTGGGAGTCTTCAATGCATCCGCGCGCGAGGCCAAGCGCGTCGTACGTGAGGACACATCGATTGATCACGAGCTGCATCGACGCTCGCAGGGATACACCGCGAGCAAGTGGGTCGGCGAGAAACTGTTCCTGATGGCTGCGGAACGAGGCGTGCCGTGCAACGTGTTCCGTCTGGGGCTCGTGTGGGCGGATAGCAAGAAGGGCAGATTCGACGAGGCACAGCACGTCTATCAAGTGCTCAAGAGCAGTCTGCTGTCGGGGTACGGCATCAAGAACTACCGCTATCCGATGCCGCCGACGCCGGTCGATTACGTGGCCCGGGCCATCGTCTTCCTGGGGAGCCGCTTCAATGGTTCAGGACGCGTATTCCATATCTCGTCCGCACACCAGGCGATCGACAATCTGTTCGAGCGTGTCGGAGAGGTGACATCGAGCCCGCTGCGTCTGCTGTCGTACTACGACTGGATCTGCGCCCTCAAGCGCCTGCACGAGCAGGGGGTTTCCTTGCCGGCGGTGCCGCTCATCGAGTACGCGTTCACGATGAGCGCGGCGGCGTTTCAAGAGTATGTGGGCACGGCGCGTTCGGCCACCCATGTCGGCTTCGATTGCAGTCGCACGCAAGCCGAGCTCGAGCGTGCGGGCATGGTCGCGCCCGAGCTGACCGACGAGCTGCTCAGAGTGTGCCTGGAAGGAATGTTCGCTCACGACGAAGAGCTGCAGCAGTTGCCCTATGGGCCCCAGACGATCATCGCGGCCTCCGCGATCGAAGCGCGACACGGACACTAGAGGATACGGATATGCATACCAACCGCGCTGCGGGCTCAGCCGGGTCCATGAGGGACAGGCGGCACGAGATGTTGCGGCGAATGCTGCGGATTCGCTTGTTCGAAGAGCGCGCATCGCTCCTGAGTAAAACGGGAGCGCTGCCGGGATTTCTGCACAACTCCATCGGGCAGGAAGCCGAGATCGTCGGCGCGTGCATGGCGCTGCGCGACGACGACTACATGACGGGCAATCATCGCTCGCACGGGCATCCGATCGGCAAGGGCGTGGCGCTGGCCCCGCTCATGGCGGAGCTGTACGGCAAACGCACGGGCGTGTGTCGAGGCAAAGGAGGATCGATGCATCTCGCGTCGTTCGCCGCCGGTAGTCTTGGCGAGTCCGGCATCGTCGGCTCCCTCATGCCGATTGCGGTCGGCGCGGGCCTCAGCGTGCGCTTGCGCGGCACGGATCAGGTTTGTCTGTGCTTCTTCGGTGACGGTGCGGCGAATTGCGGCCCGTTTCACGAGTCACTCAATCTTGCGGCCGTGTGGAGCCTGCCCGTCGTGTTCTTGTGCGAGAACAATCTCTATGCGATCAACACGTCGATCGCGCAATCCTGCGCGGTGGCGGACATCGCGCGGCGTGCCGACGCCTACGCGATGCCCGGCGTGATCGTGGATGGCCAAGATGTGCTGGCTGTGTACGAGTGTATTGGCGCGGCCGTGGCGCGGGCGCGCAGCGGTGGCGGGCCGACGCTCGTGGAAGCCAAGACGTATCGCTACTGCGAGCATTGGGAATCTACTGGAGCCGTACCGCCGTATCGCGACGACGGCGAGGTCGCTGCTTGGCGCGCGCGGGATCCCATCGAGCTGTTTTCGACGCACCTCGGGGCGGTCGGCCAATTGACGCCTTCCGAGCGCGAGGCGATGACGGCGGCGGTGCGAGCCGAAGTCGATGCCGCGGTGACGTTCGCGGAGCAGAGTCCGTCGCCGTCGCCGCAAGCCTTGTTCGAAGACGTCTTCGTCTGACCGGCAGTGGAGCGAGCAGCGTGCCAACGATGACCTATGCGGACGCCGGCAAGCAGGCGATCGTCGAAGAAATGCGCGCCGACGAGCGCGTGTTCGTCATGGGGCAGGACCTGCAGACCAGCACCTACGCGGACGTGCTGCGGGAGTTCGGCGCCGAACGCGTGCGCAACACTCCGATCAGCGAGATCGGCTTCTATGGCGCCGGCATCGGCGCGGCACTGACCGGCATGCGGCCGGTGGTCGAAGCGGCGTTCTCGACGTTCTTCTACTCCGCGATGGACCAGATCGCGAATCAAGCCGCGAAGAGCCGCTACATGTTCGGCGGTCAGGCCAGTGTGCCGCTCGTGATCCGCGGCCTCGTTGCGTACACGATCGGTTCGGCGGCACATCACTCGGATCGACCGTGGGGTCTGTTCGCGCAGGTGCCTGGGCTGAAGATCATCGTTCCCAGCACGCCCTACGACGTCAAGGGATTGCTGAAAGCCGCGATTCGCGACGGCAATCCTGTGTTGTGTTTCGACGATTACACATTGTTTGGCACGAGGGGCGAGGTTCCCGAAGGCGACTACACGGTGCCGATCGGCATCGCCGAGGTGAAGCGTGTTGGCGCCGATGTCACCGTCGTCGCGCTCGCTGGCGCCGTGCATCACGCGCTCGCGGCAGCGGGCGAGCTCGAGCGGGAAGGCATTTCGATGGAGGTCGTCGATATCCGCAGCGTGATTCCTCTGGACCGCAACACGGTACTCGAGTCGGTGCGCAAAACAGGACGACTCATCGTCGTCGACCCGGCGCCTGGTACGTGCAGCGTGGCTTCCGAGATCGCGGCCAGCGTCGCTGAACATGCCTTCGATCGGCTGCGAGCGCCTATCATCAGGTTGACCGCGCCGGACGTTCCCGTGCCGTTCAGCCCCGATCTCGAGCGGCTGATGTATCCCACTGCCGAGAAGGTGGCGGCGGCCGCACGCAAACTGTGTGGAGCGCGCGCGGCGCTGATGGGGGCAAGCGGGAGAGTGTGCGCACCGGCGCGCGATCGCCGATGAGATCGAGTGGCGCTGCGGGGTTCAATCTGCCTGTCGCGCCGGTCTCACCGGTAAGAGCGCTGCGTGCCTGCAGCGTTGTCCCTCATGGACTGACCTTTCGCAGCATGACGGCTGATCAAACGACGGCAAGCACCGGCACGACCGGCGAGCCGCTCACGCGAGTGGGGGGTGCGCAAAGTTCCGAGTCGCGCGGCGCCTTCGTCGATGGCGATGGGCAGATCCACGTCCGAGAGCTCACCATTCCGCCTTCGCAGCTGTGGAGTGCTGAGTACACCGCGCTGTATTTGCAGTCTGTCGCGGCGGTCCCGGAAGCGGACAGCTTGGCCGTGCCCGAGCGCACGGCGCCAGCCGCGCAGTGGCACGCGTTCGATGAATGGTGGGACCGCCGCTTCAACCTCGAGCCGCTGGCGCGTGCCCGCGTGCAGTATCCGGTGGACGTCGAAGAAGTCGCGATCGCCGGCGTCCGCGCGGCCGTGATCACGCCACGGGAGGGTGTCGCGGCCGAGCATCGCGACCGAGTGCTCCTCAATCTGCATGGCGGCGGTTTCGTATTCCATCGCGGCTTGAGCTTCGGTCAGCTGGAATCCATTCCGTTGGCCGCGATCGGCCGATACAAAGTCATCACGCTCGATTACCGACAAGCTCCTTTCCACCGTTATCCCGCCGCCACGAGCGACGTGCTCGCGGTGTACTCGCACCTGCTGCAGCAGCACGCCGCCGAATCGATCGGAATCTACGGCTGCTCCGCCGGGGGCACGCTGACGACTCAGGTGATCGCTTCGCTCCAGGCGCGCGGCTTGCCGCGCCCGGGCGCGATCGGCGTCTTCAACATTGGTGTGATGCCCCACTGCGATCGACCGCCCTGGGGCCGGGGATGGGGCGAGTCGAGCATGTGGTATGCGGGCGTGCCGAAGAACGAGATGTCGCCGGCCGATCACGCCGTTTGGGATCCGGTCCGCTGGTATATGGACCAAGCAGACCCGCACGACACACAAGCCTATCCGGGCGCTTCGGACGACGTTCTGGCTCGCTTTCCGCCCACGCTATTCCTGAGCGGCACCCGTGACTTTGCGCTCAGTGCGGTGGTGTTCAGCCATGCACGGCTGGTGAAGCTCGGGGTCGATGCGGCGCTCTATGTTCTCGAGGCCTTCGGGCACTCGGGGCACGTCGCGGCGGTGGGGACGCCCGAGGCACACGATGCGCACTCATACGTGGCGCATTGGTTCGGACAGAAGCTGCGCTAGGGTGCGAGCCGGCTCGCGAACCAGCGAGCGATGTAGCCGTTGGCAGCGCGAGCCTCCGGTGTGCCAACCGCTGTCACATGCGCCGCGTGCGGTGCGCCTTCCATCAGGTACAAAGAAGCGTCGACGCCCAGCTTGAGAAAGCGGGCGTGTGCTGCGATGACCGTGCTCGCGGCGAAATCGCGCGTGCCGCTCAGGAGCAGAGTGGGCGGGAATCGCGCCAGCACGCTGTCGAAGCGGCCGGGATAAGCCTCAGCGTCGTTGATGTCGCAGCGCTCCATGTACCACTGCACCATCGCGTACATCGCTTTGTCGCGCTCGGAAGGAATGTCCTTCGGCACGCCCGCGTACCAGTTCCCCGAGTCACCCCACTCCGCGGCCCAGGGTGGCAACAGCGAAAAGGGCGGGGGCGGCGCCATATTGAAAATGCCGACCGCACCGGGGCGCGGCAATCCCTTGTTTTGACAGCGAGCGACCGCTTGCGAGGCCAGGCAACCGCCGGCCGAGCAGCCGTAAATCCCTACCGAAGCGGAGTCGTATTCGCGCAGCAGGTGTGCGTACACGGCCTCTACGTCATCCGTCGCGGCGGGGTAGCCGTGAAACGGCGCTTGTCGATAGTCGACGGTGATCACCTTGATGCGGCCGAGGGACGCGACCGGAGCGGATTCCGTCAGGCCTGCCGTCAGCCCTCGATTGATCACGAAACCGCCGCCGCGCAAGTTGATCAGCACACGACGCTGATTTTCCGCGCTGACGCCTTCCTTGGGTGTAACGATACCGACGTGAACGCCGGCGAGATTCGTATCGAGCACGTCGACTGGATAGGTCTTCAGCACCGCGGATAGCAGGCCCGCTGTCAGACGAGACTCCATCCACGCATCGAATTCGTCCCACTCCGTCTTGGATGCGGTGCGTTCGGGCGCGGGCCATTCCTCGCGCATGGAGTTCTCGGTCTGCGTCAACGCCGCGTAGTACGCATTGAACTCCGGGCTCCACAAGTCCGAGGGGCGGAGCGTCAGATTCCGAACACGCAGCAACCCTGCGACCGCCTCGAGGCTGGCAGTGGCGTGTGCCGGAGCGGAAGGAAATGGAGAGCGTTCTGCGACGCGCGATTTTCGACGCCCAAGTTCGTTCGGCATTCACGAATCCATGATGGGTGCGCACGCCCACCTCAGCGAGGCGGCCCGGCGAGCGCAAGCGGGTCAACAGGTAAGACTGGCCGGTCGGCGAGGCTGACCCCTCCGAGCCGCGGCGTAATCCAAGATCGCATGACTGAGCTTCACGGGGTCCGAGCCCAGGCCCTTGCGCATCAATTGTGTAGCGTCGATGCGCCACTCGCTTCGCACACCGCAAACCCGACACCGTAATGTCCCTGCGGATCGCAGTGCCTCGGGCGGCAGCGAGCCCAGAGGTGATGTGTCTGCGCCGCTAAGGATGGAGTGGAGGGGCAATGAGCCGATGGGCGCAGTTCTTGGACAGGCTCCAGAGCTACGGATCACGCACCTGCCTCGAGGATGCGAACGCCGTATACAGCTACGCGCAGCTGCTCGAGCGCATGACGCTCTGGCAGTCGCGTTGCGGCGAGAATGTCTTGCGCGGCAGCGTGGTCGGACTGCGCGCCGATTACTCGATCGATGCCGTGGCCGCGCTGTTGGCGATGCTCGCGCGCGGCGCATGCGTCGCGATGATTCCGCGTGACAGGGATTGGGCGCACTACATGCGCGACGCGCATGCCGCCGTCAGCCTCGAGGTAGAGACGAACGGCGAGTATCGATGGCATCACATCGCCGCTCCGCCACGGCATCCGCTCGTCGACCGGCTGCGCGCGGCTGACGAGAGCGGCCTCATCATCTTCACCTCCGGCTCGACAGGCCGGCCGAAAGCTGCCTTGCAGGCACTCGAGAGGTTCCTGCACAAGTACCGCAACCCCGGCCGCTGCCTGCGGACGATCGCGTTCCTGCTGTTCGATCACGTCGCCGGGCTCGACACGCTGTTCTACACATTATCGAGCGGCGGCACTCTGATCCTCACGCGCCGCCGCGATCCGCTGTCGATCATGCAATTGATCGAGTCACACGCCGTCGAGGTGCTGCCGGCCTCGCCGAGCTTTTTGCGCCTGCTATGTGCGACACCGGCCGGAGCGCACGATCTGTCGAGCTTGAAGATCATCACGTACGGTTCCGAGCCGATGGACGCGGCCACGCTGGCGCGTCTGAACCGCCGCTTCGGCAACGTGCAGATCGCGCAGAAATACGGCACCACCGAGACGGGATCGCCGCGCACGATGTCACGCGGCAACGACAGCCTGTGGGTCAAATTCAAGGAGGGCGTGGAAACCAAGGTGGTGGACGACATGCTGTGGATTCGCAGCGAGGGCACGATCCTCGGCTACTTGAACGCTGAGTCGCCGGTGGACGACGATGGCTGGTACTGCACCGGTGATCTCGTCGACGTCGACGGGGAGTGGCTGCGCTTTCGCGGCCGGGCGACCGACATCATCAAGGTCGGCGGCGAGAAGGTCGCGCCTGCGGAAGTCGAGCAGACGATCCTCGAGCTCGACATCGTGCGCGAGGCCGTCGTTTCGGGCGAGCCGCACCCATTGATGGGGCAAGTCGTCACGGCACGAATTGCCTTGAGCGTGCCGCTGGACGCCAAGGAGGCCGCAAAAATCGTCCGTGCCCATTGCCGCAGCCGACTGCCGTCCTTCAAGGTGCCGCTGCGGGTGGACGTTGCGACGGATGGCTTCGCGACGGACAGACAGAAAGCGCAGCGCCGGAGAGACGCGGCGGGTTGAGTGCCGGCGAACGGCGCCGCAATGTGAGCGGGAACATCATTGACATGAGCGAGCAACGTGCACGGATGGAACTGCCGCTCGTCCCACGACCGCGCGGCTGCGAGGTTCCGCTCACCGCCACCCAGCGAGGTTACCTGCGCACCCTACGCGCATGCGCCGGCCAAGCAGCGCTCAGCACCAGGTCGAGCCATCTCGCACTGCGCATCCAAGGCGCGCTGCAAGAGGAGTGGCTGCGGGAAAGCCTGCAGGTTCTCGTGCGTCGGCACGAATCGTTGCGCACGCGAATCGAGACCACACCGGGTCCAGCGCGTCAGGTGATCGTTGCGAGCCAACCCTTGCACTTCGACGTCGTGAGGATCGGCGGCGGGAGCGCGGCGGACGCGTCGGCAGCAATGGAGCGAGCGAGCCGGGACTTCTTGAATGAGCCGTTGGATGTGTCGGTCGGCCCGCTGTTCGCGGCACGGCTGTTCAGTCACTCGCAAGAGGAGCACGTGCTGGTCCTCGCGCTCGATCATGCGATTACTGATGTGGCATCGAATTGGATCCTGCTGCGGGAGCTATGCAGCTTGTACGCGCAGGCCGCACGCGGCCAGCAGCCGTCGCTACCGGGGCCGTCCATCCACTATGCGGACTATGCAGTGTGGCAGCAGCGCACCGAGCAGGCATGGATGGACACGCATGCAGCGTATTGGACGCAACGCCTGCGTGGCTGCGCACCTATCCATCTCCCCGTCGAGGCGAGTGGGGCGCGAGCGGATCCACCGGACGCCGCGGCATGTGCGGTGTTTCAGATCCCGCTCGGCGTGACGTTGAGCGACCGATTGCGAGCGCTGGCGCAGCAGCAGAAGTGCCTGCTCTCCGTGGTCGTGCTGGCGGTGTACGCGGCCGTCATGGCGCGGTGGTGCGAGCGGGAAGATGTGATCGTCGCATTCGTATCGCACGGGCGTCATCGCCGTGAGTTGCAGAGCATGACTGGCTTTCTCGCCAACACGCTGCATCTGCGCCTCGACGTAAATCCACGCGATAGTTTTCATGCGTTGCTGGAGCGCACTAAGGCGGAGCTGCGCGGTGCCTACGAGCATCAGGATCTCGATCGCGTGCGCGAGCTGCTGCCGCACTGTGACACCGAGCTGGCGTTCAACTGGGTGGCTGCGCCGGCCGGAGATTCGAGGATCTGCCTCGCCGGACTCACGATCGAGCCGCGGGTCCTCGAGATGCCATGGTCGCGGCGCTACTTCGCGATGTTCCAGGACACGCCGAGCGGCATCGTCGCGCGCGCGTGGTGTCAGCCAGACCATTCACTCCCCGCTGCGGTCGAGCATTTCGGCGATCTGCTGCGTCGCTACGCGGAGCACTGCTCGCGGCAACCGCACACGCAACTCGCAGCAGCAATGTAGCGCGCCGCGGGACCCGGCTTCTTGCGCCAGAAACTTGACGAGACGCCTGCGCGCACTTGCTGCGCGCGTTGCTCTCGTCGCACCCCGACGCGGCGCGACGCCGCTTGCGGCTGTTGATCCATCCTCTTGGCTATCGACACGACAGCAAATCGCGTTGGCCTTTCGCAACCCGGGGCTCAACTGCGTTCGCAGCCAAGTCACTAGGTACAGGCGAATGTGAGTGCCGCGCCACGCGACGGCACGACGACGGTTGCCCGATGGCAATGGGACGCCGCGACGCATGCTCGCCCAAATCGAAAACGGGGACCGTAACCAGGAGAACTAAGAATGAGTGCCTTTTTTTTCGGGTCCACTGAATTGCGCGAGCGACCCGGCCGGCGGATGGGATGGCTCGCCGGTTTAGTGTGTTGTGTCAACGTCGCCGCTGCTGCCGAAGAAGCTGCCCCGACGCGCGCGTCACCAGGTGCCTTGGAGGAGGTCGTCGTGACGGCGCAGAAGCGGGCAGAGAATTTGAAGGACGTGCCGATGAGCATCATGGCGCTGCAAGGCGATGACCTGGACACGCAACTCGTCATGAACCTGCAGGACCTGGCGCTCGCCGTGCCGGGGCTTGCCACCTGGGATGCGGGCGGCTACGGATTCAGACAGATGTACATGCGCGGTGTGGGCAACATCCGCGGCACGAGCTCGATCATCGGCGTCTACGTCGATGATGCCAGCGTCGTCAGTGTCAACGGCGCGCAGCTCGATCTGCGCATCTACGACCTCGAACGAATCGAGGTGCTGCGTGGGCCGCAGGGCACGCTCTACGGTGACGGCTCGATGGGCGGCACGCTGCGCTTCATCACGCGCGATCCCAACCTGGAAGCCTTCGGCGGCAAAGCCGAGCTCGTCAGCGCCTTCACGGAAGACGGGTCGCCCACGCAGACCGTGCGCGGTGTTCTGAATGCACCGATCGTCAAGGACGTGCTCGGTGTTCGTGTCTCGGCGACGTATGAGGACAAGGGCGGGTGGATCGATCAGGCAGAGCTCGGCCGGGAGGACATCAACGACGGCGAGCTCATCAACGTGCGCGCAAAAGTCTTGTGGGAGCCGACGGAGAGGTTCCGGGCGACCGGCACCGCGATCGTGCATCGAAACGACGCAGGAGCGCTCGACACCGGCGAAGAGAGCCCGGGGGCTTCGTACCGGCAGGTGTTCGGACGGGCGACGACGCCATCCGGTCAGCATGACTACGACCTCTACAACTTGACGCTCAATTACGACTTCGGACCCGTCAACCTGGTCAGCGCGAGCGGCTACATCGATCACTTCAATCGATTCCTCGAGTACGGCTATCGCGTGCCTCTCGTCGGTCCGCGCGAAGAGTTTCCGCCGCTCGACGCCATGCTCGGGCTGGGAGGCGGCTGGGACAGACATCTGAAAGTGGTGACGCAGGAGGTGCGACTCAGCTCATCGACCGATGGACGCGCGAACTGGACGGTCGGGGCCTTCTACCGCGACGCTGACACTCGTGAAGTCGGTGTCGGCGCATTCGGTGCGTTCCCGCTCGTGACTGATTCGACCATCAAGAGCAAGGCGTGGACGGCCTTTGGCCAGGTGGCCTTCGCAGTCACGGATCGGCTCGAACTCGGCGTCGGCGCCAGCTACTTCGAAGACGATCGCAGGGAGGCCAACATCCTGACGAATATCGAAGGCCAGCGTCGTTTCAGCTCGACGAATCCGCGCCTGTTCGCGAGTCTGGATGTCACTCCGAGCATCAAGGTCTATGCGAGCGGCGCGAAAGGATTCCGTAGCGGCGGCTTCAACGTTGCGACGGCCGCTGCCGGGTACCCGCCGTACGCTCCCGATAAGATCCTGTCGTACGAGCTCGGGACCAAGATGTCCCTGCGGCAGGGGCGCGTCGCGTTCGAGACGGCGCTGTTCTATAGCGACTACTCCGACGTGCAAATCAACACCGTGCAGGAAGGTCCTGGGGGCGAGCTGGTTCAGTACGCCGCCAATAGCGGCGACGCCAGGATCTGGGGCGTCGACATGGATTTGATCCTGCGGCTGACCGAAGCCTTCAGCGTCGGCTTGGCGGGGGAGTACGTGAACACGGAGATGGTGAGCATCTTCAATGCTCAGTCGGCGAGTCACGCCGTCGGCGACCCGCTGGATGAGATTCCGGAGAATCACGTCTCGGCGTGGGCCGCGTATGACTTCCAGTGGTTCGGCCGGGAAGACGGTTACGTGCGTCTGGACTATGCCCATCAGGGAGAGTCGCAGATCATCTCGCGTACGGTCGGACCCTGGTTCAGGTCGTCCTCCGATGTGCTCGATGTGATCGACGCAACCATCGGCTGGCGAGGAGGGCGTTTCAACGTCGACCTGTTCGGCCAGAACCTTACCAACGATCGCGGCTACGTCAGCGCGGATTCCCGCGATCAGGTTGCGCCGCGTCTGCGTCCGAGAACGTACGGCATCAAATTGATGTTGAACTTCGAGTAGCGGTGGTGCGCGTGCGTGCACAGGCGATCTCGTCTGTGCACGCAGCACGCGCGCGTCCCCTTTGAGCCCGGCCATTGTCGCCGCGGGTGTGACGGTCATCCGATCCGGCGCACCGAGACCAATTCTCCGTGACTGAGCCGGCACGCGACCGGCCCGATATTCCTTTCCTCCTCAATAACCTAGTGCTGCCCGCCCCCAGGTCGCGGAGTTGCGCGACGCGCTCTTCGTAGAGTGCGCCTCTCCGCGATGCCAGGACGATCAGAGCGAGGGGCACGCAATGCACGGTGACAATGGAGAATCTGCGCCGAACGGAAGTTCGCTGACGGCGACGCAACGCGCCGTCGCGGAACTGTGGAGGGAAGTCTTGCGAGTCGAGGCGCTGCCTGGTCCTGACGATGATTTCTTTTCGCTCGGGGGGGACTCGATGGCGATGGCGACAGTCGAGTTCCGGATCGCCGAGGAACTCTCGGTGCAGCTGTTGCCAGGTGCCATCCTGAGTGCACCGACGCTGCGCGAGCTGGCCATCATGGTCGAGGAATTCGGCGATGGAAATGCAGCGCGCCGAGCAGAGTCATGAACTGAGCCCGCCGCTGCGCGCGCGCGCTGGCGACGGCGCGGCACCGCTCACAGCCACGCAGCGTGGCTTCTGGCGTTATGCCGTTCGACACCACGGGCAGACCGTGGGCAGCGTCTCGAGTGCGACACGCATCCTGGGTCAGTTGGACACGGAGGTGCTACAGGAGAGTCTGCAGGCGCTCGTCCAGCGGCACGAGGCGTTGCGCACGCGAATCGAGGTTATCGATGGCGCTCCGCGACAGGCCGTGGCGACGCGCGCCTCGGTCCCGATCGAGCGCGTAGATCTCTCGCACCTGCCACAGGAGGACATGCAGGCCGAGCTCAAACTGCGGGCGCAAGCCTTTGCCGAAGCTGGCTGCGATATGGCGCTCGGTCCGATGTTTCGCGTTGCTCTGCTGCGCTCGTCCGAGCGCGATCACGTGCTCGTGCTCGCGGCCGACCACGTCGTGTCCGATGCCGCTTCTGCGGCGATACTGAATCGCGAGTTGTGGACCTTCTATACGCAGGGAACGAGCGGCCTGCCGTTCTCACTCCCGGCGCTGCGCGTGCAATTCGCGGACTACGCGTCATGGCAAGAGGCTACGTATGACGGTTGGCGGACGGAGCACGAACACTATTGGCGCGAACGTTTGGCCGGCGCACCGCAGATCGAGCTGCCCTGCGATCGCGATCCACAAGAGCCGATGTGTCGCACGAGCGCTTCCATGCATGTCCCGTTCGGCAAGAAGCTGAGCGATGCACTGCGTGCGTTCGCGCGACGCGAGAAGGTGCCGTTGCTGCTCGTCGTGCTGACCGCGTACGCGTGCACGATGGCGAAGTGGTGCGAGCGGCGTGACCTGCTCATCGCCTTCGTCACGCATGGACGTCATCTCGATCCCGAGCTAAGGAGCATGGTGGGATGCCTCGCGAGCTCTCTGCTGCTCAGAATCGAGCTGCGCGAGGAGAGCTTCATCAGGGTGCTGCGGGGGATTCGCCATGAGTTCGAGGCCGCGTTTCGCCACTACGATTTCGATCGTGTGGCTGAGCTGATGCCGCAACACACCACCGACCTCGGCTTCAATTGGTTGTCCACTGCGCTGCTGCGAAGTTCCAGTGCCGCGCCTATGGAAGCGCAGAGGTTGCGCTTGCAGCCGTTTCCCTTGCGCTTCTCGTGGCTGGCGAAGCTCGTGTCGTTCTTCGCGGACACGCCCGCGAGCATCACGGCAGGCGTCACCTACCGGCCGGACCTGCTGTTACCGCAGACCATGGATCGGTTCGGTCGCGATCTGCGCTTGTGCGCGCAGGCGATCGTGGCCAATCCGTCGGCTCGCGCGATGCAAACCGTGCTCGAGTCCGGGCCGTTGCTCGAGCGCCCCGGGCACGCGTAGCTCGAGTGTGAACGCCAGTACGCCGCTGTCATTACGTTGCGGGCGCTGGCTGTGGCGCCAGGCGTTCGTCGAACCACCTCGCGATGTACGACTGTGCGTCGTGTGCTTCGCGAGTATCGACTGCCACGATGTGAGCGCCGTGCTGACAGCCTTCCATCAGATAGAGCGAAGCGTCGACCTCGAGTTGCAACAGCCGGGCATGGGCGGCGACAACGATGCTCATGGCGAAGTCCCGCGTTCCGCTCAACAACAGCGTGGGCGGGAATTTCGCGAGCGTCTCGGCGTGACAACCGGGATTTGCCTGCGGATCGCGCAGCTCGGTGCCCTCCATGTACCACTCGCCCACGCGCGCCATCGCGCGCTCGACAGTGGAAGGCTCGTTCTTCGGCCGGCCCGAAAACCATATGCCGGAGTCGCCCCAACCGGGCGCCCACGGCGGAGTTCGACCGAGTGGCGGCGGCGGGGCGGCGTTGAAGATGCCGATTGCGCCTGGTGTCGGCAGCTCGCGCTGCTGAAATCGAGCGACGGCCTGCGCCGTGAGCACTCCGCCCGCAGAACACCCATAGATGCCGATCGCTGCGGGGCTGTATTGCGCCGTCAAACATGCGTACACCGCTTCCACGTCTTCGCTGCCGGCAGGATGCCGGTGAAACGGCGCTTGCCGGTAGTCGACCGTCACGACCTTGATTCGGCCGATCGAGGCGACGGGCACCGATTCGAGCAAGCCGCCCATCACGCCGCGGTTCATCACGAAGCTGCCACCATGCAAGTTGATGAGCACGCGGTGCTGGTTGTGCGCAGCGATGCCTTCCTTGGGAGTTGCGACAGCGACGTGCACGCCGCCGAGCTGCGTCTCGACGATGTCCACCGGGTAGCGCGCGAGCGCAGCAGCCAAGGGCGCGGCGTTGCACTGCCGGTCGGCCCATGCATCGAACTCGTCCCATGCGGCTTGCGGAGCGTCGCGCGCGGGCACAGGCCATTCGGGCTCGATCCCCTCGACGATCGTGCCGGCGTAGAACCGTTGGAACTCAGGGCTGCACAGTCGCGAGGGTCGTATCGTCAGCGCGTCGACATGGATCGTGCCGGCGGGCAAGGGGCGGTGTGGCATGGTCGGGCATCGCAAGCGTGAACTACAGACGTATGACCGATGCACGATCCCCGCTGTACCCGCGCGTGGTGCAGGAGAGTCATCAGGGAGAGTGAGTGATGGAATATCGGGCGTTGGGAAATTCCGGGCTGATGGTGCCCGTGCTGAGCTTCGGCACGGCAACCTTCGGCGGCGGTGCGGGCTTCTTCCGCGCGTGCGGCAGCACGGACGCGCGGGAAGCGACGCGCCTGGTTTCGCTGTGCATGGAGGTGGGCGCCAATCTGTTCGACACCGCGGATGCGTACTCCGATGGACGAGCCGAGGAGATCCTCGGGCAGGCGCTCGCCGGACGCCGCCACGAAGCGCTCATTTCGACGAAGGCTGCATTCCGGACGGGGCAGGGTGCGAACGACGTCGGCTCTTCGCGCCTGCACTTGTTGCGCGCGTGCGAGGCGAGCTTGCGGCGGCTCGGAACCGACTACATCGACATCTATCACCTGCATGCGTTCGATGCGCTGACCGCGACCGAGGAGACGCTCCGGAGCCTGGACACGTTGGTGCGCGGAGGCAAGGTCCGCTACCTCGCCTGCTCGAATTTTTCCGGCTGGCACTTGATGAAGTCGCTGGCGATCTCGGACCGCTATGGCTGGGCGCGCTATGCGGCCCAGCAGGTGCACTATTCCTTGCTCAGTCGCGAGTACGAGTGGGAGTTGATGCCGCTGGCGCTCGATCAGAAGCTGGGCGCATTGATCTGGAGCCCGCTCAGCTACGGGCGTCTGACTGGCAAGGTGCGCCGCGAGCAGTCGTGGCCGCGCGCCAGCAGACTGCACGAGACCGCGGCGTTCGGTCCACCCGTCAGTGACGATCTGCTCTACAAGGTCCTGGATGCTCTGGATGCAGTCGCCGCGGACACCGGCCGCAGCATCGCGCAGATCGCTCTCAACTGGTTGGTGCAACGGCCGACGGTCGCGAGCGTGATCATCGGCGCGCGGGATGAAGCGCAGCTTGCGCAAAACCTCGAGGCGGCTGCCTGGCGCCTGAGCCGCGAGCAGATCGAACGGCTCGATGCGGCAAGCGAACCGGTGCGCGTGTACCCCTACTGGCATCAGGCGTTCACGACCGATCGCAACCCGTCCGCCCTCGAGCAGAGGACGTTCGTGAGCTGAGCAGGATGGGTCTCGCGGCTGCGCCGGTCTTTCTCGAAAGACTCGGTGCAGTTGGGGCCCTATCGTGGGACGGGTGAGCGGAAAAGTGGCGTTGATCACCGGCGGAGCCAGCGGACTCGGCGCTGCCATTGCGCTTCGATTGGCGCGAGAGGGAGCGCGAGTCATTGCCGCCGACGTGCAAGCGGAAGCAGGGGAGGCGCTGGCATCCGAGCACGGTATCGCATTCCTGCGCCACGATGTCACGGACGAGCAGCAGTGGCGCTCCGTCCTGCAGCGAGTCGAAGCGCAATTCGGTGCGCTGCACATCCTGGTCAACAACGCCGGCATCGAGGGCTCCTTCGATGCAGTCACTCCTGAAAACACGCGCCTCTCTGAGTGGCAGGCGATACAGCGCGTGAACGTCGAAGGCGTTTTTCTGGGGTGCCGTGCCGCCATTCCGGTGTTGCGGCGCGCCGGCGGCGGGGCGATCGTGAACGTATCTTCGACCGCCGCACTCGTGGCGGCGCCGGACTTCGTCGCATATGGGGCGAGCAAAGGCGCAGTGCTGCATCTCACGCGATCCGTCGCGCTCTACTGCGCGCGAGACGGCTCGCGCATCCGCTGCAACTCCGTTCACCCCGGCAGCATTCTCACGCCCATGCTGAGGCGGATCATGGAGCAGACGGCGGCGCGGCTCGGTGTCGCCGTCGAAGCGGTGATCGAAGAAGCGAAGTCGGCGATCCCCCAAGGCGAGTTTCAGGAACCCGAAGACGTCGCCAGCGCCGTGCTGTTCCTGGCGTCGGATGAAGCCCGGCATATTACGGGCGCGACGCTTGTGCTGGACGGCGGCACGATACTGCAGGTCGGCGTACCGCACGCGCGCCACTGAAACCGCGGTGCCGCCCGCGCGTCCTGGCCAATTTTCCGTGACCGACCAAGAGCCGCCGGCGCTGGTGATTCCTTTGCGCTCAACCCTCTAGCAGTGCCGGCTCGGCCAGCTCGATCGCGCCCATCGCCGCCGCGCAAGGCTTAGCGGTCAGAGTCGCCAAGGAGGACCGAGCTTGGAAGTCTCCCGCGAGCAGATGGGCCTGGGTGCGTCGCTCGAGCCGCGCCCGAAGGACAGCCCCGTGCCGCTGACGGCCTCGCAGCGCAATCTATGGCGCTACACGAGGCAACTCGACGCAGCCACGATCGGCGCCGTCGCCAGCGCTTCGCGGATCATCGGGGCCTTGCAGGTGGAGCGACTGCGTCAGAGCCTCGAGGCACTCGTCCATCGCCATGGATCGCTGCGCACGCGAATCGTGGCCGTGCACGGGGCGCCCGTGCAGCGAATCGATGCACCAGGTGCGTTCACGCTTGAGTGTGTCGATCTATCGACCATTGCCGCGGCGAGAGCGCACGCGTACGCACGGCACGCCGCTGCGGAGTTCTGTGAGTGCGACGTCGACGTGTCGGCGGGCCCTTTGTTTCGCGCTCTGCTGCTGCGGCTATCCGCGCAGGAACACGTGCTCGTATTGGCGGCCGACCACATGATCTGCGACGGCGCGTCGGCGGCGATCATGAACAAGGAGATCTGGGCGCTATATCGACAATCCGCGCCGTCCCTGCCTGCACCGCCGGTGCAGTTCGCCGACGTGGCGGTGTGGCAAGAGCGAACGTACCCCGCGTGGCGCGCGCAGCATGAAATGTACTGGCGAGAGCGGCTGCGCGGCGTGCCGCAGATGTCTTTGCCGGTCGGTAGTGATTCGGCCGCCTCCTTGGGCCGTGCCAGCGCCGCCTCTCACACGCCCTTCGGCAAGAACTTGAGCGTCGAGCTGCGCGAGCTCGCGAAGCGCGAACAGGTGCGCCTGCTGCATGTGGTGCTGGCGGCCCATGCGTGCACGGTGTCTCGCTGGATCGGCCAGCGCGATCTCGTCGTCGCGCTGGCGACCAACGGTCGGCACTGGCATCCCGCGCTCAAGGACATGATCGGCTGTCTGGCGGCTGGTCTGCTGCTCAGGATCGAGGTGCGCGAGGAGGACACCTTCGTGGCATTGCTGAGGCGCATTCGCGACGAGTTCGACGCCGCGTTCGACCACTACGATTTCGACCGTCTGGCCGAACTCCTCCAGTTCACGACGGAGCTGAACTTCAACTGGGTGTCGCCGACGATTCTGCAGGGGCCGCGTGCCCTCGCCGAGCGGGAGGAGGCCTCGGTGCGAGTGCTGCCGTTCCCACTGAAGCTCGCCTGGTTGGGCAAGCTGTTTCCATTCGTAGGCGATACGCCGTCCGGCATCGTCGCCACCCTGACCTACCGTCCCGATCTGATTTCGCCCACGACCATCGAGCGGCTCGGCTCGAACCTGCGCGCCTTCGCGAGCGCGATGGCCGCCAGACCGTCGAGCCGCATCGGCTCGGTCGAGACGAGCTAACGCGGCGCGGCGAAGATGTCGTCGACGTCCACACCCAGTACCTGCGCGGCAAGCCTGCTGATCGCTTCCGGCGCGCCGCCGAAGGCCCAGAGCCGATCCGACTCGCTCAGCTCACGCGGCCCGTGTTCAGCGTCGATCGCCGGGCTGTGAAACTCCATCTCGCCGAAGCCGTAGCCGTCCCAAGCCTGGAACACCTGATCCGCGCACTCGACGCCGTAAGGATGATCCGCGTAGCGCGCTTGCGGATGAACGGGGAACTCGCGCGCAACCATGCACCAGCGCCGCGGCTCGAGTTGATGGAACACGGCAGAGCGTCCGCGCACGGCGGCGGCGGACAAGCCGAGCTTCGCATTGGCTTCGCCGCCATATCGCCACCTGACTTGATCCGCGCGGCTCGTCCAGTCGCCCTTCAGTGCATACGACAGCGGCTCGCGTGCGCGCTGCTCGGCAGTGCGCTCGAGCGGTACGACCAACACGGCACCGCGCGGCGCTTGCAGCAGATGCCATAGCGCGATGACGCCGCTGCGCGTGCTGTCCGTCAGCCTCAGGTGATGCGAGGACTCGATCCCGACATAGGTGACGCCGCTCATCGCGCTGTCGCTCGGATCGAGCGGCGGCTCGACCAGGCGGATCGTGCGGGAAATCGTGAACCCGATGCGCTGCGTGCTCTGACTGCGCGGCGTCAACTCGCCTGCGGCGCTGAGCGAAATGCGCTGCGGACCGTCCTCCACGAATCGGTAGGCACCCGGATCGGTGGCGCTGGGTACGGCGTAGTTCTCGAACGTCTTCCAGTTGGGGGCGCCGTCCCAGTGATACGTGCTCTCGGGGGAGAACCAGAGCCGATCGCCGCCCAGTCCGCCCGACAAGTGCTCTGGACGCTGAACGAGCTCGGTGTGTGCGAGCTGAGGATGAGTCCACAGCAGATTGAAATCGTCTGGCGAGAACGCCATTGCGATGACGCGACCGGCGTGGGGGATGACGGCCACGGCGCCGTGATCGGCGCGCAGCTGCCGCACCGGTATGGAAGCCTCGAGCAGATGGTCGACGACTGCTGTGTAGCTCGGCTGCATTATCGTGCCCTCGCGGATGTTCCGGCGCGGTTTGCTGCACGGGCAGCGGGCGGACGCGGCAGTGCCTCGCGTCGGATCGCGGTTGTCGCTCCCTGCCTTCCGCTCGTGCCCGCGGGGTGCAACAGACAGACCGGTGCAAACGCGCGAGACAACCCATCAGGAGGTCAGTCGGCTCAACACCCGAGCGGCCGCTCGTTCGCCGCTCATGAAGGCTTCGTCGGTCCAGGCATGGTTCCAGTCGCCGTACCTGCCGCAGTATTCGATCTGCGCCTCTTCGAGGAAGCCGTGCACGACGGCTAGCGCTGCCGTCCGGTCGAAGTCGTAGATGACGTTCGCATAGCGATTGACGGTCGTGTCGAGCAGCAGGATCTCGTCGCCGGGCGCGATGAACCCGCAACGGCGCAGGTCGCGCACGACGGTCTCCGCCAGGGCGTCGGGATCGGCATCGAGCGGCTTGTATTTATCGGAGAAGTACACCTCGGCCTGGATCGAGCCGCATCCTTCCGGCGCGTTCGTCGGCGAGAACATGTGCGGCAGATTGACGCGGCTGAAGACGATGTCCTCGTCGTAGAAATACGTCGTGGCCGCCTCGGAGAGCGCGGCGCGGTTCACTGCGACGTTGACCAGCACCGCGCTCGTGAACGCGAGCTTGCGGCTCGCCTCGCGCACGGCATCGCTCGCGCCGTCGATCGTTGCGATCAGGTCGGGCAGCGGGATCGACGAGATCACGCGCGAGTAGCGCCGTGTCTCGCCGTTCGCGAAACGCAGCAGCTTGGCGCGCGGATCGAGACCGACCAGTCGATGGTTCAGCCGCAACTCGAAGCGCTCCGCGAACGGATCGAGATAGCTGACGAATCCGCCGCTCGACGGATATCGGTAGCCCTGGATGTAGTGCGTCTGCGGCGTTGGCTCGCCGAGCGCTCCACGCAATAGATCCTCGATGCTCGGCCGATACATGCGCGGCCCGATCCAATCGGTGGTGAGGCGATCCATCGTGGTCGTGTGATATTTCCTGCCGTACGCCATGGGAAAGGTCTCGGCGAACGTCTTGCCGTATGCGGCGATCAGCCAATCAGCGTACGTCTCCTGCGCGTGGGGCGGACTGCTCGGCTGCGTGCGAGCGTCGCAGAAGTCGACGATGACTTTGACGACCAGTTCGAGCGGCAGGCCGCGCAAGTGGCACTGGACGGGATGCGGGATGCGGTGGCCGTGCCAGTAGTTGTCGATCGCGAACTGCCGCTCGTGATATCGATCGCGAACGTTCCGCGCCAGAATTCGTGCCACATGCTCGTGCTTGGTGAACGAGATGTGCACGCCCTCATCGAATACGAACCCGTTTCTATACCGAATCGAGCGAGTGTGGCCGCCGTGATACGCGTTCTTGTCGTAGCAGACGAACGGCACCCCTGCCGCGTGCAGTCGATGTCCTGCTCCGAACGCAGCCATCCCGGTGCCGAGCACGGCGATTTGCGCATGACTCATTCGTCGTTCCTCCATGGTCACTATCCGTTCTTGCACGCAGTTGGCGAATACCGTCGGGCCGCTCGGCAGGTCTCGACCGCACGAGCGAGCTGCGTCAGCGATTCGATCATGCGCGAGCGCGGTCGCGGCCCGGCGAGGAACGCAACGCGGCGCGTGCAGCGAGTCTTGCGGGTGTCAATCGTGGGGAATTGGAGAGCGGCGCCCGAGTGCAGCGCTCAGCGCTACGCACGAGCGTCGCAAAGGTCGCGAGCGGAGCACTGCGCGAACACCGTTCGCCGATGGCATGCTTGACGCGTGCGCTGCATGCATGTGCGAGCAGCGCGACGTCGATTCCAGAAGGGAGGCGGTGAACCATGTTGCTGCGGATCGTGGACCGGGATGGGACCGTGCGCGAGGTGCAGGCACGAGAGGAAGGATCACTCATGCAGGTGTTGCGCAGCTTCGAGTGGGGCGTCACTGCGATCTGCGGGGGCGCGTGCGCGTGTGCCACGTGCCACGTGTATGTCGCGCCGGAGTGGATCTCGCGCATGCCGCCGCAGCACAGTGATGAGCGCGATCTCATCTCCGACCTTGCGCACGGCAACGAAGCGTCGCGATTGTCGTGCCAGATTCACTTAGCTCGTGAGCTGGACGGTCTGTGTGTGACGCTCGCGCCGGACGAATGAGAGCGGCGCCGTGGAGGCTGGCAGCGATTGGTACGTGTCGATCTGTCGCAGCGTGACCTCGCGCAGCGGCTCGCCCCGGTCATAGGCGTCGTACCACTGCGTGACCGCCAGCAGCGCCTGTTCGAGTGTCCAGCGCGGCTCCCATGCGAGCCGCACGCGCGCCTTCGTGCTGTCGAGCATGAGCAGCTGTGCTTCGTGCGGGCCTGCAACGGCGTCGACATTCCATGCGACGGGCCTCGTGCGCAGCGCGTTCAACGTGTTCACGACCCAGCTGACGGTACGTATGCCGTCATGACCCGGGCCAAAGTTCCAGCTCTCGGCATGGCGGGCGGGCTCCTCCCACAACTTGTGCGCGAGCAGGAGATAGCCGAGCAGCGGCTCCAGGACGTGTTGCCACGGACGAATGGCGTCTGGATTGCGCACCGACAACGGCAGGCCCGTGCGAACGGCGGCCATGAAATCGGGGACGATCCTGTCGTTCGAGAAATCACCGCCGCCGACGACATTGCCAGCGCGTGCGCTGGCAATGCCCGCGCGCGGCGCACCTGGCGCGGTGAAGAACGAGCGTCGGTATGCGGCCGTCACGAGCTCCGCGCAGCCTTTGCTGCTCGAGTACGGATCGTGCCCGCCCATGGGATCGCTTTCCCGATAACCGCATGCCCATTCCTTGTTCTCGTAGCATTTGTCGCTCGTCACGTTGACGACGACACGACAGCTGGGCTCGTGTCGCACCGCCTCGAGCAGATGAACGATGCCGAGCACGTTCACTGCGTAGGTTTCCATGGGCTCGACGTACGATCTTCTGACCAGCGGCTGCGCCGCGAGATGGAAGATGACTTCTGGCTGAAAGCGTCTCACGACGGATTGCAGGCTCGGATAATCGCGCACGTCCGCGTATACCGAATCCATGCGCTGCGCGACGGCCGCGAGCTCGAACAGACTTGCGCCGTCTGGAGGCGGCAGCGCGTAACCGACGAGCTGCGCGTTCAGTTGCTGCAACCAGAGCGACAGCCAGCTGCCTTTGAAGCCCGTATGGCCGGTGATCAGCACGCGCCGGCCGCGCCAGAAGTCGCCGTTCATTGCCACACTTTCCACGGCGCGCGATTGGATGCCCACAGCTCCTCGAGCGTGTTCCGGTCGCGCAACGTGTCCATGGCGGCCCAGAATCCCTCGTGCCGATAGGCGGCGAGCTGGCCTTCGTCGGCGAGTCTGCGCAACGGTCCCTGCTCCCACACGTCTTCGTCGCCGCGCAAGTATTCGAACACGTCCGGCTCGAGCACGAAGAAGCCGCCGTTGATCCAGCGGCCATCGCCCTTGGGCTTCTCGACGAACCGGCCCACGTAGTCGCCATCGAACTCGAGAGCGCCGAAGCGCGCGGGAGGCTGAATAGCAGTGACGGTGGCGCGCTTCCCATGAAGCTCGTGGAAGCGCGCGAGCTCCCGCACGTTCACGTCGCTGACGCCATCGCCGTAGGTCATGAGGAAGCGCTTGCCGTCGAGGTACTTCTGCACGCGCAGCAGGCGCCCGCCCGTCATGGTGTCGACGCCCGTGTCCACCACGGTGACTTGCCACGGCTCGGCGTGGTTCTGATGCACTTCCGTCGTGTTATTGCAGATGTCGAACGTCGCGTCCGCCATGTGCAGAAAATAATTCGCGAAATATTCCTTGATCAGATAGCCCTTGTAGCCGCAGCAGATGACGAACTCCCGCACGTCGTAGGCGGAGAGGATCTTCATGATGTGCCAGAGGATGGGCTTGCCGCCGACCTCGATCAGCGGCTTCGGCCGCAGATGGCTTTCCTCGCTGATGCGAGTGCCGAACCCGCCGGCCAGAATGACTGCCTTCATATCCGCCTCCTTGTTCGGCAGCGACGCGCAAGTGATCGGTCGCAATGAACGTGGCATGCGTATTTCGTCGCGTCAATCTGGCACCACGCGTGGTGTACGTCGACACCTGCAAGGGCGAGGCGCGTCGTGGTCGTGAAACACAACAATCCTTGCCTGTGCACGTCGACCAGCTGCGCAGCGGACCGTGCGAGGGGCCATGCGTGTTGACAGCGGCGCGCCGGAGCGGAGACTCGTCCGCTTTCATGCATGCGGCAAATCGTGGACGCCGCCCCACCTGCGCAAGGAGAGCTCGATGACGACTCGCAATCGCACGCAGCGCGTTCCGCTCGCTGCGCGGGAGTTCACGCCGCAAACCGAGGTGCTGCGCGCGCGCATTCTCGAGCTGGTCGATGAGTACGCACGGATCGCGCATGCGGAGCCGCCCTTCGTTCTCGGCAAGTCAGCCGTCGCAGTGTCTGGCAAGGTGTATGACGCGCAGGACGTGCGCGCGCTGGTCGATGCGGCCCTCGACTTCTGGCTCACCACGGGCCGCTACAACGCCACCTTCGAGCGGCGCCTTGCGAAATTGCTCGGGGTGCGCAACGTGCTCACCACCAACTCCGGATCGTCCGCGAACTTGCTGGCGATGTCGGCGCTCACGTCACCGCTCCTGGGCCGCGAGGCGATTCAGCCCGGCGACGAAGTGATCACCGTCGCCGCGGGGTTTCCCACCACCGTCAATCCGGCCTTGATCAATGGGCTGGTGCCGGTGTTCGTCGATATCGACATTCCCTCCTACAACGTCGTGCCGGCACTCGTGGAGGAGGCGATCAGCGAGCGGACACGCGCCATCATGATCGCGCACACCCTCGGCAATCCCTTCGACCTCGGTGCGATCACGCGCATCGCACAGGCTCACGACTTATGGCTGATCGAGGACTGCTGTGACGCGCTCGGCACCACGTATGACGGCCGCCTGGTCGGCACCTTCGGCGATGTCGCGACGCTGAGCTTCTATCCCGCACATCACATCACGATGGGCGAGGGCGGCGCGGTGTTCACCGGTAACGCACTGCTGCGTCGTGCGCTCGCATCGATCCGCGACTGGGGCCGCGACTGCTGGTGCGATCCGGGCATGGACAACACATGCGGTAAGCGCTTCTCGTGGAATCTCGGCACGCTGCCCGAGGGCTACGACCACAAGTACACATACAGCCACCTGGGCTACAACCTGAAGATCACGGACATGCAGGCCGCGGTCGGCGTGGCGCAGCTCGATCATCTGCAAGCGTTCATTGCGGCGCGACGGCGGAACTTCCGGCGACTGTATTCAGGGCTGAGCGAGCTGCAGGATTTCCTGATCCTGCCGCAAGCGACGCCGGGTTCCGATCCGTCCTGGTTCGGCTTTCTCATCACCGTGCGCGAATCGGCGCCGTTCGGTCGCAATCAATTGACGGCGATGCTCAACGCGCGCGGCGTGGCGACGCGCCCGCTATTCGCCGGGAACCTGGTGCGACAACCCTACATGCGCGACCGGCGCTATCGGGTCGTTGGCAACCTGCAGAACACGGATCGTGTGATGCATCAGACGTTCTGGATCGGCGTGTATCCCGGCCTGAGCGACGCGCACATCGATCACTCGATCGCGACGATCCATGACGCGGTGCGCACGTTGACGTGAGCCGCCATGCGTACGGCTGATCGATTGCTCGTGACGGGCGCACGAGGATTTCTCGGGTCGCATATCGTCGCGCGGGCGCGCGCGGAGGGATGGGAGGTAGTCGCGCCCCCACGGGATTCGTCCGCGGACGCACTCGACGTCCGTGATCCCGCGAGTGTCGAGACCGTCTTCAGCGCATGTCGACCCACCGTGGTGATCCATTGCGCGGCGTACGGCGTCAACTATTCGGATCAGGACTTCGAGGCCGCGCTGGCAGTCAACGTCAAGGGCAGCCTGAACGTCGTCACCGCGGCTGCCCGTCATCGCGTCGAGCGGCTGGTGCATGTCGGCAGCTGCTTTGAGTACGGCAGCAAGGCCGGCCCCATCCGCGAGGACACGGTGCTCGCGCCGACCGCCGTGTACGGTGCGACCAAGGCGGCCGCGACTTTGCTGGTCAGGGAGCGGGCACGCATGTTGGGGCTCGATGCGGTGATTGCGCGCCCCTTCGCCATGTGGGGTCCGGGCGAGGCGCCCCATCGGCTCGTGCCTCAGATCATCCATGCCTGCTTGCGGCGCGCACCGCTCGAGCTCACGTCGTGCGAGTTGCTCCGCGACTTCACGTACGTGGAGGACATGGCCGCTCGTCTGCTGTGCCTGGCGCTCGTGCGCGACGTGGTGCCTGGCACGATCGTGAACCTGGGCGCGGGTCGGGGCATCGTGCTGCGTGAGTTCGTCCTCGCCATCGCGCGCCTGCTCGGCGGCGAGACGCTGATGCGTTTCGGCGCACTGCCGTATCGGCCGACGGAAATGCCGTCATTGATCGCCGATACGGCGCGCATGCGCGAGCTTCTCGGCGAACGACCGGCGACCTCGCTGGAGGAAGGTATCCGCCGCATGCTCGCATCCATGCCGCGGCAGGTGTGATCTCGTCTCGTGCTCAGGGGGAGCTGAGGTGGGTCGCTGGCGCCGTCTTGCTGGTAGTCGGCGCGTGCCCGGCGTGAGCGCAGCAAGGAGATGGATCGACAATGCCGAGAATCGTCGTGACCGACGCAACCTTTCCGCGGCTCGATCACGAAAGAGCCGTCGCGGCACGGCATGGAGCGGAGCTGACCGAAGCCCGTTGCACCTCGGCCGAGGACGTCGTCGCGGCCGCGGCCGGGGCCGACGTGCTGCTCGTTCAGTTCGCGCAGGTCACGAGTGATGCCATCGGGCAGCTGCCGCCCAACGCCGCCATCGTTCGCTATGGGCTCGGTCTGGACAACATCGATCTGAAAGCGGCCGAGCGCAGAGGCATTCGCGTGGCCTACGTGCCCGATTACGCGACCGGCGAAGTCGCCGATCACACCGCCGCGCTGATCCTTGCCGCGCTGCGCAAGCTTTTCCCGCTGGACCGTTCGGTGCGCGAGGGGCGCTGGGACCCCGTGAACGTCGCGCGATCGACCCAGGCGTTCTCGCAGTGCACCGTCGGATTCGTCGGCTTCGGCCGCATCGGACGTGAGGTGCACGCGCGCTTGAAGCCGTTCGGCTTCAGCGCGCTGGTGAGCGATCCCCAGGTTGACGTCCAGCTCGTCGAGTCGCTGGGCGCGCACGCAGTCGAGCTCGACATGCTGTTCAGCGCCGCGGATGTCGTGACGCTGCATGCGCCGCTGACCAGCCAGACACGGCACCTCGTCGATGCGCGCCGCCTGCGGTCGATGCGGCCGAATGCGCTGCTCGTCAACACGGCGCGAGGTGCATTGATCGATTCCGCCGCGCTGGCAGAGGCGCTGCTCGAAGGCATCATCGGCGGCGCGGCGCTCGACGTGTTCGAGGAAGAGCCGCTGCCTTCGAGTTCGAAGTTGCGGGCGCTGCCGAACGTGATTTTGACGCCGCACGCCGCCTGGTACTCGGCACAATCGACCGACAGGGTGCAATCGCTTGCTGCCGACGAGGTGGACAGGGCGCTGTCGGGACGGCCGCCGCGATGTCCAGCGCCCGTATGAGCATGCGCGGACGTCTCGAGGGCAAGACCGCTCTGATCACCGGTGCGGCTCAGGGCATCGGCTTTGCAACGGCGCAGTGCTTCGCCGCCGAAGGGGCGCGTGTCGCGCTCGTGGATATCAAAGCCGAAGCAGGGGAAGCCGCCGCGAAGCGCCTCGCCGAGCATGGGGCCACGGCGATCTTCGAACACGTCGACGTGAGCGATCAGGCGTCGGTGGACTCCATGGTCGGTCGCGTCGTCAGCCGCATCGGTCCTCCGGATGTACTCGTGAACAACGCGGGCATCGCGGTCTTTCGCGATCCGCTGGAGATGAGCGCGGCGGATTGGCAGCGCTGCTTTTCAGTCGATCTCGACGGTGTGTGGTACTGCTGTCGCGCGGTGCTGCCGCATCTGCTCGAGCGAGGCAAGGGCGATATCATCAATATCGCTTCCGTGCACTCGTTCAAGATCATTCCGCACTGCTTTCCTTATCCCATCGCCAAGCACGCGGTGATGGGACTCACGCGGGCGCTCGCGGTCGAATACGCTCCTCGCAACGTCCGCGTCAACGCGATTGCGCCGGGCTACATCGGCACGGAAATCGTGGAGAACATATTCGCGCAGGCGCCCGATCCGCAGGCGCTGCGCCGTGAGACCGACGCGCTCCATCCGGTCAAGCGCATCGGCCGGCCGGAGGAGATCGCGTGGGCCGCGGTGTTCCTCGCCTCCGACGAAGCGCGGTTCATGACCGCTGAATGTCTCGTCATCGACGGCGGCCGCTCGACTCTGTTCCACGCGTGAGGCATGCGCACATCGCGCGCTTAGTCTCACGCTTCACTCCAGTTCACACGCGTTCCGATCACCATGCGCACCGTAGTCAAGATCAATTTCTCCGGCCGCACCGCGGCGATCTCGGGCGGCGCGAGCGGCATTGGCCTGCGCGTCGCGCACCGGCTTGCCGCGGGCGGCGCCAGCGTGTGTCTCTGGGACATCGACGAAGCCGCGCTCGCGCGAGCGCGCAGTGAGCTGGCCTCGCCGGCCGTGAGCGTCGATCGCGTGGATGTCACCGATCCTGCCGATGTCGTTCGCGCCGCGGATGCATTGGCGGCGCGCTGCGGGTCGCTCGACATCCTGGTTGCGGGCGCAGGCATTACCGGCCCGAATCTCACGGCATGGGAGTACCCGCTCGAGGACTGGCAACGCGTCATGCGCATCAATCTCGATGGTGTGATGCATTGTTGTCGCGCGGTGGTGCCGCACATGCTGCGCACGGGATACGGGCGAATCGTCAACGTGGCGTCCATAGGCGGCAAGGAAGGCAATGCCAAGGCTTCGGCTTACGCCGCTTCCAAGGCCGCCGTGGTCGCTCTCACGAAGTCCCTCGGGAAGGAACTCGTGCACACGAACATTCGTGCGAATAGCATCTGTCCCGCCGCGATCGAAACGCCGCTCCTCGAGCAGATGGATGCCGAGTTCGTGCAGGGGCTGCTGGCCAAGATCCCGCTGGGGCGATTCGGCAAGGCGGAGGAAGTCGCGGCCTTGATCGCCTGGATGTGCTCGGAGGAATGCTCCTTCTGCACCGGCGCGGTATTCGACGCATCGGGCGGGCGCGCGACGTATTAGCGCGAGCACGTGAGCGCGACAGTACGAGTGCGAGCGAAGAGGACTCACCATGAAGTTGCTGCGCTATGGTCCGAAGGGGCACGAACGGCCGGGCATCCTGGACGAGGACGGTGTACTGCGGGATCTATCGCAGCACGTTGCGGACATCGCGGGGCAAGTCCTGCTGCCGGAGGGACTCGCGAGGCTAGGTGCGCTCGACGGGGCGAGCCTGCCGCGCGTGCCCGGCCATCCGCGGCTCGGTGCGTGCGTCGGTGGCACCGGAAAGATCGTCTGCGTTGGTCTCAACTACAGCGATCACGCTGCTGAGTCGAATATGCCGGTGCCGACCGAGCCGGTGCTGTTCATGAAACCCACCAGCGCCCTGAGCGGCCCGAACGATGATGTCGAGATCCCGCCGCATTCCGAGAAAACGGACTGGGAGGTCGAGCTCGGCGTCGTCATCGGGCGGCCCGGTCGGTACATTTCGGTGCGGCACGCTGCGCAACACATCGCCGGCTACTGCGTGGTCAACGATATCTCCGAACGCTCGTACCAGCTCGAGCGAGGCGGGCAGTGGGACAAGGGCAAGGGTTGCGACACGTTCGCGCCGGCGGGGCCGTGGCTGGTGACGGCGGATGAAATCCCTGATCCGCAGGCTCTCGATCTCTGGCTCGAGGTCGACGGTCGGCGCTACCAGCGCGGCACCACGCGCACGATGATTTTCGGCGTCGTGCACCTCGTCTCGTACATCAGCCAATTCATGTCACTGCAAAGCGGCGACCTCATCTGCACCGGCACGCCGCCCGGTGTCGGTCTGGGTCAGAAGCCGCCGGTGTACCTGCGGCCTGGTCAAACCATGCGCCTCGGGGTCGGCGGGCTGGGCGAGCAGGCGCAGCGCACCGTTGCGGTCACGCTGCCGGACGACTAGCCCGTGTCGCCGCTCTGCGTGCGGCGATGACCGTAACGTTCGTGAAGCGCTTTCGTGCGTCGATGGGGGATGCGGTGCGCGCGATGGGCGATCAATACACGATGAGACCGATGGCCACGCGAGAGCGTGGCATTTTCAACGCGGTCCTTCGTGAGGTTGCTGCATGTCCAATCCCGCGGGCGGGGCTGAGCGGATTGGCTGGTGCAAGCCGCAGCGCTCGTTTGAGCACGGCGATCCGCTGCGAGAATTCCTCTACGGTCAGGTCGACCTCGCGCCAGGTTTACAGCAAGACCAGCTGGAGCGCACATCCGCGCTCATCCTGTCACTGGACGAGGACAGCTTGCTGCGTCCGTTTCGTGCGCGCGCTGGCTTGGCCTCGCCGGGTGCCGAGCTGGGCGGGTGGTATAGCTCCGACGGCTTTTGCCCAGGCCACAGCTTCGGTCAATGGCTATCAGCGTTGTCGCGCTGTGTGGCGATCGATGGCAACGATGCCGCGCGCGCAAAGGTGCACAGGTTGGTCGACGGCTTCGCCGCGACCATCGAGCCGGAAGGGAAGTTCTACAAGCGCTATCCGCATGCTCGCGGTTACACGTACGACTTGCTGACGTGTGGTCTCGTCGACGCGCACCGTTATGCCTCGCATGGCGGCGCGTTGGCCGCGCTCGCGGCAACGACGCGAGCCGTGATCCCCTATCTTCCCGACAAGGCGGTGCCGTTGTTCGGTCCGCTCGTGTGCGAGTCGGACGAAAAGTGTTTCGACCACACCTACGTCATTCCGGAGAATCAGTTCATCGCTTGGCAGCAGGGCGGCGATGATCTGCATTTACGGATGGCCCGGCGATTTCTCTGCGACGAAGTGTTCGAGCCATTGGCGCGCGGCGAGAACGCATTGCCAGGCCTGCACGCCTACACGCACGTCAACGCACTTTGCTCGGCCGCCAAGGCCTACCTGGTGCTGGGCGATGCGAAATACCTCGCCGCCGCGCGGCAGGGCTTCGCCTTCATGGAGCAGCAGAGCTACGCAACGGGCGGTTGGGGCCCCAACGAGTATTTCATCCCGACGCCCGCCAATGACGACGGCACCATCGTCGCGCTCGATAGCCTGCACGAGAGCCTCGAGAAGACGCGCAAATCGTTCGAGACGTGCTGCGGCGCCTATGCGCATCTCAAGCTGACGCGTTATTTGCTGCGGATCACGAAGGATTCCAGGTACGGCGACAGCATGGAGCGGCTCATCTACAACACCGTGCTGGGAGTGAAGCCGCTGCAGCCCGACGGCTTGGGCTTCTATTACTCGAGCTACGCGCCGGCCTCCCGCAAAGCATATTTGACGCCGAATGACGATGTCGGCGGCACGAGATGGCCCTGCTGTTCCGGTACGCTGCCGCAGGTCGCGGCGGATTATCGGATCAACGCTTATTTCGCCGACGCGGACGGCGTCTACGTCAATCTCTATATGCCATCGACGCTGCGCTGGCGTCACAGGGGCGTGAATGTCTCCTTGACTCAGGAAGGAGCGTATCCGTTCGGTCAGAGTGTTCGCCTGAGGTTCGATTGCACGACACCCGTCGAGCTCACGTTGCGTGTGCGGATTCCAGCGTGGGCACACGCTCCTTCGATCAGCGTCAATGACAAGCGCATTGCAACGGCGCTCGTCCCCGGCACTTTCGCAGCGCTCAGGCGTGAGTGGAGGAGGGGCGATCACATCGAGCTCCAATTGCCGCGCGAGCTGGCGCTGCGGCCAGTCGATGCGCAGCACCCGGATACCGTGGCATTGACCGACGGGCCGCTGGTTCTCTTCGCGATCGCCGAGGAGATGCCTCGGCTCACGCGTCAGCAGTTGCTGAGCGCCAAGCGGCTCGACACGAGTGCGCACGAATGGACGGTCGAGACGAGCGCGGGACGCTTGCGCCTGCTGCCGTGGTCGTCGCTCGACGACGCAAGCTACTTCACCTACCTGCGCGTGGACCGCTAGTGTCCGCGAGTGATCTTCGATGAACGGCGTTGCGGGCAAAGTGGCGTTCATCACCGGTGGGTCGAGTGGCCTTGGCTTGGGCATCGCACAGGCGTTCGCAGCCGCCGGCATGAAGGTGGTGATTGGATATCGCACGGAGGCCAATCTGCATCACGCCCGCGCGCATCTCGCAGAGGAGCTGCACGCGATTGCGGTCGATGTGACCGACCGCGAGGCCATGGAGCAGGCAGCGGCGGAAACCGTCAGGCGCTTCGGCAAGGTGCATGTGCTCGTCAGCAATGCCGGCGTGAACGTGCATGTGCCGTTGAGCAAGGCGACGTACGACGATTGGGATTGGCTCTTGAACGTCAATCTCACCGGCGTGTTCAACGGGCTACGAGCATTCCTGCCGCACATCGCCGCTCACGGCGAAGGTGGACACCTCATCGCGACCTCGTCCATTCTCGGCTTGGTCGCCAGCGGCGCGCTCGGCGTCTATACGACGACGAAGTTCGGCGTCGTCGGCATGATGGAGGCGCTGCGTGCGGAGCTGGCCGATACGAATATCGGCGTGTCGGTGATCTGCCCCGGTTTCGTCACGTCGAATCTCTGGGATACGCAACGCAATCGCCCGAGCGATCTCGCGCACAGCGGCGCGGAGGTGTCGCCACCGACAGGCGAGCAGCTCGCTGAGGCGCTGCAGGCCGCAGAGGCGGTGTGCATGACGCCGCTCGAACTCGGTCGGCTCGTGCTGCGGGGAATGCTCGACAACGACCTGTACATTCTCACGCATCCGGAGTTCGAGCGAAGTCTCCGCGAGCGTTGCGAGGCGCTCATGGCATCCAACCCATGGAACGTCGATGCACCGGAACAGCGGGTGCTCGCGGAGCAAGCCTTCCTCGGTAATCCAATCTATGCCGCCGAACGTGCGCGCCGCACGCGATCCCAGCGAGCAGCGAGCGCCTCGGACGAGTCTGATCCCTAACGCGGCGCACGTCCGAGCAACGGCAGATTGCACAGGTGATAGCGGCTGGCACGCATCAAGTACAGGAACAGCTGATCGCCTCGGGCCCGCGAGTGCAGCACGCAGATCGCGTTCGCCATGACGCCCGGGATGAAGGCAATGGCGATCGCCGGCAGCCGCTCGTGCATCCGCTTCACGCGGGGTCGAATCCACAGCTGGTAGGACCGCCAGGAGTACAGGCCGCGGGCGCGCAGCCCGAGCAGAGTATTCAGCTGCTTCCAAGGTTGTGCGCCGACCACCCGACGCTTGGTGTCCACTGACAGCGCGAGGGATTCGATCACGGCGGGCCACGCGCCCACCAGGGCGTCGCTCAACGCGGTCGAGCGCGCGGGTGTATTGCCGAGCCGATAGCTGATCAACGGCTCGGCGATGATGAGCGCGTCGCCCGGCAGCGGCTCCTGGAATACCGTGCCCACCTGCACGAACATCGAGCCGTAGTAGCGCTCTCGATTGCGGGCCAGCCAGAGCGCGCGCCTGATGACGACCGCGCCCAGATAGCCGACCGCGGAATCCGCATCAACGAACAGGCGATCCAGCTCGTCGGGGCCGTAGAGCCTATCGGCCTTGAGGCGCATCGCTGTCGGCCGCAACACGGTCGACATGTCGACCGTCCGGTACTCGATGTTGACGAGCACGAGGCAGATCTTCTCTTCGAGAGCGCTCAGGACGCGCGCGATGGCGCCCGGCTTCATCACGTCGTCATCCGAGAAGAACCAGCAGTAGTCGCCGCGCGACGCCGCGACGGCGGCATCGAAGTTGCGGTCCAGGCCGATGTTCGTCTCCTGGCGAAAGTAGCGCACGGCCGCGGGGCGGGACGCGAGCGCCGCGACGACGTGAGGCGTGTGGTCGGTGGATGCGTTGTCGCTGACGACGAGCTCGCACTCGTCGGTGAGCTGTGAGATGACGCTTTCCAGCGCCTGCTGCAACAGGTCGGCGCGGTTGTACGTCGCGATGCAGATCGAGAGCTTGGGGCGGCGTTGCATGTCGGTCATGTAGAGCTCCGTCGAAGCGCTACGCACATATAGCGATCCGCCGCCGATCGCGGAACAGGCTCTAGGAGCGCCCGCTGATCAGCAGGACGCTGGCGCATTCCTCTGCGGGCAGATCTCGCGAATTGCGCAGCCCATGGCCGCAACCACAGCCACGTCGTCAGGCCAGGAAAATTTGCCGGACGCGGCGCGGCGAGCCCGGGTTGAGCTTGGCTCGTCGTCCCGTCTAGCTAGCAAAGAGCCCTGCGGGGGTGGCCTCACGTGCGGGGATCCCTGCG
>JAEYXD010000006.1 GCA_023428645.1 Pseudomonadota bacterium
CCGGCGCTCAGCCGCATCGACGTAGTGCTGCCACATGTGCGCACAGGCAAGCGCGTCCTCCGCCGCACGGTGGCTCACCGCCCGTAGCCCGTGCTGCTCGCACGCAACATCCAGGCTGCATCTCTTGCTCAGGCCAAGCAAGGGCCGCAGCCACATCAGACACACATGAGGTGGCAGCCGCATGCTCGCGGTTCGCCGTGCGAACGCCGTCTCTGCAGAAAGGAACGACATGTCGAAACTCGCGTTGAATGCGCCCACAAGAGCGCCGTCCAATGCCAGAACGATGTCGCCAACGAGATCGGTGAAGCTCGGCGCGCCCAAGACATCATCGTCTGTTATTCCGTGAATGCTGGTGCACAGAACCGGCCCGTCCGGATCGACTAGCGTGTCTAGCGCCAACCTGGGCTCACTTCCTGGCTCCACGCGTGCAATAGCGACTTCAACGACGCGCGCACCGCTTTTAGCCGACAAGCCTGTTGTCTCGAAGTCGATAACGCTGAATGGAACCTCGCGTAAAGGCGTAGCTGAGAACATGGCACCCTCATTTTTTTCTTGCGCCAGCTTCACGAGAGTCTGCGAGCTCACTGCCGGCGTCGCTGTGATCGGCATCAACAATTCGAGTGTGATCGTTTCCTGATCAGACCATCAGTTAATCACCCGAATCACCCCGGCAAGCTCCTGGTATCGACAGAACGCATTCGCCATCTCCATCTGTCGTGGCGTCCTGCATTCAGGTTCGAACAACATCGGCGAACCCACTAGCACGCAGACGCATCGAGCACGAGAGGTAGCGACATTTAGCCGGTTGAGGCTGTATAAGAACTCCATTCCCCTCGGTGCGTCTGCATGTGAGGAAGTACTCATTGAACAGAACACGATGGTCGCTTCTTGCCCCTGGAACTTATCCACCGTTCCAATGCGCGCAGCGGGCAACCGCTGTTGCAACTCAAACACTTGAGCGTTGTATGGCGCGACAATCAGAATGTCATCGAAGCCAATGAGCTTCTCCTCTCCCTTCTGGTTCACCCACGTAGCGCGGGATTCCAGAATTTCGTTGACCATTCGCTGGATTAGCTCAGCCTCTTCCTCGGAAGAGTTCTGATTTCCCTCGTGCTGCACTGGGACGAATCTCAATCCCGTTCCCGTGATGCGGCTTGACGAGTTCACGGTTTGACGCTCGAGCCCCGCATGGGGCTTTAGCCGGCCTTCGTAGAACAGCTCGGAGGTAAGCGCACAGATTTCTGGATGCAGACGCCACGTTTCCTCGAGAAACAGACCTTTGTCCGTCGCGATCGTCGCGTGACCCGCGAGAAGATGCTCGAGAGCTGACACACCCGTGCCATCGGGATGGCTTCCCTGAGTCGGTTGTTCTAGCTGTTGTGGATCACCCAAAAGGACCAGCGTCTTACAAGCTTGCGATATCGCCAACGCGTTCGCGAGAGACATCTGCCCCGCTTCATCTACGAACAGCACATCCACAATCCCGAAGGCATCCTTCGGCGCCCACAGCCAGGGGGTTCCCGCCGCGACATGACATGTGCGACCGATTGCGGCGTACACCTGCTCATTCTTCTTCGCAAAGCGAATGCGATGCACGTCCTCTTCGCTGTCCGCTGGCTTCTGCAAGCAGGTCAGATCTATTCCGCTTTCATCGGCGGCCTCCACCACGGCGTTTAGCAGATTGCGAATGACCTTGTGACTATTCGCCGTGATACCCACAGTCTTTCCAGCCTGCACGAGAGCACAGATCATGCGCGCGGCAGTGAATGTCTTTCCGGCGCCCGGCGGTCCTTGTATTGCGAGGATGCCGGGTTCGAGATTCTGCGCGATGCGAGTCGCCGCCTCCAATGTCGTTTCATTCTCGCGGCGCAACGGCTCACCGGAGATTCGTGGCGCAAGCTTTTGCAGCAAATCTCTCGCAGCCTGATACTCGCCCGGGCCCGACAGGCCAACATTCGCCACATGATTGCCAATTCTTAGCAGCGCCGCCGCGAGCTCCTCGGTACCTACAACATCATGCGCGAATACACCGCTCACATGCTGAGATGCTGTGTCCTTGCGCTTCTTGATGTCGATCGTGCGGTCCTGCTGAGAAATGCGATCAACCTTGCCGAACTTCTCGCCGCCCACGCTATGAAGGGATTCACCTCCTCTCAGGTCCGTGTCCTGCTGAGGAAAGCGATACCGATGGATGGGCGCTTGCTTGGTCCCGCCGACCTCGGCGACAAACTCAAGGCCCGCTAATGCGTCTCGTTCATCGAGCAGGTCATCAATCGATAGATCACGCAGCCGGAAAAACTCCCACCACACGGATTTGAGCTCACGGCGATGCCAGTCGAGTGTATTCGCGAGAATCCACCTGGCCTGTTGCTCCTCCGATCGTTGAGCGGCATCGGGAGGAACACCTTCCGTCAATCGCGCCGCCAGGTCGGCAACGACGCGCTGGCGCTCGTCCAGCTCTTCGTTGACTTCGATTACGGGTGGCGCCGGTCGTTCGATCACAACACCTTTTGCGATGACATCTGCACGGACTTGCTCTAGCCAATCACGCAACCTCGCCGCCGAGATGCAGTCCTCACGGTTGTAACCCGCGATAGTTTCTTTGGCTTCCGATGTGATGCCTGCGCGATCGTTCAGTTCCAGCGCTGCCTGCATCAACGTAAGCGCGCGGCGCGCGTCAGCGAGCGCAGTGCCTCGCACAAAGCCGTAGAACACTTCCAGGTCCTTGATGGAGTACCGCTCGACGCTCGCGCGAATCCCCTGCCGGACGACTGCATACAGATCCACGAACAACTCACCACGCAGGATGCGATCGACCTCGTCCTCCCGCGTGGCATAACGTCCCATCAATCGCTTCAATGCACTCGGCTCGTAGGGCGCGTAGTGATAGATGTGCATATCCGGGTGGTGACTCCATCGCTCAATGATGAAGTCGATGAAGCGCTCGAACGCGCGCTTTTCCTCATCCGCATCGAGTGCCCACTCACCGACGTAGCGCTCCACACCGTCATCGGCAAACACGTAACCGAACAAGAACTCGAGCCCGGTATCACTTACGAAAGGGTCGCCTTCGATATCGAAGAAGACATCTCCGGCAGATGGTGTTGGCAGTCGAGCCAGACCCAACGTCGGCTGTGGCACGATCGCCTCGTAGACCGGCCGCCCTTCAATCCGTCCTTGAACCTGCATGCGTGCCTGCTCGCGGCTGCGCTCGTAGGTTTGCCGCGACCCGCGCTCAGGCTTCCACGGCCAAGGCAATGGCACGGCCGCAAGACCGGCGACGCTGCCGACCTCACGCCGCTTCAATTCCGAAGTTTGAGTTCGAGAGATGCCAGCAACCAAACACAGATGATCGTCCGCTCGCCGCCGAGCATCACAGGTGCTGTGCCAGCGGCAAATGTCGCAGTGGTCTCTCGGCTCCGGATAGGTGTCGATTCCCCGCCTAGTCGCGAGCGCCTGTTCGATCCCT
>JAEYXD010000031.1 GCA_023428645.1 Pseudomonadota bacterium
ATGCTGCAGATCGAGGACTTGATCGGCATGACCGACGCGGTGAACGTGCCGGGCACCGATCAAGAGCATGCGAACTGGCAGCGCAAGGTTGCGCTCGAGACGGAAGCCATCCTCGCGCGTCCTGAGGTGAGGGACATGCTCGATGCAATGAACAAGGCGCGGCAAGGAATGAATCCGAACGCGTAGCGCGATGCGGCTACGCCACCAAGGAGTGAGTCATGCACAAATCCCGTTTGGCCGGTTTCATCATCGACTGCAACACGGGCGATCTCGAAGGGGCCGCTCGCTTCTGGAGTGCTGCGCTGGGTCAGCCGCTGAAAGACGCCGCGACCGAGCCGAGTCCTCTATACCGGCAGTTCGAGACGGGGCCGAACGGCCTGCACATCGAAGTGCAGCAAGTGCAGCACGAAAGTCGCGTGCACCTCGACATCGAAACCGACGATATCGAAGCGGAAGTGCGGCGTCTGGAAGGGCTCGGCGCGAAGCGCGTGCAGCAGATCCATACGTGGTGGGTGATGGAGGCGCCGACCGGCCAGCGCTTTTGTGTCGTGCGGCCGCAACGCGCGGACTTCGCGACTAGTGCAAATACGTGGGATGAATTGAAATAACGATGTAGTCGGACCCATCTCAAGAGTTCGTGCGTTTACCCCGCCGCTGAGCAGGGCCTCCGCCCTGCCGAAGAGTGTCCACGGATCAAGTCACCGCTAGGGGTTAAAACTATGATCTTCAAGCTCAAATCAAGGGAGACCCCCTTCGTGCGCCCACGCGTCACGCCGGATCCCGATCAGGCCGCGCTGCTGGAGCAGAAAATGAACGCGCTGAGCTATAGCCCGACCAACGGCTTTCATCGCGACTCGCGGCAACGGCGCCAACCGAGCTTGCTCGCGCGACTGGCGCGCTGAATGCGGACGATCGCAGCGGCGGCCGGGCAGCGCTCGCGCCGTCGTTGCTAGTAGCTCCGCGCGACGTACCACACCGCGAGCGCGGCGAGCATCAGTCCGGGAATCGCTCTCCACAACGAAACGAGCCGCGCATCGTTCGCGACACTTGCCGCGGCTCTACGCCCCGTCAGCATCGGTCCGATCAGATTCGTTCGCTTCACCAACAAATAGAACACGACCGCGGCGACGTGGAGCGCGATGAAGCCCAGCAGAATGTTGAAGACGATCTCGTGCGCATCGGCCAGCGTTCGGCTCGTCTCGAAGCTCACGAGATAGGACAGCGGTCCCGACTCGAGCCCGTCGACGTCGGTGACGAACAATCCCAGCCCGACTTGCAGCACCAACAACGCGAGTAGCGCGACGACGCTCAATGCGCCGAGCGGATTGTGACCGGGCGGCGCGGGCAGCGGCGGTTCGCGCAGGTACGCCGCGATCGCGCGCGGGCCGCGGACGAACTCGCTGAATCGCGCCGTCGAGCTGCCCGCGAATCCCCAGTAGAGCCGGAACACGATGCAGCCGAGCAGCGCGTAGCCGCTATACAGATGAACTTCCATCAGCCGCTGCTCGGCCGCCCACCATGACACGCCCACGCAGATCACGATGAGCCAATGCACGAGGCGCACCGGCAAATCCCACACGACAACCGAAGGAGCGAGTTGTTTGTTCATGCGTCAATAAACCTAAGGAAGTCCCAGGATCATACGGTTGCGCGCAGGGCCGCGACGAGAGACCGCGTCAATCTTACTAAGTTCACTTAGGGTTTTCCCTCAACCGCCGGGGCATGTTGACTTCACACGCAGTCCGCTCGCGCTGGATGCGCGGCGCCGTTCGCGCCGCTGAGCGCCCGGCACTATTGCTGGAAAAATAGATTCATTTCGCCGCTAAAGCGCGAGCACCGGTGTGATCGCGCGCGTCGCTCGCACGTGTCGATTGCAAAATCGCGCTGGCTCGATTGCCCCTCATCGCCGATCACGCGCGCGTACGACCGAGCGCAAATTTATATTTCTTTACGCTGACCGCGTATTAATCACAGAACCAAATGCGTCGCACGCAGGTACTCTTCTGCCCTGCGGCAGCGTGCGATGCGCGCGGCGAATTCGATCCGAAAGTTGAACGCGGGTATACGACGATGTCCATGCCTCTCACACAGCACGAGATCACTCCCCCTGCAATGTCTTCCGTGCGTCGGCACGAGCGTGTGCTCGATGAAGCCGCGCGGCAGCTCAACGCAAAGGGCGTTTCGCTCACTTCCCTGACCGAGATCGCCGAGAAGCTCGGCATCTCGCGCGCGGCGATGTATTACTACGTCGAAGACCGCGAAGACCTGGTTTTCCAGTGTTATCGCCGCTCGTGCGAGATCACTGCCCGTTATCTGAATGAAGCGACGCGCGAGCCGGGTACCGCCGTCGAGATGATCACTCGCTTCGTCACCCGCATGCTCGACCCGGGCGAGCCCGAGCTCGCCGCGCGCGCCGAAATCGCGATGATGACGCCGGCCCAGCGCGATACGGTTCAAGGTCTGTATGACGCGCTCGCCTCCCGCCTCGCGCATTTGCTGTCGACGGGGCAGAGCGAAGGCTTGATCCGCGAGTGCGACGTCGAGGTCAATGCGCGCATCATCCTGAGCCTCGTCACATGGGCGCCGCTGGCCCGCACCTGGTCGCGCGCGGGCGAGGCCATCGATCCCAATGCACTGCTCGCCGCCGTGCTGGCGACGATCTTCGACGGGCTCGGCAGCGAGCGCGGCGTGGCGCCCGAGTTCGTGCATTACGATCTGTCCTCGCTCTGCATGCGTAACGGCGCCGTCTTCGATCGCGACGCCATCTCGGAGGCGAAGCGCGAAACGCTCGTGTCCGTCGCTTCGCGCCTGTTCAACCGCAAGGGTATCGATGCGACCTCGCTCGAGGAGATCGCGGCGCAAGTCGGCGCGACGAAGCGCACGCTGCATCGTCATCTCGGCAGCAAGCAAGATCTAGTCGGCGCGTGCTACGACCGCGCGTTCAAGATCTTCCTGCACATCAAGGACTCGATGCTCGCCCATCCTGGCACGCGGCTCGCGGCCATCGCCTCGGCGATGCATGCGCTCGCGATTGCCTATCCGCGCGAGGATCTGTCGCCGCTGTCGCCGCTCGTCGGCTTCGATGCGCTGTCGCCGGCCGCGCAAGAAAAGTTCTTGCAGCAATCGGCGGAGCTCGCCGACGGCTATCACGAGACCCTGCGCAAGGGCATGGAGGAGGGCAGCATCGCGACGGATCTCGACGTCGAGGCTCGCGCGCTCGTGCTTCCCGGTCTGCTGAGCTGGCTCGTGAAGGAAGACATGCCGACCGACGAGGCGCGCCGCAAATTCATCGCCGGTGAGATCGCCAAGGTCGTGGCGGTCGGCCTGCGGGCTTGAACGCCCGCTTCGATTCGGCCGTTCTGTAACTCAAAAAAAGCGCGGCTGGTCGGTTTCCCGAACCAGCCGCGCCGATGGATGCTCGCTGCGCGAGCCCCTTACCTAACCCTCCTCGCGATGCGGCGGAGGGAGTGGTCGGGCCATCCCCAAACTTACTTGGCCCAAACTACTTGGCCTGCTTCTCGAACCGCAGACGAACCATCGCGCGCTGCGGGACCTTTTCGCCGTTGCGCACGACCGGCTCGAAGCGCCACTGACGCACGGCGCGGACCGCGGCGTCGTCGAAGATCTCGGCCGGGCTCGCATTGCGCACTTCGACATCATCGACCGTGCCGTTCGGCGTCACCGTGAACGCCACTTCGACCCAGCCTTCGATGCCGCGCTTGCGTGCCGATTCCGGGTACTGCGGCGCCGTCATCCTCACCTTCGTGAGCGTAGCCGCGGAGACGACATTCGTCTGCAGGGAGGTTGCTTCGCGAGCGGTCGCCAGGTCGCGCTCGACCTGGGCGATGCCGGCTTCGTTGTAACGAGCGCCGACTTCCCGGGCGCCGGCGACCAGCTGGCCGGCGCGATCGTACGCCTTGGCGTTCATCGCTTGCTTCGCGACATCGAGCAGCCGCGTGGTCAGCGCCCGCGACAGCTCTTCGATCGCGGGATGATTCGGCGCCTGCGATTGCAGGCTGGCAATGCTGTCCTTCGCGCTGCTGCCGGAAGGATCGATGAGCTTGCCCTCGCTGAGGCGTTGGCGAACCTCAGCGATGAGCGGGTCGACATTGGGCCCAGCGGCTGGCGCCGGCTGGGCAGGGCGGCGAGCACCGGCGGCGGAAGCGACCGTGGCCGTCGCGGCGCCGGCCTGCGCGGCGCGGTTCGCCTCGGCAATCGCCCGCTCGACGGCCGCGAGCTGCGCGCCCGCGGAACCGAGTGCGCGCGCGCTGTTCACGAGCGCCTGCGCCTCGTCGATCTTGCCGCTGGCGAGCGCCTGGCGAGCCTCCTCGGCCAACAGCCCGCTCAATTCGCGAATGCCTTGCGCGACGGTCGGATCGGTGGGGTCGAGGCGGCGGGCTTCGACGAGCGCATCCCGCGCGCTCGTGCCGGCGGGTGTGACGAGACGGCCGTTCGCCATCCGATCGTTCGCTTGCGAGACGAGCGTGCGCACGCGATTGCCGACCTCCTGGGCCTGGCTCAGTTTCAGGCGTTCGCGCTCACGCCCGATCTGCGTGTCGAGGAACGCGAGGCGCGGATGCGTGGCTTCGATATCGCGCGCCATTTCGATGTTGCGAATGGCATCTTCGAGCCGTTCCGCCGTGAGCGAGGCTTCGGCGCGCTCCAGAATCTTGTCGACGACCGAGCGGATACCGGCCTTCGCGGGCTCGCTCGTGGGATCGAGCGCGAGGGCGCTGCGGTACAGATCGAGCGCGCTTTCGCCCGCGGGCTCGAGGAACTTGCCTTGCGCGAACGCTTCCTTGGCGAGCGCAATCTCGGCTTGAACCGGGTCCGGGCGCTCGGGCACGCCGCCCGGCTCGCCCTGCGTCGCGGCAGGCTGCACGGCAACCGGCGCCGCGGGCTCCCCCGTGAACTTGGTGACACCGATCCAGATGCCGCCGATGACGACGAGCAAGCCCGCCGCGAGCGCGCCGTACGTCACCACGTAGTTCTTGTTGTTGCCGCCAGCGTTGCCACCGGCGCTGCGGCGCTCGTCGGAGGCCTTGAGATCCAGGTGCTGTGCCGTTGCCGCTTCGAGCGCGAGCCGGGTCTGGCCATGCGACAGCGGTGTGAGCAGGAAACGAAAGATGCGGCCGGCCGCGGTGAGCTGCATGAGCGCCGCGCTGTCTTCCTTCTTGCCGGCAACGACGACGACGAGCTCGGGGAAATGCTGAGTGAGCTGCGCGACCATCGAGGCGACATCCGCGGTGCTCGCGGTGTCGACGAGCAGGACGCCGGGCTTCAGCGAGGGCAGGCGGTCCGCGATATGGTCGAGGTCGGGGCTATGCGTCACAGGCGTGCCGCGCGGTGCCGCCTTGCGCACCGTTTCCACCAGGCCGGCGTCCCGGCTCAACACGAGCAGCGGCGGCTGATGCGCTTCTTCCGTCAGCGCCCGGACGCTGGAGGTGTCGTCGAGCTCGAGATTGACCTCGTCGTGGGAACTTGCGACGGGGCGGATGTTGTGCGCATTTGCCATGGACCCTACTCCTGGGGGCTTTCCTGTTTGTCGGCTAATACTACTTATGCGGGAATTTGCGACTGAGAACTGCATCGACCTTTGGGTGCAATTCCCGTGAACTGACCCCCAAAACATTCCGTTTACGCTGGCGCGCCCCGGCGTCCTCGGCACGGCGGTCGCCGCTCGCCGCAGTGTTGGAGTTTTGTTGCGCTCGACCGCGTAAATCCCACATCGCGTTGCGGGATCAATCGTGTGTAGTTGCGGATTTACTGACGGTTCCGCGGGAAGGTATAAGCCCCTCTTTTGCGCCGCATCAGGCTCTCACACTTTGGACGCTCCCTTTCATATCCCAGCACCATCGCACATGCCGCCGCGAGCACGGCGGCGAACTCATGCAGTCCGGGCGCCCGGAGGCGTTCGCGAAGATCCGTATTACTGGCTGCGCGACGACGCGCGCAGCAACGCGGAGGTTCTCGCACATCTGCGGGCCGAGAACGCCTACGCCGACGCGGTGCTCGAGCCGATCCACGGACTCATCGAAACCCTGTACCTCGAGATGGTCGGTCGCCTGAAGCAGGATGACGCGAGCGTTCCCGTGCGTCACCGCGGTTACTGGTACCAATCGCAATACCGGCCAGGCCGCGAATATCCGCTCTACACGCGACGGCCGGATGTCGCGGGGCAGGCGAGCGGCGACGATCAGGTGCTGCTCGATTGCAACGAGCTCGCGGCCGGGCACGCGTTCTTCCAGCTCGGCGGCTACGAAGTGAGTCCCGACAATCGCCTGCTGGCCTATACGCTCGATACCGTCGGCCGCCGCCAGTATCGATTGCGCATCCTGGATCTCACGCGCGGCGCGTTGCTCGTCGACATCATCGACAACGTCGAGCCGGGCGTCGCCTGGACGGACGACAACCGCCTGCTGTATGTCGAGAAGGATCCCGTGACGCTGCTCGGCCGCCGCGTGCGCGTGCATCGTCTCGGCAGCGATCCCGCGAGCGACCCGCTGCTCTACGAGGAACTGGACGAAAGCTTCGATCTGGTCGTCGAGCGCAGCAAATCGGAACGGTTTCTATACATCGGCGCGGAGAGCACGACGAGCTCGGAATGGCGCTACGCGCCGACGGATGCCGCAGCCCTCGACTTCAAGGTGTTCCTGCCGCGCTCGCCCGAGCACGAATACGAGATCGAACACTGGCCGTCCGGCGAGCACGCGCAGACGCAGCCCGCCGACACGTTCCTGATTCGCACGAATTGGAACGCCGAGAATTTTCGCATCATGTCGGTGCCGGTGGGCGAGGAGCAGGACCGCTCGCGCTGGCGCGACGTCATCGGTCACGATGCGTCGACGTTCATTCACGACTTCGAAATCTTCAACGACTTCCTGGCCGTGAGCGAGCGCTCGAACGGGCTGCGCAAGATCCTGATCCGCGCGTGGAGCGGCGAGTCCTATCACATCGCCGCCGACGATCCCGCGTACACGATGCATCTGGGTGCGAATCCAGAGATGGACACGAACACGCTGCGTTATGCGTACACGTCGCTGACGACACCGACCACCGTGTACGCGCACGACACGAAGACGCGCGCCGACACGCTGCTGAAGCGCGAGCCCGTGCTCGGTGATTTCGATCCGCAGCGCTACACGAGCGAGTTCGTGTGGGCGACGGCGCGCGACGGCGAGCGCATCCCCGTCTCGATCGTGTATCGGCGCGACGTGCGTATCGACGGCACCGCGCCCTTGTTTCTGTACGGCTACGGCTCGTACGGGATCTGCATCGACCCGACCTTCAGCTCGGCGCGATTGTCGCTGCTCGATCGCGGTTTCGTGTATGCGATCGCGCACGTGCGCGGCGGGCAGGAGCTCGGGCGCCGCTGGTACAACGCCGGGCGGCTGTTGAACAAGTGGCACACGTTCCACGACTTCCTCGACGTCACCGATCATCTCGTCGCGCACGGCTACGCGCGCCGTGATCGGGTGTTCGCATCGGGCGGCAGCGCCGGCGGCCTGCTGATGGGTGTAATCCTGAATTCCGCGCCGGAGAAATACGCAGGCGTGATCGCGAACGTGCCGTTCGTCGACTGCGTGACGACGATGCTCGACGAATCGATTCCGCTGACGACGCTCGAATACGACGAATGGGGCAATCCGAACGAGCGCCGCTTCTACGAATACATGCTGTCCTATTCGCCATACGACAACATCAAGCGACAATCTTACCCGCCGCTCCTGGTCACGACGGGCTACTGGGACAGCCAAGTGCAGTACTTCGAGCCCGCGAAGTGGGTCGCGAAGCTGCGCGATTACAAGACCGACGACACCATCGTGCTCTTGCACACGAACCTCGAAGCAGGTCATGGTGGCAAGTCCGGCCGCTACGAGCACTTGCGCGAGATCGCGCGCGAGTACGCGTTCGTCATCGGCCTCGCCGACGGTCGCTTGCGCGCAAGCTGACGACCGTCGACGAGCGCCGTCGTCACACTCAGAATCTCACCAAAACACCGCTCGACAGACCTGCCAATGAATGCTGATTTCGTCCTGCTTGCCGATGACAATTCGACGGATGCGGAGCTCACGACCCGAGCCCTCGAGATCGGCGGCGTCAGTAAGAACATCATCTGGGTGCAAGACGGCGAGGCCGCCTTGCACTTCGTGTTTCGCACCGGCCCGTACGCGGACCGGCCGCAACGCAATCCGCGCCTCATGCTGCTCGATCTGCACATGCCGAAGATCGACGGGCTCGACGTGCTCGAGCGGATCAAGACGGACGAGCGTACGCGCTCGATCCCGATCGTGATCATGTCCTCGTCTGATCAGATGTCGGATCTGCAGAGCAGCTACGCTCGATATGCGAACAGCTATATCGTGAAACCGGTCGACTTCCGCGAGTTCACCGATCAGGTCAGCGCGATTGGCCAGTACTGGATGAAGGTGAATCGGACGCTCGGCTGAGCGTCGAGGCTTCTCGCCGCAAGCGTTTCGTGTTGGAAGCGCCCCCTCCCTGACCCTCCCCCGCTGCGCGGGGAGGGGACGGACAGCGACGCTGTTCTTGATCCGCGAGACTGCGCTCCGTCGTCCGCAAGACTGTGCTTCGTCGTCCGCGAGACTGTGCTCCATCGTCCGCAAGACTGTGCTCCACGTCTCTTTTGGGAGCTCAGCTTTCCCCTGAATGGTGCCAAGCAACTGCTTGATCGGCATACTGCAGCGCGCTCGCGTTGTACGTGGACATTGACCGGCGAGTCGACTCGGAGAAGAGCATGGGCGTCATTCTGGTTGCGTACGAGCGCGAGACCGAGCAGGCCGCGCTCGAACAATTGCTCGCCAGCCGCGGTCATCAGGTGCTGAAGGCGTCGAACGGCTTGACCGCGTTGGATCTCGCGCGCCGCGATCCGCCGCATCTCGTCGTCTCTGACATCGTGCTGCCGCGCATGGATGGCTTCGCGCTGTGCCGCAAGTGGAAGCAGGACGAGCGCCTGCGGACCGTGCCGTTCATTTTCTACACGCGCCGTCACGACGATCCCAAGTACGAGCGCTTCGCGCTCGAACTCGGCGCCGAGAAGTTCCTGGCGCGCACCGCTCAACCCGAGGCGCTCGCGTCGGCGATCGATCAATTGCTCGCGAACGTCCCGGTGGCGAACGCGCCGACAATGGCGAGCGCCCCGGCACGTGCTGCCGCCAGCGACGAAGCCGGCGCGCAGCGCGCGCAGGCGCAGGCCCTCGCAGCGCTGCAGGCAGAACATGCGCAGGCGCTCGTGCGCGCTCAGCAAAAGGCAGAGCAGGCGGCGACCAAGCTCAAGGCCGAGCACGAAGCCGCGCTCGCACAGGCCCTGCAGGCACAGGAGCAAGCGCTCGCGAGCGCGCAGCAAGTGCATGCGCGCTTGCGCTCGCAGATCGAGGAGCTCACGCACACGCAGCAGCGCATCGCCGCCGGCGAGGCGCGCTTCCGACGGGTGTTCGAGGCGAACCCGCTGCCGATGTGGCTCGCCGATCGCGCGACGCGCGGCTTCATTGCCGTGAACGATGCCGCGCTCGAGCTATACGGCTATTCGCGGGCCGAATTCCTCGCGCTGACTGCGCAGGACCTCGCAGGGCCACCGAACGACGCGCCGGGTCAGGATGCGGCGAACGTCGTGGCACACAAAAGCAAGGCGGGCACGCCGATCTTCGTCACCCCGGCCGCGGTGGAGATCGAGTTCGACGGGCGCGCCGCGGATCTGGTGTGCGCCTACGATCTCACGCAGCGGATCGAGCGCGAGCGCGTGCAGCGCCGCGAAGCGGCAAACGAACGCGCGCTGATCGACGCGCTCGGCGACGGCTTTCTCGCGCTGGATCCCGAGGGCCGCATCCTCGATGCGAACGCGGCGTATTGCCGCATGACCGGCTATTCGCGCGCGGAATTGCTAGAGCTGTCGTTGGCGGACATCGAGCAGACGACGATCGGCGAGACCACCGCGCGGTTGCAGTTCGTCGTGATGGATGGCGCGAACCGGCACGAAACGCGGCACAAGCGAGCGGACGGCGCGCTGCTCGATGTCGAAGTGACGCTCGGCACGCTCGCGAGCGCCTCGCCGCACGCGACCTCGCTGCTCGTTCGCGACGTGACGCGGCGCCGGCGGGAACTGGCCGCGCAGCGGCGCGAGCAACGCCAGCTCGAATTCCTCGTCGATCTTTACAAGCAAGCCGAGGCGCTCGATGAGTCGACGATCGTGCGTCGTGTGGTCGAGCAGGCCGGCATGGCGACGCGTTCGCCGCTCAGCTATCTCTTTTTCGTCGACCCCGTGCACAAGACGATTGCTCTTGCCGCGTGGCGCGATCGCGATCAGTCGCACGTGACGATGTCCGCCGAAGCGCGCCCGTTGTCGAGCGCGGGTCTGTTCATCGAGTGCGTCAAGGCCCGGCACGCGACCTCGAGCGACGATCCGAGCTGGAAATCTCAAGCCGACGGCTTGCCCGATCTGCAGCGGTACATGGCGGTGCCGATGCTCGCGGACGATCAGACCGTCGCGATTCTCGGCGTGGCGAACCGCGCTTCCGCCTATGGCGAAGAGGACGAGGCGGCATTGACCGCGCTGGCGCAGAGCGTCTGGCGTGTGTTGCAAGCAAAGCGCGCGCACGCGGTGACCTTGAGCTCACTGCAGCGCACGGACGTCGCCTTGCAGGGCACGATCGAATCGCTGGTGCGCATGGGCGAGCGGCACGATCCGCATACCGCCGGCTCGGCGCGCCGGGTCGCCGCACTGGCGGTCGCGTTGGCGCGCGAGGCGGGTCTGGATGGCCAGCGCCAGGATGCGATCCGCATTGCCGCCTTGCTGCACGACATCGGCAACATCGCCGTGCCGGCGGCGATTCTCGCGAAGCCGGGGCCGCTGACGCTTGCGGAAACCGCGCTGCTGCGCACGCATGCCGAGGAGGGCTGCAAGCTGCTCGCCGATATCGACTTCGGCGCGCCGATCGCCGAGATCATTTTCGAGCACCACGAGCGCCTGGATGGCAGCGGCTATCCCCGCGGCATCCAGGGCGACGACATTCGCATCGAAGCGCGCGTCCTCGCGATCGCCGATACCGTCGAGGCGATGTGCTCGCCGCGCCCGTATCGCCCGGCGCTCGGCATCGAAGCGGCACTGGATGAGATCAACAAGAATGCCGGCAAGCTCTACGACCTGCAGCTCGTGACCGCGTGCACCCGGCTCGTGCGGCAGCGAGGCTTCGTGCTGCCAGCATAGCCATTGGCGGCTGCTTAGTGCGCCGCCGCGGCCCGCCTCAGGGGCCGCCTCAATGTACTTACCTCCGTCCGCCGGGCGGCGATGCGGGCTCGCCCGATATTTCGCCCCCCGTGCCCCACGCAGAATGCGCCCCGTCGAGCAAGGGCAAACCCATCGCAAGATGGCGACGCAAAGCCTCCGGTCCTCACGTCGATTCACGGGAATTGGCGCGGATAGCGGGGTTGCCGCGCACCACACGGTGTGAGCGCGTGAAGTGAGCTGTTCGGGCGAATCGCAGCCGCGATGGTCGCTCCGCAGCGCAAATCTTCCCTTGTTGGCCAAGGCGGCTCGCCTGCGTACGCGCAGGCAGCTCACGATTTTTGCGCTTATGCGGAGTGTTTTCGATGCCCAGTCTGCTTTCCGTCCAGGTCTTGCGCGCGCGCCTCATCGTCGGTGCGGCGCTCCTTTCCACCGGCTCGCTCGCGATGGCGGCCGCGCCTGTGATTTCAGGCAAGCCGTATTCCGATACGGTGCAAGTCGGCAACTGGTGGTCGTTCGCGCCGAAGGCGACCGATGCGGACGGCGACAAGCTCGTCTTCTCGATCGCGAACAAGCCCGCCTGGATTTCGTTCGACACGAAGACCGGCCGCTTGTCCGGTCAAGCCAAGGAAGTCGGCAAGTGGTCGAACATCACGATCAGCGTCACCGACGGCAAGACGCGCGTGTCGCTCGCGCCGGTCACGGTGACAGCATGGTCGCCCAAGGCGGCGAACACCGCGCCGAAGATCAGCGGCGCGCCCGCGACCAAGGCGACCGTCGGCGTGGCGTACAGCTTCCAGCCGGCGGCGAGCGACGCGGAAAACGACACGCTCGGTTATTCGATTCAGAACAAGCCGAGCTGGGCATCGTTCAGCACGGCGACGGGTCGCCTGAGCGGCACGCCGACGACTGCGGCGACGCACTCATCGATCGTCATCAGCGTGAGCGACGGCAAGGCCACGACGGCACTGCCGGCATTCTCGATCGCCGTCGCGGCGCCAGCGCAGCCGACCGTCCGCGCTGCCACGTTGTCGTGGGCGGCGCCGACCCAGAATACGGATGGCAGCGCGCTCACGAATCTCTCGGGTTATCGCATCTACTACGGCACGAGCTCGTCCGCGCTCACGCAGGTCGTGCAAGTGAAAGGCACGGGCACGACGACGTATGTGCTCGAGAATCTCGCGCCGGCCACGTATTACTTCAGCATCCGCGCGTACAACACGGCGGGCGTCGAAAGCACGGGCTCGAACGTCGTGAGCAAGATCGTGCGCTGAGGACGAGCCGAGCTCGGCGCGACTATCCCGTCGTCATCGCGTTCCGAATGACGACGGGATGACGAACGCGCTGGTCGATGCGCGACGAGGAGTGACATAACAATGACGTTGTTATGTGAATCGTGCGCCGCGATTCGTGTCGTTACTCACAGACAATTGCAAAGAAAATTTCGGTCGGGTTTACTCGATCACGCTTCACAAGGGCAAACCCGTCGAGAGACGGGGACGCAAAGCCTCCGGTCCAAGCTCGACACACAACGTCGATGCTTCGGATAGCGGGGTTGCCGGCGAAGACTTCTTCTCGAAGCTAGCCGTCAAATCGCTGCTGCTCCACGCGCAGCTTCCTTGCGTCGATGTCCTCGTCGAAGGCGCCATTGAAGGCGCCGCGCGATATGTCGTATCGCGCGCTGGGAGTTGAAACGAAAAAAGAGTTGGGAGCAGCGCATTGAAACAGGGCAAACCCGTCGAAAGGCGGGGACGCAAAGCCTCCGGTCTACGAGACGCCAGTCTTATGACAGCGGGGTTGCCAATCGCATCGCGCACGACGCGAGCCTCGGGCTCGGCAGCGCGGTCTTTCCTGTCTCCGGCCGCATTCGCGCGGCCTGACGCGCCATCGCCCCTGTTGAACGTCGTGCAGGAAGCACTCCGCATGAACCGCGAAGGTGCGAGCAATGATTGACAAGATTCACAGCGCATACGGCGCTCTATCCCGTTGGCCTCTCGTGTTGATCGCCAGCGCCGCTTTGACGGGCTGCTTCGATGACAAGTCAGGCACTGGCGCTCCCGACTTCATTGGCGGCGGCGGCCCGAGCACGCAGGTGCCCGCGACCACCACGAACCGCGCGCCGGAGATCAGCGGCATTCCCGCGGCGACGATTCAAGTCGGCGCGGCCTATGCCTTCACGCCGGTCGCCTCGGACGAAGACAACGACTTCCTCGAGTTCGAGATCACGAACAAGCCCGAGTGGGCGGAGTTCAGTGTCGAGACCGGTGCGTTGACCGGTACGCCGCAGGCCGCGCACGTGGGGCCGAGCGGCGACATCACGATCAGCGTCACCGACGGTCGCGAGCTGCGCTCGATCGGCCCGTTCCGCATCACCGTGACCGCGAACGCGCCGGCACCGAGCGCGAACACGGCGCCGACGATCGAAGGCACGCCGGCGACGACCGCCGATGCCGGCGTGCTGTACACCTTCCTGCCGACGGCGCGCGACGCCGACGGCGACACCCTGACGTTCTCGATCTCGAATCGCCCCGCCTGGATGACCTTCAATCCGTCGACGGGTCAGCTGAGCGGTACGCCGGGCACGAGCAACGTCGGCACGTACTCCAATATCTTGATCAGCGTGAACGACGGCCAGGCGACGACCTTGCTGCCGACGTTCGCGATCCAGGTCCGCGGTCCCGCGAACCAGGCGCCCCGGATCAGCGGCTCGCCTTCGACTGGCAGCGTGCAAGCGGGGCAGCAGTACTCGTTCCAGCCGGTCGGCAGCGATCCGGATGGCGATCAACTGACGTACAGCATCACGAACCGTCCGACCTGGGCGACGTTCTCGACCGCCACCGGTCGCCTGAGCGGCACGCCGACGAGCGCGAACGTGGGCACGTATTCGAACATCGTGATTCGCGTGAGCGACGGCCGCGCGAGCGCCTCCCTCCCGGCGTTCTCGATCGTCGTGGCCGCGGCGCCCTCGCAGCCGCCGCCGACGCAGCCGAATCGCGCGCCGACGATCAGCGGCACGCCGGCGACGACGGCGACGGTGGGCGTCGCGTACAGCTTCCAGCCGAGCGCGAGCGATCCCGACGGCAACACGCTCGCGTGGTCGATCGAGAATCGCCCGAGCTGGCTCACGTTCAACACGTCGACGGGACGTCTGTCGGGCACGCCGACCGCGGCCGGCACGGCCAGCAACATCATCATTCGCGTGAGCGACGGCACGGCGAGCGCGACGCTGCCGGCGTTCTCGATCACGACGAGTGCCGCGCCGCTGCCGCCCCCGTCGGTCACCGGCTCGGCGACGTTGAGCTGGCAAGCGCCGACGCAGAACACGGATAACAGCGCGCTCACGAATCTCGCTGGCTATCGGATCGTGTACGGCACGAGCGCGTCATCGCTCGATCGGACGATCACGATCCCGACCCCGGGCACGACGACGTACGTCGTCGACAACCTGGCGCGCGGCACGTGGTACTTCGCCGTGCGTGCCTACACGTCGAACGGTTCAGAGAGCGCGAACTCGACCGTCGGCAGCAAGACGATTCAGTAGGGCGGTCACGTCGCCTTCGTGTAACCGTCACGCGCATTCGCTGGTCACCCTGGGGCATGGACGCCCCCAGCCCAGCGCGAGGCCGCTCGTTCGGCCGCTGCTCCACACTTGCAGCCTTCCGACTTTCTTCACGCCGCGCGATGCATCGCGGCATGACGCATGCCTACAATCGGCGCCTCATCAGGAGGGCGGGGCATGTCGAGCCATAACAACAATACCGAACCCACTTCCGCGCTCGGGCGGGCGCTGTCGCGAGTCGCGACGATCGAGCCGCGCGAGCTGCCAGCCGTCGTCGCTGCCTTCCTGTTGTTCTTTTTCATGTGGGCCGGTTACTTCGCGGTGCGGCCCGTGCGCGAGACGATCGGCACGATCATCGGCCGCGATCAGACCGCGGATCTGTGGATCTTCACCTCGATCGGCTCGATCCTGCTCATTCCCCTCTATGGCTGGATCGTCGCGAAATTCCGGCGCACCGCGTTCCTGCCGGCGATGTACGCGTTCGTCGCGATCGTGCTCGCCATCACCGGGCTCGCGCTGCGCGGCGATCAGATCGACCCGTTGGTCGGCAAGTTCTTCTATGTCTTCATCAGCGTCGTCAATCTGTTCCTGCTGTCGATCTTCTGGAGCTTCCTGCTCGAGCTGTTCGACAGCGGACAGAGCAAGCGCCTGTTCGGCGTGATCGCTGCGGGCGGCAGCGCCGGCGCGCTCGCGGGCCCGTTCGTGTCCGATATGACGGTCGAGACGATCGGCACGAGCGGCATTCTGATTCTCGGGGCGGCGCTGTTCGTCGCGGCGATCGTGTGTCAGCGCGCGCTGCTGTCGATGTGGCAGGAGCGCGCGGCCACGGGACAGCGAGGTCAGGAGCGGCCACTCGGCGGCAACGTGTTCGCCGGCATCACGCTGATTCTGAAATCGCCGTACATCCTCGGCATCGCGCTGTTCGTGTTCTTCATCTCCACCGTGAATACGCTGTTGTATTTCGAACAACTGCGGCTCGTCGAAGTGAATTATCCGGAGATCACCGATCGCACGCGCATCTTCGCGCGCTTCGATTGGATCGTGCAGACGCTGACGGTGCTGTCGCAGATCTTCCTGACCGGCCGCATCGCGCGCCGCTTCGGCGTGATCGCGCTCGTGACGGCCGTGCCGCTGGTGATGGTCGGCGGCTTCGTCGCGCTGGCCGCAACGGGAACGCTCACCGTGCTCGCGCTGGTCTGGATCGGCCGGCGCGCGATGGAGTACGCGTTCGTGCGCCCGGGTCGCGAAATGCTGTGGGGGCCTCTCGACAAGGAGACGAAGTACAAGGCGAAGAACACGGTCGACGTGCCCGTGTATCGCGGCTCGGACGCCATCGTGGCGCAAGTGAACAAGGCGATGGAAGGCGCGGGCATCGGCCCAGCCGCGATCGCGATGCTCGGCGCGGGCGTGGCGCTCGTATGGGCGGTGGTCGGCTTCTGGCTCGGGAAGAAGTACGAAGCGTTCGCCGCGACGAATGGCGAACACAACGAGGTCGCCGCGAAGGCCGGGGAAAGCGCTGGCTAGGCTCGACAGTCGCTTCTCGCAAGGCGCGAGAAGCGACGAGCGCTCAACGGGGTTGCCTCACTCGAGGCAGACGACGAGCTGCGCGGAGTGGCTGCGCCAATTGATCGGGATCACGAACGAGCGCAGGTTGTCTGGCGTGACGACTTTCTCCGGATCGCCCGCGTGCACGGTCGGTACCGAGATCATGAAGTCCTTGCCGAAATCGCGGCGCGCGTTGCCGGAGATCGTGTTCGCCACTTCGCCGACGAGATCGCACATGTTCTCTTGCGTGAGCTCGGTCTCGCCCATGCGCATGAGCATGACCGTGAGCATGGGCCGCGAGGCAGTGAAGTAGACGACGCCGCGACGCTTGCCCGCGATGTTGATCAACCCCGTGAATTCTTGCACCGTCGGTTTGCCGTCTTGAACGATGTACGGCGAGCCGACCGAGGCCGGTTGGTTCGCGGCCGTCGCAAAATAATGCGTCGTTCCTTCGACGAAGGTTTCGAGCTCGACTTTAGTCATCATTGTTTGCGCCCCGGAGCAGCTCCTCCAGCGCTTCCGTGAGCTGGCGGTCTGTAAATGGTTTGCAGAGAAAGCCGTTCGCGCCCTTCTTCAACGCTTCGATCGCCGTTGCTTTGTCGGACAAGGCCGAGATGACGAGGATGAGAACGTCGGGCTTGATCTTTACCAGGTTCTCGACGCACTCGATGCCGTCCATCTCGGGCATCGTGATGTCCATCGTGACCACGTCGGCCGGTTCCTTGCGAAATGCTTCGACGGCCAACTTGCCGTTTGCCGCCGTTGCGATGACTTGCAGTCGATCGATCTGCAGCTCGCGTTCGATCTTGCGGCGAATGATGTTCGAATCGTCGCAAATCATGAGCTTGAGCTTACCATTCGTCAACGGCTTAGCTGGTGCGTTTGCAGCCATTGGGGTCCCTCTTGGAAGTCTTGGTATTCGCGATTAAGCAGCTGCGCGCTCGTTCGCCGGCAGCCAGATCTTGAACTTCGAGAACCGTCCGCCCGCCGAGGCGAGCCCCACTCGACCGCCGAGCTCCGCCACGAGAATGCGCACGAGGTCCATGCCTGCGCCGCGTCCCGCATCCGTCGTGACGCGATCCGCCGTCGAGAAGCCGGGCCGGAAGATGAGCGCCATCGTCTGCCGCGGATCGAGCAGCGCGGCTTGCGCCGGCGTGATCAGGCCGCGTTCGATCGCCACTTCCTTGATGCGCTCGAGCTGCAAGCCGCGTCCGTCGTCCTGTACGACGAGCTCGAAGCCTTCGCTGCCACGTTGCGTGAACTCCACGCCGAGCGTGCCGGTTTCCGCCTTGTTCGCGCGCGAGCGCTCGTCGGGCGTCTCGATGCCGTGCACGACGGCGTTACGCACCAATTGAATCGTGATGTCCTTGACCGCGCGCTTGTACGCCTCGGGCACGCGATCGAGCCCCTTGCACTTGAGCGCGACCTGTTTCTGCTGGCTCGTCGCAATGCGATTCGCGAGCTCCTCGAGCGTGCGGTCGAGACCGCTGCTGGCGGCGCCGGCTTCGCTCGCCGCGGCTGCCGCGGGCGAGATCGCCTGCATCTGCATCGTCGCGTCATGCGCGCCGCCGAGCCATGCGTCGACCTTGGCCGCTTCCATCGGCGCCGCGCCGGAGACGCGGCGATTCGCGATCGCCTGATGCAGGTCGACGAGACGGCCGAGCATCTCGCGCACCTGCGCCAGGTGATTGAACAAGTCGTCGAGCTTGACGACGAGCGGCAGGAAGTCGCTGCCCGACAGTGACGGACGGCCCTTCAGATCACTGAGCGATTCTTCGAACGCGTGCGCGCGCTGTTCGACCGTCTTGAGGCCGAGCGCGGCCGCCTCGCCCTTGACCGCGTGGACCTGCCGATAGATTCCGTCGATCTTCGCGCGGAACGCGGACTCTTCGCGCGCCGGCTCCTTGAGGATCGAGTTGACCATCTTCAACGACACGTCCGCGTCGGTGAGGAAGCCGGTCAAGCTGTCCGGCTCGACGTGGAGGATGCGCAGCAACAGGTCGAGCTGCGCCTGCGCCTTCTCCTGCGATTCCTGCAGCTCGCGCGACAGCATGACCCGCTTCGTCACGTCATTCACGGTCACGAGCAGATGCGACAGCGCGCCATCGGATTTCACGCGGTTGAAGTCGAATTCGAGGAAGTGCGTATCCAAGCCGCCAGCGGGATTGTCGAAGTGCACTTCGACTTCGTTCAGCGGGTTGATCGTCTTGACGAGCTTCTCGTTGACTCGCTCGCCCCACAACAGCGCGACGTAATCCATCGCGGTCTTGAGCGTCTTCTCGGGCACGATGGGCTTCAGCAGCTGATCGAACGCGATGTTCGAGAAATCCTCGCGGCGGAAGATCGTGTTGAGCGCCATCGAGCGCTCGCTACCGAGCTTCAGGTCCTTGTCCAGCAGGAAGAGGCCTTCGTTCACGGTGCGCAGAATGTCCGCCGTTTCCTTGCGTGCCGCATTCGACGCCGCTTCGTCCTTGCGCAGGTTGCGGGCAAAGTGGAAGAAGATCGAGCCGAGCAGCAACAGCGCCGCGGCCATGCCGCCGACCTGGATGTAACGCAGGATCGCGGCTTGTCGCGAGCTGTCCCGCTCGACGAGGTTCGCGAGCTCGCCGCTGATGTTCGCGAGCTGGGTGTGCGCGGCCGCGCCGTACTCGTTCAATTCGGCGAGCGCCGTTTGCAGACGGCGACCGCGCGGGCTCAGTTGCACGCCCGGCGCGGGCTGCGGTGCTGGCGCTGCATTCTTACCGTTAGCGGCGGGGGCGGGCGCGGGGGCGGCCGCTTCGGTCGGATACGGCGAGCCCGAGAAGCGCAACACCGGATCGAGCTTCGCCTTATAGGCGTCCCAAATCTTCGAGCCGTTCGCGATGAGTTCCTTGGCCCTGTCGCTCGTGAGCGAGCCGAGGACGATGACGTCGCCGCTCGCATTGGTGATCATGCCGTTCGTGAGGCCGTTCAGGCCGTGATCGAATTTCGTCGCCGCGTTGCGCAGCGCCTCCAGGTCGGCGTCGATCTGCTCGCCGGCGCGCAGCCGATTCGCGAGCGCGACACCGCTGTCGTGGACGAGGCCGGGCTGCGCCTGCTGCTGCGCGAGGAACTTGACCCCGCCGACGCCGTCGTCGAAGCGACCCACCATGCCATGGTTCACCGCGAGAATGATCGCCGTGAACAAGAGGAAGCCGGTGATGGCGAATACGATTCCCTTGTATCGACCCAGATCAAAAATGCCCATGGACAATTCCCCTGTTGCGCAAGTTTTCCGGCGGGCCGCGAGCGAGCCTTGAGCGACACGCCTGAACGCTCGTTTCCTCGAGCCGACGGCTTGCTGCGCGATTCGAGTTGTTCAAATCGGGCCGGCAGCAAACGACGACCGCGAGGTCGAGCGAAATCGGCTGTGCGCTTATCTGACAATAAGCACTCAGATTACTCTCGAACCAGTTCCCGTTTTTAAAGCCCGGTTTTTGCTGCAGTTCAAACTTTCGATGAGATGTGACGTCGAGCAGCGTCGGTTCCGTGAGCGTGCCCTCGATGCCGCGCTCCGCCCGACTGCGTATTTCTCCGCACGGCGGCGAGCTCGCCCTGTGACGCGCGTGCAACACGCCTCGTTATGTCTTCTCGACCCCTTTGCGTACTTGTCGACAAATTAATGACTTAGGCGCGCCCCGGGGCCTGACTCATTTCTACGACGACCGCCTTTTTGTGCTGCCGAAGCAATAACTTAGACGCGTTCGAGCACCGCAGGAAGTGCTCGACAACGGCAGGACTGCGTGGTCATCATGCCGCCTCGGCAAAATTGGGCGTGGGGCCTATGCGAGAAACGATTCAGTTTCAGTCACACGTACCCCGGTCGCAGCGCGTCGCGCTGGAATCGCTCGTGTTTTTCAATTCCTGCCAGGAACGGTACGCCGCCTGCATCGCCGAGGCCGTCGAGCGATTTGGCGCGCCCGAGATCGTGGCGGACGGCGATCGCCTGCGGGTTCGTGTCACCGAGCTGAATGACGTGCAATGTCTGTTCGCGGTCGAGCGCGCGAGCGGTCGGCCGGTCGGAGTCGCGGTGTATATGCGCGCTGATCTCGAGCACATCACCGTCGTTCATCTCGGCATCAGCGCCGAATATGCCAGCGGCGGCTCGAAGGCCGACGAGCAGCTCCTGCTGCGGCTCCTGCGTGAGGTGCGCCGCTCCACGCGTCGCATGAAGGGCGTGCGACGGCTCGAGCTCTTCTATATCAAGGAACGAACCTCCGCGAATCGTTGGCGCGACGCGAAAGCGCTCGCCTGAGTCTTGCGATCCACTGATCCTCGCAAGGCGCGCACCGTGCGCGCGATCACTGCTGTGTGCGGCATGCCCGCCGTGCTCCTGACGTGGGCGCTATGGCTCGCCGTCGGCCTGGGTCATCTAGGGCTGCACGGCTGGATCTTCGATCTGTTCGCGAACTTCACCGCGCAATACATGGCGCTGTTTGCCGTGTGCGTCGTCGCGCTCACGATCGCTCGGCGGCCGAAGATGGCCATGATCGCGCTGCTCGGCGTCGCCGCCACGACCGCGACGATGGCGCCTTACTTCCTCGCACCTTCCTCGGCAGACCCGGCGCGGGATCGAGATCGATTCCGGCTCGTCACGTTCAACCTTTGGTTTCGCAATGACGACACTGCACGCGCGGTCGAGTTTCTGAGAGCAAGTCGTGCCGACGTTGTCGTGCTGCAGGAAGTCGAGATTCCGAATGTCGAGGCGCTTGCACAGTCGTTGCCCGAGCTTCCTCATCGTCTCGTGCTGCCCACCGCGCGGCACGCGCTCGCGATCTTCAGTCGTTGGCCGTTGCGGGATGCGCCGCATGAGGCATCGACGGACGAGCCTCAGCGCATCGCGCGCGTGGACCTCGACTGGCGCGGCACACGAGTCGCGTTCTTCGGTGCGCACCTCAATTGGCCGCTCAGCCCGCTCAAGGCAGCGGCGCGCGCAGAGGAGCTCGACGAGCTCGCGACCTTCGCGCGGGCTAGCGATGGCCCGGTGCTCGTCGCTGGCGATTTCAATCTCACGCCGTGGTCACGTTATTTCGAGCGCTTCGTCGCGCGCTCGGGGCTGACGGATTGCGCGCTCGGGCACGGCCTGCTCGGGACGTGGCCCGCGCAGTTCAAGCCGCTGCGGATCCGCATCGATCAGTGCTTTGCATCCGCGCACTGGCGGGTGCAGCGCGTTGCGGTCGGCCCGGCGCTCGGATCGGACCATTTGCCGGTGACCGTCGATCTGGCCTTGAACGTCGCGAACGCCTCGACGACGGAATGAAGGGGCGCCGGGGACGCGCGCTGCACCGTCAGCCGCGCGAGTCGCCGTCTTCGCGCACGACGCGGACGCGCCGGATGATGTAGCCGCCGGACTTCTGATCCGGCTCGAGCTCGAGGAGCTTGTGCTGCGCGGCGTCCTCGAGCAACTCGCTGAACGTGCGGAAGCCGTAGTAGCTCTCGTTGAAGCCTGGATTGCGGCGCTTCAGCGCCTGTTTCACCATCGAGCCCCAGATTTTCTCGTCCGTGTCGCGCTCTTCCGCCAGTGCGTCGATCGTGTCGAGCACCAGGTCGAACGCCTGCTGACGGCGGTCCTCGTCGGTCGTCTCCGCCTTCGGCTGTGAGCTCTTCGCCTCCGTAGGCTGTTTTGCAGCCGGCCGTCGCCGTGTGCGCTGCTGCTTCTTTTTCTCATCCTGGCGCACGAGATCGTCGTAGAAGATGAACTCGTCGCAGTTCGCGATCAGCAGGTCCGAGGTCGAGCTCTTCACGCCCACACCGATGACGGTCTTGTTGTTCTCGCGGAGCTTGCTGACGAGCGGCGAGAAATCCGAATCGCCGCTGATGATGACGAAAGTGTCGACGTGCGCCTTCGTGTAGCAAAGATCGAGCGCGTCGACCACGAGGCGGATGTCCGCCGAGTTCTTGCCGGACATGCGCACGTGCGGAATTTCGATCAGCTCGAACGATGCCTCGTGCATCTGCGCCTTGAACTCCTTGTACCGTTCCCAGTCGCAGTACGCCTTTTTCACGACGATGCTGCCCTTGAGCAGCAGGCGCTCGAGCACGCGGGCAATGTCGAATTTCGCGTACTTCGCATCGCGCACGCCGAGTGCGATGTTCTCGAAATCGCAGAACAGAGCCATGCTGTTGATGGGGTGCGTCATAGAGTTCACAGCCAGCCCTTCTTCTTGAACAGGGCGTAGGTAATGCCCATCGAGCCGATCATGAGGCCGATGGAGAAAAAGAAATTGCCGTACTCGCCAGGAATCACCGGCAGCAGGCGAAAGTTCATGCCGTATATGCTCGCGATCAGCGTCGGCGGGAGGAACAGCACGGCGGCGACCGAGAAGATCTTGATGATGTTGTTCTGCTCGACGCTGATCAGCCCGAGCGTCGCTTCGAGCAGGAACGAGATCTTGCTGCCGAGAAAGCTGGCGTGATCGGACATCGACATGACGTCGCGGCTGATCGAGCGGAAGCGGTTGCGCTGCTCATGCGTCAGCTCCGGCACGTTCGCTTGTTGCAGGAACACGAGCAGGCGCCCGAGGCTCACCAGACTTTCGCGGGCCTTGGAGTTCAAGTCGCCGCTGAAGCCGATGCGCTCGATCATCGACCGCAGGTCGCGGCTCGTCGGCGTGTCCGAGCCGTTGCGGGCAAAGATGCTCGCGGACAGCGTGTCCAGATCGGCGCCGACGCGTTCCAGGATGTCCGCGATGCGCTCGGTGATCGCCTCGACGATGCCCGCGAGCACCGCGATGCCGTTCTGGCACGATGCCGGATGCGTGTGCGCGTAGGTCGCGAAATGCTTGAACGGCTTGATGTCGAGAAAGCGGCTCGTCACGAGCTTGCCGCGATTGAGGATGAACGTGATAGCGCTGCTGACCGGCTGAGCGGTGTCGACCTTCGCGGCGACGGTCATCGTCATGTAGAGCGCGCCGTTCTCTTCGTACAGCCGATTCGACGCCTCGATCTCCTTCATTTCCTCGCGCGTCGGAATCTCTACGCCGAGCTGCTCCTCGACCGTCTTCTCTTCCGCCAGCGTCGGCTCGAGCAAGTCGACCCACACGGCCGACTCCGGAATGAGGGCATCCGCCGGCATGACGTGCGTCAGGCCGGTCGGTTCCGGAACGTAGATGTTCAACATGGAGTGCGCGCGAGGGGCATGATCGGCCGAGCGCCCTCGCCGAGCGGCGCACGCCGGGTGCGCCGTTCGTCAGCCGCCGCCTTCCGAGGCGGCGAACTCGCCGATGAGCTGCAGGAGTTGCGGCTCGCCGCCGGCCATGCCGACGTCGGTCTTGTACTTGCCGTTCACGATGATCGCCGGCACCGAATCGATGCGATAGCGGCGGTTGAGCACGTCGGCGCGCTGCAGCTTGTTCTCCACCGCGAACGAGCTGAACGCCTTCTGGAACTCATCCGTGCTCACACCGTGCTCGCGGAAGAACGCGGTGATCTTCTCGACGGTGTTGAGCCCGTTACCTTTCGTATGGATCTCGCGGAAGATCGGCGTGTGCAGCTCATCGAGCTTGCCGAGCATTTCAGCCGTGTAGAACAGGCGCGCGTGAATGCGCAGCGTGTCGTTCCACATCGCCGGCACGCGCACGAACTCGACGTTCGCGGGCTTGCCTTTCGCCTGCCACGATTCGAGCGCCGGGTCGAGCGCATAGCAATGGCCGCAGCCGTACCAGAACACTTCGACGACTTCGACCTTGCCCGGACCGACGGACGTCGGCTGCGCGGGCACCAGCTTCGTGTAGTTCGCGCCCTCCTTGAACCGTGCCGACGTCGGGTTCGTCCCCGCCGGACCGCCGAGGCGCAAGGCCGGGCGAGCCGGCGTCGGTGTGTTGTCGACTTCGTCGGCGGTTTCGCTGATCGCCTCGGGCGGCGTCGCGGTTTCGGTCGCTTCCTCGGTGACGGGTGCCTCGACGGCTGGCGTTTCCGGCGCCGTCTGAGCGGCGACGGTCGGGGCAGGTTGTTGCTGCGCGAGCGGTGCCGTCGTCGAGTCCTTGCTGCAAGCGCCGAGCGTCAGCAGCAACGCGCAGAGGGTGGCGAGCGAAAACTTCTTCATGACCTTACCTCGATGCTTACGCGAGCGAAGCGCCCGATGTCGACGTCGGGATCAGCGCAGGCCCTGCACGTACTGGGAGACCGCGTCGATCTGCGAGTCCGTCAAGCGGTTCGCGACGTCGCGCATCATGCGGTTGTGTGCTTGATCCGTGGTGCGCGTGCCGGCGCGGAAGGCGCGCAGCTGGGCGGCGACGTACGTCGCATGCTGGCCCTGCAATGCCGGATAGCCGGCGGCTGCCATGCCCTTGCCGTTCGGGCCGTGGCACGCGGTGCACGCCGCGATACCTGCGGCCGAGTCGCCGCCGCGGTACAGGCGCTGACCTTCGGCGACCTTCGCGGCATCCGCTTCCAGGAGGCCCGTGCGCGCCTGCTGGGCGTAATAGGCGCCGAGGTCTTCCATGTCGTCGTCGCTGAGGGGTTGCGCCATCGGCTCCATGAGCGGGTTCTTCCGCTCGCCGCTCTTGAACGCCTTCAGCTGCTTCACGATGTACGCGCTGCTCTGGCCGGCGAGGGTCGGCCATTCCGGATTCGCGCTGTTGCCGTTGACGCCGTGGCACGCGACGCAGGGGGCCGCCTTCGCCTGACCTTCCTCGGCGGATCCCTCACCGAGCACGGTCGAGCTGAACGCCAATCCGCTGAACACGATCGAGAACGCAAGCCGCTGTAACTTCATTACCCACTCCGCACGTAACACTTACGGGGCGACCGCTGGTCACGGCCGTCCAAGGTCGACGTCAAGTTGACGACAAAATTGATTCGAGTAAACCGCGGCGTGCGTGTCGGTGACGACGCCGGGGCACAAAAGGCGCGGAATTGTACACTAGCCCGCTGTCCTTCCCGGTAGCTCTCGCCTACCTTTTCATGCGCTTAGACCGCGCCGGTTCACCCATGGCCCAATTTCCAAATATCACCTTCCTCCTCAGCGCCTGGCAGCCGCGGCAGTTTCCCGCCGATCAGGGCGCGGAGGTTGCCTTTGCCGGGCGATCCAATGCCGGCAAGTCGAGCGCGCTCAATGCCATCGTCGGGCGCAAGGACATCGCCAGGACGAGCAAGACGCCGGGGCGGACCCAGCTGATCAACTTTTTCGCGCTCGACGCCTCCCGGCGGCTGGCGGATCTGCCGGGGTACGGTTACGCGAAGGTGCCCGAGCAGATGAAGCAGCACTGGCGCGAGCTGCTGACGCGCTATGTCGAAGCTCGCGGGTCGCTCGCGGGCCTCGTGATCGTCATGGACGCGCGCCGGCCGCTGACGGATTTCGATCAACAGATGCTGGCGTGGACCCAGGCGAACGGCCTGCCGACACACTTGCTGCTGACGAAAGCGGACAAGCTGAGCCGCAGCGAGGCGACCATGACACTGCGCAAAGTGCGCGCGGCGGTCGGTGAGACGGTCACGGCGCAATTGTTTTCGGCGGTCGACAAGACCGGTGTCGACGAGGCACGCCGCGCGGTATTGCAGATGATGGACGCCGGCGGTCGGGGAGGCGGAGAAGACGTCGAGGCTGAATAAAAAGAACCCCGATGACTCACGGGGAGTCATCGGGGCAGTGTCACCCGGCATGGGGATGGACCGGGTATCCGTTCACTCAGGGAGGTCAGTGAACGGGAGCGTCCTGGCCGACGCTCGTAACTAGGACGCCATGCCCGGAGCCAAAGTTCCGCCGCGTTCCATCCCAATTTTATAAAACAAATGTAACGAATTTCAGAGACTTACCTGCAACTTTGCCGCCACGGCTCGAACCCGCGGAAGCCTTGGCCTGAGGGCGATTTGTGGCTGCGAAGCAACGCCCCAAATGCGCATTTACAGAAACGTATAGGTGAGTCCGAGCGAGAGCATGTTCGCGTCGTCGACGCTGCCGATATCGAAAACCTCGTATTCCGCTCGTAGGCCCAGGCTGAGCAGCCGGAATTGAACGCCCACGCCGTACGCGAAGTCGGTGCCGTCTTCCTTCACGCGCCGGGCCAGCTGCGGATTGGTCACTTCGGCGTCCCAGGAAATGGCGCCGACCTTCGCAAACACATCGACAGGTCCCAGGGGGAGGAAGCCGACGGCGAATCCGGTAAATCCGTCGCCCTCGCTTTTCAATTTGACGCCGGCGATCGTGTCGTCCGGGCTGCCGAAATTCACGTAGTTGACTTCGACCGCCAGCCAATCGAGCGGCCGAATGCCGGCGATGATCTTGTAGCCGAGGTCGTTCCCGTCGAAGTTCGCCATCGTCGCGTCGTCGATCTCGATCGCCGCCTGGCCGATGCCCGCGCCGAGATAGATCCCATTGTCCGCGGCCTGCGCTGCCGTGCTCAACGCGAACAACCCAGCCATCATCACGAGCTTGCTCATATCGCCTCCATTGGTTCGAGCGCGCTGACTTGAAGAGTGTGTAGAGCGCTGCCGACGAAATGTACGAGTCGGCGCGAAAGGTTCACGCAGTCCGCATGCCCGCTCTCCCTCTCTCACAGATGCAGAGGGTCTGGCTGAGAGCGCGCGGAGCGCGGAGTGACTGCCGCATCGGCAAGTGCGCGGCCGGGGTGCCGAAGTCAGTGCGCCTCGTCCCAGTTCGCGCCGACGCCGACGTCGACCTTGAGCGGGACGCGCAGCTCGGCCGCGCGGCACATCAATTCGCGAACTCGCGTCGTCAGCTCGTCGACGGCCTCGCGTCGGACTTCGAATACGAGCTCGTCGTGCACTTGCATGATGAGTCGCGCCGGGAGCCGCGAATCGATCAGCCAGCGATCGACCGCGATCATCGCGCGCTTGATGATGTCCGCCGCCGTACCTTGCATCGGCGCGTTGATCGCGGCGCGCTCCGCGCCTTGTCTCAGCGCCGCGTTGCGCGAGCCGATGTCGTTCAAATACAGGCGACGGCCGAACACCGTTTCGACATAGCCCCGGTCACGCGCTTGCTGGCGCGTCTCGTCCATGTAGCGACGCACGCCCGGATAGCGCTCGAAATACAGATCGACGTACTTCTGCGCTTCGCCGCGCGAAATGCCGAGCCGTGCGGCCAGACCGAACGCCGACATGCCGTAGATCAAGCCGAAGTTGATTGCCTTCGCCGAGCGGCGCTGATCGGCGGTGACCGCGTCGAGCGGCATGCCGAAGACTTCCGCGGCCGTCGCCTGATGAATGTCGCGCTCGATGCTGAACGCGTTCATCAATCCTTCGTCGCCGGACAAGTGCGCCATGATGCGCAGCTCGATCTGCGAGTAGTCTGCCGCCACGATGCAGGCGCCGTCCGGCGCGACGAACGCCTGCCGAATGCGCCGGCCTTCGGCCGAACGGATCGGAATGTTCTGCAGATTCGGATCGGTCGAGGACAGCCGGCCCGTCGCGGCGCCGTCCTGGTGATAGCTCGTGTGGACGCGGCCCGTCTCGCGATTGATCTGCTGCGGCAGCTTGTCCGTGTACGTCGACTTCAGCTTCGAGAGCTCGCGATAGTCCATGATCATGCGCGGCAGCGCGTATTTCTCGGCGAGCTCTTCGAGCACGTCTTCGGCGGTCGACGGTTGGCCGGTGGGCGTCTTGCGCAGCACCGGCAGGCCGAGCTTGCCGAACAGCACTTCCTGCAACTGCTTCGGCGACTCGATCGAGAACGGTCCGCCGCCGGCCGCGTGCGCTTCGGCTTCGATCTGGCGCATGCGCGCGGCCAGCTCGTTGCCTTGCACCCTGAGCAGCTGGCCGTCGATCAGCACGCCCGCTTGCTCCATGCGCATCAGCACCGGCGCGAGCGGCTGCTCGATCGACTCGTACAGCGATTTCAAGCGCTCGGACCCGGCGAGGTTCGCCCACAGCACGCGATGCAGTTGCAGTACGACGTCCGCTTGCTCGCACGCGAAATTCGTCGCGTTGTCGAGCGCGACCTGGCTGAAGGAAATCTGTTTCGCGCCGCGGCCGACGAGCGATTCCAGCGCGATCGTCTCGATGCCCAGATACTTGCGTGCGACGGCGGGCAGATCGTGGCGCGTCGCGGTGCTGTTCCAGACGAACGATTCGAGCATCGAATCGAAGTGCACGCCGCGCAGTTCGATGCCGATGCGCCGGAACGCATGCGCGTCGGATTTCCCATCGTGTGTGACCTTCGTCGGCTGCTCGCCCTCGAGCAGCGGCCTAAGCGCCGCGAACACGTCGTCGCGGGACAGCTGCTGCGGCACCCCCGCGTAGTCGTGCCCGATCGGCACGTAGGCGGCGACCCCCGGCTCGAGCGCGATCGCAAGGCCGATGATGTCGGCATTCATGTAGTCGTACGAGGAGACGATCGCCTTGACGGCGATCAGCTCTGTGGCACGTGCACGTGCCAGCCACTCGTCGAGCGCCGCGCGCGTGAGCAGTGCCGTGTACGTGCGCGGCGGCGGTGCCGGAAAGGCGGGCGAGGGCGGCAGCACCGGCCCCGCCGGCATGTCGCCTGTCTCGCCGCCCGTCAGCGCGCGCAGGAAGGCGCGCAGTTCGAGACGCGTGTAGAGCTCGCGCAATCGTTCCTTGTTCGGCTCGCCGGGCACGAGCATCTCGGGCGTGAAGTCGAGCTTGAGATTCGTCTCGAGCGTCGCGAGCTTCCGTGACAGCTCCAGATCCGTAAGGCTGGCCCGCAGGCTTTCGCCGACCTTGCCGGTGATTGCATTCGCATTCGCGATCAGGTTGTCGACCGTGCCGTAGTCCGTCAGCCATTTCGCGGCGGTCTTCGGGCCGACCTTCGGCACGCCCGGAATGTTGTCCGACGTATCGCCGACGAGCGCGAGGTAATCGATGATCTGCTCGGGGTACACGTCGAACTTGTTCTTCACGCCGGCGCGATCGTAGCGGGAGCCCGTCATCGTGTTGATCAGCGTGATGCGCTCGTTCACGAGCTGCGACATGTCCTTGTCGCCCGTCGAGATCAGCACGTCCATGTCTTGCGCGGCGGCCTGGCAGGCGAGCGTGCCGATCACGTCGTCCGCTTCGACGCCATCGACGCGCAGCAGGGGCAGGCCCATGTGCGTAACGCAATCGAGCAGCGGCTGCAGCTGCGCGCGCAAGTCATCGGGCATCGGCGTGCGCTGCGCCTTGTATTCCTCGAACAGCTCATCGCGGAACGTCCTGCCCGGCGCATCGAACACGATGGCCATCAACTGCGGCTGCTCCTCCTTGATGAGCTTCTGAATCATGTTCAGCACGCCGAGCACGGCGCCGGTCGGCTCGCCGCGCGAATTCGTCAGCGGCGGCAGCGCGTGAAAGGCCCGATACAGATAACCCGACCCGTCGACGAGGACGAGCTTGCGTCGCTCGCTCATCGATCAATTCTCGCGAGGCAGGGTGGAAGGGGGCGGCGTGCCCATGTCGCTCGGCGCGGCGGGCGTCTGCGAGCCGCTGTCGCGGGTGCGATCCTTTTTCTGGCCGGAGGTGCCGCCAGGCGTGGCAGCTTGTTGGCCCTCTTGCTTGGGCAGATACAACGGACCCTTGAGTCCGCAGCCGGCGAGCGCGCCGGCAGTCAGCAAGATCAATGACAAGGACCGCAGCATCATGCGCGGCAGTATAGAGGAGTTCGGCGTCGAAGCGCCGGTGCGGGATTCCGCCGACAGCGCTCACGAAGCGTCGAGCGCGGGAGAGGGCGCGCACGGCGCACTTCCAAGAGGCCGCGCTGCGCCGCCTCACCGGCTTCCTGCCGCGGTTACTGCGCTACATCCAGGATGTACATCGTGATCCGCGAGATGCAGACCAGCCGGTCCTGCTCGTCGGTGATCCGAATCTCCCATACATGGCTGCGTCGTCCGAGATGCACGGGACGCGCGGTGCCGATGACATGGCCGCTCGACACCGCGCGAATGTGATTCGCGTTGATCTCCTGCCCGACGCAGCGCTGCTTCGCGCGATCGATGACGAGCCCCGCGCCAAGGCTGCCGAGCGTTTCCGCGAGCGCGACCGAGGCGCCGCCGTGAAGAATGCCGAACGGCTGCCTCGTACGATCGTCCACCGGCATGCGGGCGCGGAGGAAATCAGGTCCGATCTCCGTGAACTCGATCCCGATGTGATTCGGCAGGCAGTCGCCCTGGAAGCGAATCTCGTCGACGGTATAGGGGCGGTGCCAGATGGGTTTCGACATGACGCGCGCTCAACCGGATGAGTGATGGGAAAACAGGCAGCTCGGCGGTCTCATCCCGATCCGTCGCACCGCCTTCACTTGCCCTTGAGTTTCTCGCCGACGCGGCGATACGCCTCGCGAAAGGGAATGCCTTCCTTCACGACGAGCTCGTTCGCTTCTGCGGCGGCATGGATCGATGGATCGAGACGAATCCTGTCCGTGCGGAATTTCACGCCCGACAGCGCGATCGGCAGGATGCCGAGCGTTTCCAGGCACAGGTCGATACTGCGAAACAGCGGCGCCTTGATCAGCTGCAGATCGCGCTGATAACCCGACGGCAGCTTCGCCACGATGCCCATGACTTCGAGCAGGCACGCTTGCGCGGTCGCGCTGCGGCCGCGAATCAACTCGAACACGTCGGGGTTGCGCTTCTGCGGCATGATCGACGAGCCGGTCGTGAACGCATCCGGCAGCTCGACGAACGAGAATTCCTGCGTGTAGAACAACAGCAGGTCGGACGACAGGCGCGCGACATCCTGCATCGTGAGCGCAATCTCGAACAACAGCTGCGCTTCCGCCTTGCCGCGCGACAGCTGCACGGCCGTGACCGGCTCCTGCGTCGTCGCGAAACCCAGCAACTTGCGCGTGTGCTCGCGATCGATCGGCAGATTCGGCGAGCCGTAACCCGCGGCCGACCCGAGCGGGCTGCGTTGCACGCGGCGGTGAACGTGGCGCAACGCCTCGGCGTCATCGCGCAGCTCCTCCGCGAAACCGCCAGCCCACAGCGCCACCGAGCTCGGCATTGCCTGCTGCATGTGGGTGTAGCCGGGCAGCACGACATCGCCCTGCCGTCGCGCCAGATCGTCGAGCGCCGCCGCGACGCCGGTCACGCCTTCGCGCAGCTGCTCGACGGCATCTCGCAAATACAAGCGCAAGGCCGTGAGCACTTGATCGTTGCGCGATCGACCCAGATGCACGCGCTTGCCGGCATCGCCGATGCGGGCTGTCAGCAAGGTTTCCAGCGCGGTCTGGCCGTCTTCGTGCTCGAGCGTCACGCGCCACTCGCCGCGCGCGTGCTCGGCCGCGATGTGCGTGAGGCCGTCGCGAATCGCGCTCAAGTCCCCATCCGACAGCAAGCCTTGCGCGTTGAGCATCTCGGCATGCGCGATCGACGCCCGCACGTCGTACGCGACCAGCCGATTGTCGAGCGCGTGGTCCTCGCCCGCCGTGTAGTGCAGCACGCGTTGATCGAGCGGCAGACCCTTGTCCCAAAGTCGACTCATGTGCGGCGGCTCACTTCCCTGCCTGCTGTTCCGCTTGCGTCAGAGCGCTGATGTTCTCGACGACGAGCGTGCCGGTGCCTTCGTTCGTGAACACCTCGGCGAGAATGCCGTCCGCCGACTTGTACGAGGTGACGTGCACGCGGCGTACGCCGCCGCGAATCGCGTCTTCGATCGCCTTGGCTTTCGGCAGCATGCCGTCCTTGAGCGAGCCTTGCGCCTTCAGCTTCTGCAGGCCGGCGAGATCCGTGTACGAAATGATCGAGCGCGGATCCTCGAGCGATTCGAGAATGCCGGGCGCGCCAGTGCACAGCATGAGCTTTTCGGCCTTGAGCGCCGCACCGATCGCGGCCGCGACCGTGTCCGCGTTGATGTTCAGCAGCTGGCCGGAGTCGTCCGCCGATACCGGGCTCACGACCGGCATCAGGCCGTCGTCGAGCAGTTGCTGCAGCACCTTCGCATCGATCAGATCGATATCGCCGACGAAGCCGTAATCGACGACCTGGCCTTCGACGGTCACCGGCGGGCGCTTGTGCGCGCGCACCAGGCCGGCATCGACGCCGCTCACGCCGACGGCCGCGATGTCGAGCTCGCGGCAGATGCCGAGGATCTGGGTGTTGACCAGCCCATTCAGCACCATGCTCGTCACTTCGATCGATTTCTCGTCGGTGACGCGCCGGCCCGCGATGATCTGCGGCTTGATGCCGAGCTTCTCTTGAATCTGCGTCAGCTGCGGTCCGCCGCCATGCACGAGCACGACGCGAATGCCGACCTGATGCAGGATCGCGACCTGCTCGATCAGTTCGCGGGTCGAGGCCGGATCGCCGAAGACACCGCCGCTCGCCTTGATGACGAACACCTTGCCCTTGTACATGCGGATGTACGGCGCGGCACTGCGCAGCGCGCTGACGGCAACGGAAGGATCGGTTCGGAGCACGGACGTTTTACCTCGTAATGGAGCGGACTGAATCAAAGGGGCGCGAAGTTTACTCAGCCGCGCAACAAGCGGTACAACACGGCCATCTGCACGACCATGCGATTGAAGGCTTCGCGAATCACGACACTGCGCGGTCCATCGAGCACTTCGTCCGCGACGGCGACGTTGCGGCGTACGGGCAGGCAATGCATGAAGTGACAGCGCGGGTCCGCGTTCTTGAACCAGCTCTCCTTCACGCACCAGTCACTCGTGTACTCGCGCAGGCGCGCCTCGGCTTCGTTGTCGCCGTAGTGCTGGGGCGAGCCCCATTCCTTCGCGTAGATCACGTGCGCGCCTTGCAGCGCTTCGTTGCGGTCGCTCGTCTCGTGTACCGATCCGCCCGACGCCTTCGCGGCTTGCCGCGCTTTTTCCATGATCGGCTCGGGCAACGCGAAGCCGTCGGGCCGCAGCACGACGACCTCCATGCCGCGCTGTGCAGCCATGTGCACGGTCGAGGAGGGCACCGCGAGCGGCAGCGCGCGTGGATGATTCGCCCACGACAGCACGAACTTGCCGCGCTCGGGCACGCGCAGTTCGTCCATCGTGTGCCAATCGGCCAGCGCCTGGCAGGGATGACTCACGGCGGATTCCATGTTCACGAGCGGCTTGTCGCACAGGTCGGCCATCATCTTGAAGCCGGTCTCGGCCAGATCGGCCGCGAGGCTCTTGCCTTCGGCGAACATGCGAATGCCGATCGCGTCGCAGTACGACGCGAGCACCGGCACCGCTTCGCGCACGTGCTCGGCGGCGGCGCCGTTCATGATCGCGCCGGCGCGCGTTTCCATCTGCCACGTGCCCTGTCCGGGCGTGATCACAACGGCCGTGCCGCCCAGGCGCATCATCGCGCTCTGGAACGAGGCAAGCGTGCGCAGCGATGGATTCAGGAACAGCAAGCCGAGCACCTTGCCGGCCAGCGCCTGCGGTTGCGGCGTCTGCTGTAAACGCGCGGCGAGGCCGAGCAAGTCCTTGATTTGTTCGCGCGGAAAATCGGCCAGATCGAGAAAACGATTCATAGGGCTGTCACTTTGCGATTTTGGAAAGCGCTTCGCGTAGTTGCTCGACGTGCTCGCTCGCGAGCACGAATGGCGCCAGGATGCGCAAGACGTGCGGATCCGCGCTCGTGCCCGTGAGAATGTCCTGATCGAGCAGCTCGGCCTGTACGTCCTTCGCGGGACGCGAGCAGCGCAAGCCGAGCAGCAAGCCGGCGCCCTGTGTGTCGACGACCGGGCCGACGAGGCACGTCTCGCGAATCTGTTGTGATCGTTCGCGCACGTTCTGCAGCAGGTTCTCGGATTCGATGATGTCGATGACGGCTTCGACGATCGCGCAGGCCATCGGGCCGCCGCCGAACGTCGTACCGAGCGAGTCGGTCTTGAGATACGGCACGATGTGATCGCCGACGAGGATCGCGGAGACCGGGAAGCCCGCGCCCAGCGCCTTCGCGGTCGTGATGATATCGGGCGTGATGCCGTACATGTTCGCCGCGAACGGATAGCCCGTCCGGCCGACACCGCACTGCACCTCGTCGAAGATGAGCAGCGAGCCGTTCTCGGTGCAGCGCACGCGCAGCGCCGCGAGGAATTCCTGCGGCAGGTCGACCGCGCCGGCGACGCCTTGCACCGGCTCGACGATGACGGCGGCCGTCGCATCGCTGATGAGCGTGCCGAGTCGATCGATGTCGGTCGGCTTGATGAATTTCACGTCGAACGGCTTGTCCGGAAAGCCGTACCACTTTTTGTCCGCGCCCCACGTGACGGCGCCTGCCGCCGCGGTGCGGCCATGGAAGCTGCCTTCGACGGCGACGATCTCCGTGCCGCCCGTCATCTTGCACGCGATCTTCAATGCGTTCTCGTTCGCTTCGGCGCCCGAGTTGATGAAGAACACGGTGTCGAGGCCGAGCCCGCAGAATTGCGCGAGCTTCGTCGCGGCGCGCCGGCGCACGTCGAGCGGCACGGCATTACTTTGAAAGCACAGGTTGCGCGCCTGACTCGTCAGCGCCTCGACCCAGCGCGGATGGTTGTAGCCGAGCGCCGCGACGGCGTGCCCGCCGTACAGATCCAGCACGCGGCGGCCGCCGGGCGTGCGCAGGTACACGCCTTCCGCATCGACGACCTCGAGCGGAAATTGCGCGAACACGGGCGCCAGATGATCCGGCAGCGCCCGACTGATCGAAGTCACGTTGTCTCTTTTATGTGCTTCCATCGTGAAACCTGCTTCTTACGTCCAGCCAGGCGCCGGCGCGGCGAGACCCGTCGTCTCGTCGAAGCCGTACACCCGGTTCAGCCATTGCATCGCGCCGCCCGCGGCGCCCTTCACCAGATTGTCGATCGCGCACATCACGACGACGCTGTGGCCGTTCGCCGCGCCGCTCACGTAGGCGTAGTTGCTGCTCGCGACATCCTTGATGTGCGGCAGCTCGGGCGCGACGCGCACGAACGGCTTGCCGCGATAGAACTCGCCGAGCGCGCCCAGCAGCTCCGCGGTCTTGAGCGGCCGTTTCGCCTGCGCTTGTACCGTGACGTGAATGCCGCGCGCGAACGGACCGGAGTGCGGCACGAAATTGAATTCAGCTTGGACGTCCGTCGCCGCGCGCGCAAGCGCCGTGATTTCCGGCGTATGCCGATGCGCCAGCGGGTTGTACGCGTACAGGTCGCTGTGCCGTTGCGGGTGATGCGTGCCTGGCGCGGGCGTGCGGCCCGAGCCGGTGCTGCCGGTGATGCCCGCGACGAACAAGCGTGGCTCGATCAGATCGCGCTTCAGCAGCGGCACGCTCGCGAGCAGCACCGCCGTCGCGAAGCAGCCGGGATGAGCGACATGCGGCGTCGTCGCCTCGTCCAGGTGTTCGGGTACCGCGCACGTGAAGTGTGGAATGCGCTCCGGCGCGCCGTGCGCATGTTTGTACACGGCCTCGTAGGCCCCCGGCGTCGTGTAGCGATAGTCCGCCGAGATGTCGATGACGCGCGCATCGCGCCGGTTCGCTTCGGCGGCCTTGAGCAGATCGTCGATGAGCTTCGCGGCGACGCCGTGCGGCGCGGCCGACACGATCACGGATCTCGGCAGCGAGCCGACGAGCTGCATGACATCGGCGAGGCTCGAGAACGTCAGCGTCGGATAGACGGGCGCCAGGTGCGCGAATGACTTCGCCACGAGCTCGCCGGGCTGACTGTCGGACAGGATCGCCCGCAGCTCGATGTGCAGATGCGCGGCGATCAAGCGCAGCAGCTCGCCGGCGACGTAGCCGGTGCCGCCGAGGACGATCGCGGGAAGTTTTTCGGTGCTCATGGTCATCTCGATTCTCTTGCTCGGGCGGGCGGCGCGCCGCTAGTCGTTGACGGTCGCTCGCGCCTTCGCCTGCAATCCGACCGATTCGATGACGCGATCGCCGAGCGCCGCGCCATCGGTGATCGCGTTGAAGGCCGGCACACCGAATTGATCGCGAATGATGTTGACGCCGACCGCATTGTCGGTCGCCGGGCCCGTGACGACGGACGGCTCGATGCCGAATTTCTCGCGCAGCAGCTTCACGCCGCCCCACGCGGCGACCGGATCATTCGCCGACAACACGACGGAGGTGAGCGTCTTGCGAATGTCCTCGGCGGCGAGGATCGCCTCGACGCCATAAGCGCCGAGGATGCCGTCACCGAGCTCGAACACGATGACGTCCGGCTCGCCTTGCGACATTTCCGTGAGCAACGCGCGCGTGATCGCGGGTCCGGTCTTCGCCGTCGTCGTGACGACGCCGAGGTCCGTGAAGATCATGCTGCGGCGGGCGCCGGCGTCTTCCATCGCGAGGATGTCGCGCCGCAGCGAGACGCCCGTGGCCTTGAAGGCGTGCACGTTGAGTCCGCGATGACGCATGCGCGCGACGATCGCGCAGGCGGCGGCCGTCTTGCCGGCTTCCATGCAGGTGCCGGCGAGCGCGACGACCGGAACGCCGTGGGTATTGACCGTGGCGTTGAGATCGAGCCGCTTGTAGCCAACGCGCGCCGGCACGCCGATGCGCTCACCGAGATACGGGAACTGCAGCACGACGCCGATGACGCGGGCGTCGAACGGCCGGCCCTTCTCCGGATTCGCCGAGTCGACGACACCGAGCACGCCGCCGATGTTGAGCACTTGAATGATGTCGCCTTCCTTGACCGATTCGGGCAGATGACCCGAGTACCCGAACAGCGCCTGCCGATGACCGAGCGCGCCGACGATGATGTCGCCCTTCGCGAGCTTCGCCATGCGTCCGCTCGTGAGTTCGAGCGTGTTGTACGTCGACTTGTTGTTCAGCACCTCGCACACGAGCACGACGCCTTCCTCGCAGGGAATGTCGACGGTCTCGACCCGCAGCTCATGACCCAAGTTCAGCGCTTGAGTGATGGAGGCAACTTTATCGACGACGACGGTTTTCATGGCTATGGCAATTGATCCTTCGATGAATTGAGGCGTCCCCTCCCCCGCAACGCGGGGGAGGGACAGGGAGGGGGCGACCCCTACTTCCCGCGTCCGGCGCGGGTCCAGAACATTCCAGGCAGCCCGACCATCTTCGAGAATCCGAGCGCGTCGGCGGCGGTCCACTCGCCCGCGGCCTCGCCATAGACGCCCTTCGAGGCGGCCATGATCGAGTACGGCGAGGTCACGCCTTCGATGAAGGCAGTGCCCGGGCGATACAGCACTTTCACCTCGCCCGTGACGCGCGACTGCGAGGAGAGCATCAGCGCCTCGATGTCGCGACACACCGGATCCAGGTGCTGACCCTCGTGCACCAGATCGCCGTACGGCGCGGCCACCATGTCTTTCACGCGCTGCTGGCGGCCCGTCATCACGAGCTTTTCGAGCTCGCGATGCGCGCTGATGAGCACCTCGGCGGCTGGCGCTTCGAACGCGACGCGTCCCTTCGTGCCGATGATCGTGTCGCCGAGATGAATGCCGCGGCCGACGCCGAACTTCGCGCCGATCGTCTCGAGTCGCTCGATCACCGTCACCGCATCGAGCTTCTCGCCGTCGAGGCCGGTCGGCACGCCTTGCTCGAAGCTGATCGTGTGCGATTCGGGCGCGCTCGGCTTCGTGAACGCATCCTTCGAGAGCACCCACGCGTGATCGGGAATGCTGCCTTCGGACGTCAGCGTCTCCTTGCCGCCGATCGTCACGCCCCACAAGCCGCGGTTCACGGAGTAGGCGGCGCCGTACGGCGGGATCGTGAGCTTGCGATCTTCCAGATACTTGAGCTGTTCCGGGCGCTTGAACGCCTTGTCGCGCACCGGCGCGAGAATCGTGAGCTCAGGCGCGAGCGTGCGCAGCGCGACTTCGAAGCGCACCTGGTCGTTGCCGGCGGCCGTGCAGCCGTGCGCGACGACCTTGGTCCCGAGCTTGCGCGCCCACTCGGCAATCGTCTGCGCCTGCATGACGCGCTCGGCGCCGACGCACAGCGGATACATCTGGCCGCGCTTCACGTTGCCGATGATGAGGTACTTGATGACCTGCTCGAAGTAGCCCTGTTTCGCCTCGACGAGGATGTGGTCCTGCGCGCCGAGCGCGCGGGCGCGCTGGTCGAGCACTTTCGCGGCTTCGGCATCGATGCCGCCCGTGTCGACCGTCACCGTGATGATCGGACGACCATAGTTTTCCTTCAGCCACGGCACGAGGAACGACGTGTCGAGGCCGCCCGAGAAGGCGAGAAGAATGGGCTCATTGCCGGCGGGAAGTGTGTCGCTCATGAAAAATGCGTCAGTGAGGTGAGTTGGAAGATCGGATCGGCCCGCGCGTGCGCGCGATCAGCCGATGCGCTCGCCGAAGATATCGCGCATGCGATCGCGCAGCTTGCGCTGCTCGCGGCCATCTTCGGTGGCGAGGAAAATCGTATCGTCGCCGGAGATCGTGCCGACGACCTCGGGCCAATTTGCCTGATCGATGGCGACGGCGACGCTCTGGGCGTGGCCGGCCGTCGTTTTAACGACCGTCAACGACGGCCCGGCCGTACGTACCGCGAGGACGAAGTTCGCGACGGCCGCGAATGGATTCGCTTCCACCGCGTTGTCGCCCGGCAGGATGTAGCGATCGCCCGCCTTGGCGACGCCGAGCTCGCGCAGATCCCGGCTCACGCTCGACTGCGTCGCTTCGAAGCCCTGCTTGCGCAGCACTTTCACCAGCTCGTCCTGATTGCGCACGGTCGACTCCCGGATGATCCGGAGAATCGCCGCGCGGCGCGAGACGGATTGGTGAATTTCAGCGGCCATCGACAGGAACTGGCTCCGGATCAAGGTGACGGCGTACGGGGCAGCCTGAGCGACTGCATAAAAACGCGCGCATCGTGCATAAATATGCAGGGGCTTGTCAAGGCTCGTGCGCGGCAGGCTAGGCGCCCGCCACCGCGGCAATTCTCCTCGATCGCCATACCCCGTCCGCCGCGTAGATCGCGAGCGCGGTCCAGATGAGCGAGAAACCGATCGCCCGATCCTGGGTGAAGGGCTCGTGAAACACGAAGATCCCGAGCGAGAGCTGCAGCGTCGGGCCGATGTATTGCATCAACCCGACCGTGGAGTAGGGGATGCGGCGCGCGCCAAACGCAAAGAGCACGAGCGGAAGCGCGCTCAACGGTCCGGCCAGGATCAGCAGCAGATCGATGCCGATGCCCTGATGCACGAAGGCCGCGGTGCCCGCGAGCTGACACCAGACCAGGAAGCCGAGGCCGAACGGCAAGAGAATGAGCGTCTCGCTCGCCAGGCCGGCGAGGGCATCGACCTGCACGACCTTGCGAACGAGACCGTACAGGCCGAACGTGATCGCGAGCGTCAACGCGAGCCATGGCGGGTGACCCGCGCTCCATGTCAGGTAGGAGACGCCGATCGCGGCAATCGCGACCGCGGTCCATTGCGTTCGGTTCAGACGCTCGGACAGCACGACGACGCCGAGCACGACGTTCAGGAGCGGATTGATGAAATAGCCGAGGCTCGTTTCGACGACGCGGCCGTTCGCGATGCCCCACACGTACGTGATCCAGTTGATGCTGATGAGCAGCGCGCTCAGGCACAGGCGCGAGCGGGTGTGCGGCTGCGACAGCGCCGACCACACCGTCGTGAGCTCGCGGCGCATCGCGAGCCAGGCGAAGGCGAATACGCATCCCCAGACGAGACGATGCGCGGTGACCTGCAGCACCGGCACCGAATGCAAGGATTTCAAATAGAGCGGCAGCAATCCCCAGATGAAGAACGCGGCGGCCACGGCGGCCAGACCACGGCCGTCGAAATGGTTCGGCGGCGGCGAGGCGGGCTGATTCATTGGAGTATGAAGAAGCGACGGGCGGGCATGATAGCTTAAGCGCCGGTCATTGATGTGCCAACGCCATGTCCTCGAACCTTGAGCTCGCGCGACGCCTGCTCGCGCTGTCGCAAACGGGCTTGCACTTCACCCTGCAAGAGTACGATCGCGAGCGCTACCGTGAGATCGCCGCGATCGGCGCGCAGCTCCTCGCGAACGAGTCCACGCATTCGCCGGAGGCCTTGCGCAACACATGGTTCGTCGAAGACGGCTATGCGACGCCGAAGATGGACGTGCGCGGCGCCATCTATAGAGACGACACCGTGCTGCTCGTACGCGAGACGATCGACGGCAAATGGACGCTGCCCGGCGGCTGGGCCGATGTGAACGACACGCCATCCTATGCCGTGGAAAAGGAGATCGAGCAGGAATCCGGCTACACCGCGAAAGCCGTGAAGCTCGCGGCGCTCTACGATCGCAACAAGCACCATCCGCCGTACCTGTTTCATTCCTGGAAGGCGATCTTCATCTGCGACATCACGGGCGGCGCACCGCGTTTCAGCAACGAGACCGACGGCGTCGAGTTCTTCAAGCTCGACGAGCTGCCGGAGCTGTCGACAGGCAGATCGACTGCAGAGCAGATCCGCCGCATGTACGTGCATCATTTGCAGCGGGAGTTGCCGACCGAATTCGACTAACATTTTCGTGATGCCGCCCGCCTGGTTCACGAAAGCTGTAGCAGCACCGTCCGAGTCGCGCTTCGTCGACGTCGACGGAACACCGATCCACTATCTCGCCTGGAATCTCGCCGACGCGAACAAGCCCGGCTTGTTGTTCGCGCACGGATTTCGCGCGCACGCCCGCTGGTGGAGCTTCGTCGCCCCGTTCTTCCTGAGCCGCTTCCGTGTCATCGCGCTCGATTTTTCCGGGATGGGCGACAGCGGCTGGCGGGAGCGCTACGAGCCGATGACGTTTTCGCGCGATATCGTCGGCGTGCTTCAGCATGCGGGCTTGTCGCGCGCGACGCTCGTCGGCCACAGCTTCGGCGGCAGCCGGGTGGCGCGCACGTGCGCGGAGTTTCCAGAGCATGTCGAGCGCGCGGTCATCATCGACAGTTACGTGCGCTTGCCGGAGATCGAACATCGCCTGCCGCCGCCGCTCGAGCCGCGGGCGAAGAAGCTGTATCCGACGTTCGAGGCTGCGCGCGCGAGGTTTCGGCTCGTGCCGGAGCACAATGCGGCCGAGCCTTATGTGCTCGACTACATCGCGGAGCATTCGATGCGCCCGCTGGACGGCGGTTTCGTATGGAAGTTCGACGAGAGCTTCATGCCGCGCAGCGTCCACGAAGACCCGGAAGGGGTCGTGCGCATGCTCGCGCGGATTCAGTGCCCCGTGACTTACATGTACGGTGATCAGAGCGTGATCGTGACGCGAGCGCTCGCCCATGCGATCGCGAAGCGGCTCGCGCAGGGCCATGGGCCGATCGCGATTCCGCAGTCGCATCATCACGTGATGCTCGATCAACCGTTGGCGTTGGTCGCGGCGCTCAAGGGCGCTTTGTACTGATCCGCCGCGCCCCCTCCCTGGCCCTCCCCCGCTGCGCGGAGGAGGGGACGCGCCCTTCCAGCGCGGAGCAGGGACTGCGCGCTCTCTGATCTCCGCTGCGATCGGAAGGTGTCTCAGCGCTCGATCGTGAACTCGATGTCCGCGCTCTGATTCTCGCCGGACTCCGTCTTCAGCACCCAGCGGTCGCTGATCGTGTATCGCAGCTTCAGCGTGTTGATCGATTCGGTCAGGGAGATGCCGTAACTGACGAACAATCGCGGCGACAGGAATTTGCCGAGCACGAGCTGCTGGTTCGTCTCGCCCGCGCTGTCGACACTGCTCTCGACGCCGACCTCCTCGAGCCCGATGCGCCGGCCGATCTGCGAGGCGAGCAGCCCGCCGCCCTGCATCGCCAGCGCATCGCTCGCCGAGTTGATCGTCGTCGTGCCGCTCGAGTACGTCGTGCCGCCCGGCCTACCGACGAGCAGATACGAAACGACCTGCGTTTGCGGCATCGACGGCTCCGAAAAGAACGACAGCCGCGGCTGCTGCAACGTGCCGCGCACATTCAAGCCGACGACGATCGTCTCGATCTTGCGGCGCGCCTCGATATCGAGGCCGGGATCGGCGAGCGGCGATGCTTCGAACAGGAGCTTCCCGCGCGTGATCTCGAGCTTCTGTCCAAACGCCTCGTAGCGGCCGTCGTCGACGCTGAGCTCGCCGCGGCCGATCGGCGTCTCGCCCGTGCGCAGCGTCGTCGCGACACCGCCCTCGATGCGCCCTTGCAGGCCGAACGAATCGACCCGCACGTCGTCGCCCATGTTGACGCGAATGTCGCTGCTGACCGTGTAGCGGCCTTCGATCTCCGCCGGATGCTCGCCGACATAGCGCGCGTCGTCGGAGACCTGCACGGCGCCGGTCAATTGCGCGGGCTGCACGCGCGCGCTCGGGATCGTGACGGTGCCCGTGGCGTTGATGATGCGCCCGTCGATGCCAAAGGTGAGATCGGGCGAGGCGACGACGCGGTATTCCGGCAGGTCCGCGACGAGCAAGTTCTCGCCACGAACCTGCAGATTGCCGCGCGAGACGCCGTCGACCCACTCGAACCGGCCGCCGATGTTCAGCTCGCCTTCGCCGGCGCGGCCCTTGCCATTGAAGTACAGCGCATTGCCGGCGAGATTCGCGACGAGATTCAGCTCGCGCAGCAGGAGATTCACGCGATAGGAATCGAACTGGCCGTTCGCAAGCTCGATCCGCCCGTCGATTTGCGGCTGCTCGAGCGTGCCCGTCACCGTGCCGTTCGCGGTGAGCAGGCCTGCGGCATTGTCGACGTCGGGAAACAGGATCGGCAGCACGTTCGCGTCCGCGGCACGCGCGCGAAAATCGCCGACGAGCGGCGAGCGCAACAACGGCTGCGGGCTGCGCCGATCGATGTTCGCGTTCGCGAACAAGAACGTATCCGTGAACGCCTGCACGCCGAACGAGAAGTTGATGCGCTCGGGCGTCGCCGTCGCGGCGAGACCGCCCGTGCCGAGATTCAGCGTCTCCGGCTCCGCACCTTGCGGGTTATAGATGATCGACGCATCGATGATGCGCATACCGGCCTCGCCCTGCCATGCGATGTTCGGCGCGCCGAATGCGCGCACGCGGCCTTCGATGCGGCCGCCGTACCGGGTTTCCGGCCCGCCGGGAGGCAAGAACGCCGCGAGCGGCAGTTCGTAACCCGACACGATGCCTTCCCACGCTTTGCCGCGCTCCCAGTTGCCTTCGGCGCACAGCCGGCCATTGCCCATCGCGAAACACAGCGGATCGAGCTGCACGCGGTCGCGAGTCAGGATCGCATGTCCCGGCTCCACGAGCGCGAGGCGCTCGTCGTCGGCGCGCGCCTTGATGTCGGTCGAGGCAATCGTCGCGTTCCATGCGCCATCGGCGTACCGGCCTTGAATCGTGACGTCCGCGGTCGAGACGGGCTCGCGCGGATTCGCTGCGTGACCGATCGCCGTCATCGCGATGCGATGCTCGGCGGCCGTGCCGTTGCTGCTGGCGCGGAACGAATCTATGAGCACCGTCGACGCGCCGATGCCCCGCGCCTCGATCGTGAGCCGCGACGGCTGCGTGCCGGCGAGATCCACGTCGCCGCTCAGCGCGAATTGCCGTGCACGCCACCCGGCGTAGCCGATGCGTTCGCCGCGGGCGTCCGCGATGATGCGCGCCGCCTTTACCGGTCCATTCGCGCTGCCGCTGAAATCGATCGAGCCGGTCGCGTCCGGCAGGAGCGCCGCGAGATCGGGTGCCTGCAGCGACCAGCTCGCGTGGATCTCGTCGTGCAGCTCGCCGTCCGCGGTGAGCCTTGCTTGGCCATAGTTCACGCGCGCGTCCCGAACCTTCCAGCCCTTCGCGTCACGCTCGATGCTGCCGCGCGCGGACACGGGTTGGTCGCGCAGATGTCCGCGCAGCTCGGCGATGCTCGCGGCGAAGCGCGCCTGCTTGTCCGTGCCGATGCCGTTCGCGACGAACCGCGCCGTGATGCGGCCGGGGAAGCGCGCATCGAGCGGCGTCGTGTCGATGTCGGTGACGCTCGCCCGCACGTCCCAGCGGCGCGGCGCGGCGAAAGTGAGCGTGCCCGCGCCGGTCAGGCGGCCCTCGAGTGCCTGCACATCGAACGCCTCGAGCGTCAGCGAGGTCTTGCTGATCGTGCCGCTTGCCGTGCCCGCCGCGGGCGGAACGCCGCGAGCCGCGACTTGCGCATCGATCGAGTACATATACGGCAGCGTGCCGCGCAGCGTGCCGGAACCGGTCGGGCTCGACACGAGCGCCTCGCCGCGCAGCGGCCATTGCAGGCTCGTCCATTGCGCCCGGGCGTCGATCGTCGAAGCCGCGCCGTCGAGCGTGACCGATCCGGCGGCGCGCAGCTTCACCGGCGCGTTCGCGAGCGCGAGGTCCGCCCGCCCGATATGAATCGTGCGTTGCGCATAACGTCCATTCGCATCGATGGACAGCGGTTGCTCGTCGAGCTCGGGGACGACGAGCTGCCCGCGCGCCTGAATGCCATCGGGATCGATGACGACCTGAAGCGCGGCGTCGCGGATCGAGAACGGCGGGCGCTCGAGCCACGGCGCGAGCGAGAACTCCGGTGCCGCGACCGTGCCGGCAATGCGCCAACTGTCGTCCGGCCGCGTGAGCACGACGTCCGCGGACGCGCGCGTCGGCGCGCTCGCCGACGCCTTGATGGCGAGTTCGTCGAGCGTGCCGCCGAGACTGCCTTCGAGCATGTAAGCGACGTCGCGATAATCCAGCCGGCCGCGCGTCGTGAGCGCGATCGCGAGCGGCCGCTCCGCGGTCAAGAGCACGTTGCCGTCGAGCTCGAACCAAGTGCCGCGTGCAGCGAACGTCGGCACGCGGATGTGGCGCGATGTCAGCGTCGCCGCGCCGCTCGCGCGCTCGGCGTCGATCGCGGTGCCGTCGATGTTCACGTAGCGCAAACGCGTGAACACGGCCTCGTCGATGTCGATGCGCATGAAGCTCGGCAAGAAACGCAGCGGCCTCGTGGGCGGCGGCTCGGGCGGCGCGCGCAGGATCTCGACGACCGTGTCGCGGGCGCTCGCCGAGCGCACGCCGATCGTCTGAATCAGTAGCTGGCGGATGCGCGGCTGAATGACGATGTCGTGGGACACGATGTGGACGCGTGGATGCGTAAGCTCGAAGCGCGCCACACGCAGTGGCCCGGCGAGCGTTCCCGACACGCCGTCGATGTGCACGCCGAAGCGCGTCAGGCGATCGAGCTGCGAGGCGGCGAGCTGCAACCCGGTTTCGGTGTACAAGAGCGCCGCGACGATGCCGAGCGGAACGAGCACGACGACACACGCCAGTACGATGAACCACCGCAGCGCCCCGCGCGCGCGATAGATCAGCCACCCGAAGGCGGCGAGCGCGATGACGATGGCGATCCAGGTGAGCACGGTGTCTAGAACAGCGTCGAGATGTACAAGTGCAGCTTCGGACCGCGGCCCGGCTCCGATAACGGCTGCGCGATGTCCACGCCGAGGCTGGCGACCGCGATGCGATAGCGCAGGCCGAGCCCGACGGAGTACTCGAGCGGATCGCCCCACTCGTTAAAGGCGTTGCCCGCGTCGTAAAACGCCGCGAGCGCGAAGTTGCGCGGCAGGTCGCGCTCGAACTCGATCGTGCCCGTCAGCAGATTCTTGCCGCCGACGCTCGTCTTGAGCGTGCGAGTCGGCTGGCCCGGCAGCGGCTCGGGCGGCGGCGACAACTCGTTCAGGTCGAAGCCGCGCACGCTGCGATCGCCGCCCGCGAAGAAGCGCTGTGACGCCGGCAGATCGGAAAAGTCCGCGACCCAGCTCGCGCCGATCTCGCCGCGCAAGCGCAGGTGCCATTGCGGCGCGAGGCGAAACAGCCGCTCGGCCTGCACGCGCAATTGCAGGAACGACGCCTCGGAGCCGAACGTGCTCGGTGAGCCGCGCAGCTCCGCGTAGACGTTGTACGGGCGCAATGTGCCGCCGACGACGTAGCTCGGCAGCGTCGAGTAGCTGATGCCCGGGATGATGAGGAATTGTCGCGTCGAGTATTCGGGATTGACGCCGTCGAACGGGAACGTCGTCTTCTCGTCCGAGAACCGCAGGAACAAGACCCGCTGCCAACGCCCGAGCGCTTCGGTCAGGCCGGCGCCGATTTCGTAGCGTTGGCTGAACGTATCGCCGAGCTCCTCCTCGTTCGCGAGGGCGGTGAACTCGAGCTTCTCGAGCGCGACGTCCATGACTGGGATGACGTAGCGCGCCGAGATTTCGGTCACGACCGACGAGGCGATCAGCTCGGTCTTGAACCGATGCCCGCTCGCGTTCACGCGCCGGTTGTCCCAGGTGAAGCGACCGCGCGCGCGCGTGTCGGTCGCATAGCCCGCGCTGACCGCGAAGCGATGTTTGCGCGACGGCTCGGCTTGGATCTTGATCGGCACCGTGCGCGCCGCGCGGTCGGGCTCGCCGCTGTCGATGTCGACGAGCGAGAAGTATTGCGAGTCGTCGAGCACGTATTGGGTGCGCAACAGCGAATCGAGCGTGTATGGATCGCCTTCGTGCATGCGCAGCAGACGCCGCATCGCGTCGTCGTGGATGACGTCCTGCGAGACGTCGATCTTGCCGTAGTGGTAACGCTCGCCGGTGTCGAGCACGAGCTTGATGCGCGCGCGCCGCTCGATGCGGTCGATCTCGAGCTCGTGCGTCGTCAATTGCGCGTCGAGATAGCCGTCGTTCTTCGCCGTGCGCACGAGGTCGTCGCGAGCGCGATCGTAGGCGCCGTGATTCAGGCGCAGGCCCGGTTTCAAGTCCTCGCGCGGCAGCAGTTCGCGCAGCGCCCGCGCGTCCTGGCCCGGGCCGAGAATGTCGATCTCGACCTCCGAGATACGTACCGGCCGGCCGGGCGTCACGAGCACCGTGACCTTCCAGCGACCATTGCCTTCGTCGACGACCTGGTACTCCACTTCGGGCTCGTAATAGCCGAGCGGCTGCAAGGCGCTGTGCGTCTCCGCGACGATGCGGCGCTGCAGGCGCGACATCACTTCGGGCGTGACGTCCTTGCGATCGGCGAAGCGCGAGAGGCTGAGGAAAGCGCGAACGTTCGTGGCGATCTGGTCGCTGACGTCGGGAATTTCGATCTCGATCTCAGCGTGTGCCGGCGCGGCGCTCAGCGTGAGCACCGCGCCGAGCAGCGAGATCCAGCGTGCACGATGAGTCGCGGCGCGCGTCACTCGGGTGAGGAATCGAAGGAGGTGTCGGGCACGATCACCTCGTCGGGATCTTCGGCCTCGAACCAGACTTCCGGCACTTCCGCGCTCGTGAACTCGAAGCGCGACGTGCCGCTCTGGATGCCGCTCGCATCGAAACGGCGCTCGTGCAGGATCGTGCGGCCGGTGCGCTCGACCATGAGTACGCTGGAACAGCGCGTGCCGTAACGCTCGTTGACGATGAACGGCGCGGAAACGACGCGTTCCCAATCGGCCGGCAGCCCGGTCGAAGGTAGATGGTCGGGCGGTGCGAGCTCGCGATCGGCGAGCACCGTGAACAGCGCGTCGGGCGTGACGTCCGGATCGCGCAACAAGGCAGTGAAGCGTTCGCGCGTGCGCGTGAGCTTCGGCCAGGGCGTGTTGAGCAGGTGATTGCTCAGCCCGTACACGCCAGGGGCGAGCGCGGTTGGCGCCTTCGGGCCGCGGTTCGAGTAGTAATAGAGTGCGCGCGAGCCGCCGACCAGCAGGTTGAAGCCGGAGTAGCGCAGGGCAGCGCCGCGGAGGTCATCGAGGAATTCCTTTGGCGAGGTTGCGCCCGTCAGGAATCTCGGCACGAGATTGCCGCGCGATGGCGCGCCTTCGACCGGCGCCTGCAGGTCGCGATAGTTCGTGACGACGCCGAAGCGCCCCGAACGTGCGACGCCGAGCCACGTCCCACCGGCCTTGAGATCGCGGCCCGCGAGAATCCGGGGGTCGTCCTGCCACCAGTTCAGCGGCGCGGCGGGGCGGTCGTGAAATTCGTCGCGATTGCCCGCCAGGATGAGGCGGTAGCGCGGATGGGTTTTCCAGGCGATCAGCAGCAGGCACATGGGTTCTGGGTCGTAGGTTAGCGTTGGCCGGTGATTCGTGATCGGAGAGTCGGAGAATGCTCACAGCCTGCGCCCAGTCGAGCGCAGCATGCCTCGCCGAAGATGAACGCAACATGATGGAAGCGCTGCGTATTCTGACGAGCTGTCACCGACTATCCAAGGCTCCGAAGCCCCGCGGGCCGAGGCGGCGATCTTCGTTGCCCTGCGGCGGCCTGTTCACCGCCCCCAGATGCGCGGGTTGGGCATCTCTCGCAACGGCCGCGCGGCGCCGGCGTCGTACCACTCTTCGATCAAACGAAACGAAATCGAATGCGGGTAGGGAAACGCGACCTCGCCGGCCGCCAGTTGCTCGCGCGTGAGCCAGCGGGCGTCCTCGAGCTCGGCATCACCGAGATCGATCGTCGTCGTGGCCGCATGAGCGAGAAAGCCCAGCATGAGCGACGACGGGAACGGCCACGGCTGCGAGGAGTGATACTCGACTTCATCGACGACGATGCCGGTCTCCTCGCGCGCCTCGCGCACGACCGCATCTTCCAGGCTTTCGCCCGGCTCCACGAAACCCGCGATCGTGGAATAGCGCCCCGCCGGCCAGGTGGCCTGACGACCGAGCAACGCGCGCTCCCCGTCATGGATGAGCACGATGATCGCCGGATCGATGCGCGGGAACTGCTGGTTGTTGCAGCCCGGATTCGAGCAGCGCAGCACGTGCCCGCCTTGAGCGGGCACCGTTCGCGCGCCGCAGCGGCCGCAAAAACGATGACGCTCGCGCCACGTCACCATCGCGCGGGCGTAGGCGAGCACCCCGGCTTCTTCCGCGGGCACCTCGCCGGCAATGGCGCGCAGATCGCGAAACATCACTGACGATTCGATGGCGGGTTCGACCTGTGGATCGAGCTCGACGGCAAAGCAGGCGTGCTCGTGAAATTCGCCGAGGAAGATGAGCTCGCTGCGATCGACACCGAGCGTCGCGGCGCCGGTGACGAAACGCGCGGTGAGCGTCGTTTCGCCTTGCACGAGCAGATTGCGCGCGCGCCAGACCGGCACGAGCAACGTGTTCGGATCCTCGTACGCGGCGCGCAGACGCGCCTCGTCCTTGCGCCATTCCGCGACCCGGTTGAGGTAAGGACCCGCCAGAAAATTCGGACGCGAGCGCGGCGCGGCCATGAGATCTCTCTTGCTCGTAACGCGACAGCTGCGGAAAAGGCCGCCAGTGTATCAGCGCGAAGTCCGCTCTTGATGCCCGTGCCGCGGCGCCAGCGATCGCGCCAGCAGCAGCGCGGCTGTCGGCTTGCGCGCCGCGCGTCGCGAGTGCGCCGGTCGCCGCAGACGACACGTCGGACAAGCGGTCGTATTGACGGTGTCGCGCAAGTGCTGCCCGTGGCACTGGCGGCAGCGAGTCAACTGAATCGAGCGGCCCGCGTTCAACTGTTGCAGGAGAAACCAGGCGTGCTCGAACGTGATCGCCGTCGTGCGCGAGAGCTGCAGGTGCGTTTCGAAGGCATCGCAGAACAGCGCGCCGTATTCGAGGGACGCAGCCTCCGCGCTCGGATCGTAGGACTTTCGCAGCAGGCCGAACGCGACGAATACGCTCGTGAGACACGACGACTCGAACGACAGCTGCGCGTTGCGCGTGAAGAATGCGATGCGTTGTGGTGATTTGCCGCGACGGCGAATGGGGAGCGCGTCGCTGTGGATCGCGTAAGTGCGGCAGAGTCTGCGAATGCGGTCCTCGGTCAGGCCGGTGCACGATTTGATCGTGCACGTGCGCGCTTCGTGGCGAATCATCCGCAGGGCGAGATCGTGTCGTTGGCGCTCGCGAAAGTATCGATCGTTGCTGATGTGCATGGACCCTCCTTGGTCCCGACGTGCTGAGTCGTCTCGAGTGTGCTCGAAATCGTCGGCCGCGCGCAGCTTCGGTAACAACTTACTGCGCCGGCATCCGCCTCGCGGCCATATTTGAGCCGTCTCGACGGCCACCAAGGATGGTGAACATGAGCTCGAAGTCGAATGGATTCCTGGACAACCGCCACCCGATTCTCTCGCGCGACCTGCTCGGTCGACTGTACGCGCTGAATCTCGATTACCTGGAGCTCGTCATCGCCGAACGCGCAGCGTCGCGCACGCGCGGTCTCGCCTATTTGCCGGAACGCGTCATGGATGCGCTCGCGACGTGTTCCGCGCAAAGCCGGCAGGCGCTCGCGAGCACGGCCTTTTCGCTGTATTCGCTCGGCTTCGAGGATCAGCATTTCTGGCGCTCGGCCGCGTACGTGGGGCAGCACCCGATCGATGCACGATATGGAGGGCTGAGCGCGCTCGTGGTGCAGACTTCGTTCTGCGAAATCGCATTGCTGCACGCATGGCATGTTGCGGTCACGCAGCCGCTGGCGGCGCGCGTCGTCTACGGTATGTCGACGCCGGTCATCAATCGCCTGTGTCTGATGCAGCTGTGGCAATTGAAGCGGATCGCGGCCGACTATCCGGGGTTGTTGACGCCGCGCTGGTCGTCGAACCCGTGCTTCTGGCCGGACATGATCAAGTTCGCAAGCGAGGGCGACTGGGGTCGGTTGGCCACGGTGCAGCGGCTCGGGCACCAGCTGATCGCGGTCGAATTGCAGGAGAGCGCAGCGCCCGAGAGCGCCGCGCGACAGCGGCACCGCAATTTGCTGCAACAACGGCTGCAGCGGGCGAAGCGGTAAGGGCGCCCGCCGTCGCCGAGTGCAGCAGGCCTGACGTTTGCCGGGTGCTAGCGACCACGCCCGGCGGCTTTTCGCTGCTGAGCCGCCGCGGCGAGCTAGGTCTTGCGGATCGAGCTGCCGCGCGCCACCGCGCTGCCGCCGAACTTCGCGCGGATGCTGTCGAGCGCGGCGTCCAGATCCTGGTTCTTTTGCGAGTCCGGCACCGCGAACATATCCAGCTGCGGCGCGAGTGTCAGGTCGCGTGCGCCAACGCCCAGCAGGCGGACCGCGGCGTGCGGCTGCTCACGCAGCCATTCATCGAGCAATAGCGCCGCAGCCTGTGCGAGCGGCTTCGTTTCGTGCGTCGGCGGGCGCAGCGCCGTCTGTCGCGTGTATGTCTTGAAGTCCTTGCGCCGGATCTTCACGACCACGGAGCCGGCGAGCCAGCCCTGCTTGCGCAGGCGCACCGACATGCGATCCGCCAGCTCCGCCAGTTGCGCTTGCATGGCCTTGCGGTCGGTCAGATCGACGTCGAACGTCTCCTCGGCGCTGATCTGCTTTTCGTCCCAGTCGGCAATGACCGCGCGCTCGTCGATGCCGGCCGCCCGGGCGCGCATTTGCGCGGCAAAGCGCCCGAACACGGGTTGCAACACCGCGTCCGATGCGTGTCGCAGATCGCGAAACGTGTGAATGCCGATACGCGTGAGATGGGGTTCGGTCTTTTTGCCGATACCGAATAGACGCGTGACCGGCAACGGATCGAGGAGCGCCTGAACCTCGTCCTCACGCACGATGACGAGCCCATCCGGCTTGCGCAGATCGGACGCGATTTTCGCGACGAGCTTGTTCGGCGCGACACCGACCGACGCCGTGAGCCCGGTGCGCTCGTGAATGCGCTGCTTGATCTGCGCGGCGATCACCGCGCCGGCGCCGAACGCCGCCTGGCTCGCGGTGACGTCGAGAAATGCTTCGTCGAGCGACAAGCCCTCGACGATCGGCGTGAACTCGTGAAACACGCCGAACACGATGTTCGACGCCTGCTGGTAGCGCTCGAACCGGGGCCGCACGCAGATCGCGTGCGGACACAGTTGCAGTGCTTGGCGGGTCGGCATCGCGGAATGCACGCCGTACTTGCGCACCTCGTAGCTCGCCGCGGCGACCACGCCGCGATGACCAGACCCGCCGACGATTACGGGCTTGCCGCGCAGCTCCGGATTGTCGAGCTGCTCGACGGATGCGTAGAACGCATCCATGTCGACATGCAGGATCGCCCGTGCGCTCACTTCACGGTGATGGTGATCACCTTCGAGACGACAGCCGGGTCATGCGGAATGTGCAGCTGATCGCCAAGGATCAATTGCAGGGTGTGCTTGCCGGGCTTGAGCTCGAGGGTCGTTTCGGTTTGGCCTTTGCCGAAGTGCAGATGATTGGCATCGGCTGGAACGGGCGCATTGAGCGGCGGCGTCTTCGCATCGACGATCAAATGGTGGTGGCCGGCGCCGTCGAACGCGAGACCCGCGGGCACGACACCCATGCCCTTGAGGCCGAACCGCACGGTGACCGGGCTCGTGACCGTCTCACCGTCCTGCGGCGAGATGAAATAAACCTCGGCGCTCGCGGGCGCGGGTGTCCGCTTCATGTCCGCGGCAATCGTCGCGACGCCGGACAGAAGTCCAAGCGCGGCCAGCGCGGCGGTGGCAGGAACCAGTCGCTTCATTCGAATTCTCTCCTCGGTGAATCGGGCGTGCGCAGTGTAAGTGATTACGCCACTCCGACGCGCATCTGCCGCGGTTCCGACTCCGCCCGCGCCGCCGCCATGTCCTCGCTCGTGAAGTCGTCGACGTGAATCAGCTCCATCACGCGACGGTCGTAGTCGCGCAGGAACGCGGCTTCCGTCTCGGACAAAATGCCTGCCGCGAGCGCCTGCTGAATCTGCCCCGGCAGATCGAGCGCGGTGATCTTGCCGGTCTTCACGCCCTCGACCCGCACGCGCTTTTCGTACGCTTCGGCGGTATCGGCGAGCACGAGGACTTCGTGCAGCAGGCCGAGCGCGTTCGTCGGCTCGACGGTGCGATAGATGCCGTCGGTCAGGCGGTCGCGCGTGACGCTCGTGCGCAGCACCGCGTTTGCGACTGCGTGCGCGAGCGGATCGGACGGTGCGTGATACGTCTGTCCGCGCGGGAAGATGAACAAGCGCATGACCGCCGCGATGAACCGGTTGGGGAAATTGCGCAGGAAGGTGTGCAGCTGCTCCTGCGCTCTATACAGGAGCGTGCGGCACGCCCATTCGACGAGCGGCAGATCCTCTTCCGGCTGGCCTTGGTTGTCGTAGTGCTTCAGCACCATCGAGGCGAGATACATGCTCGACAGCACATCGCCGAGCCGCGCCGACAGCGACTCTTTCTTCTTCAGATAGCCGCCCAGCGTGAGCATCGCGACGTCGGTCGCGAACGCGAACGAGGCGCTGAAGCGATTGATGTGCTGGAAGTAGCGCTGCGTCGGGCCCGTTTCGGGCACCCGCGAAAAGCGGGCGAGCGTCAGCGCCATCACCAGCGAGCGCGCGGCATTGCTCAGCGTGAAGCCGATATGGCCGAACAGCGCCGCGTCGAACTCCTTCAAGCCCTTCTGTTTGTCCTTCTCCCGCGCTGCGTTCATTTCTCGCAGCACGAACGGATGGCAGCGAATCGCGCCCTGGCCGAAGATGATGAGGCTGCGCGTCAGCAGGTTTGCGCCTTCGACCGTGATCGCGACCGGCACGATCTGATAGCCGCGCGCGAGATAGTTTTTCGGCCCGAGGCAGATGCCTTTGCCGCCGTGAATGTCCATCGCATCGTTCGCGATCGCGCGGCCGAACTCGGTGAGGTTGTACTTCAGCATCGCGGACGGCACTGACGGGCGTTCGCCGCCATCGATCGCACCGGCCGTTACGGAACGGGCCGCATCCATGATGTAGGACGTGCCAGTCATGCGTGCGAGCACTTCGGCGACCCCTTCGAAGTTGCCGACCGACGTGTTGAACTGACGGCGAATGCGCGCATACGCGCCGGTCGCGAACACCGCGGCTTTCGATGCGCCCGTCGCGCTCGAGGGCAGCGAGATGCAACGGCCGACGGACAACTGCTCGACGAGCATGCGCCAGCCCTGGCCGGCGAGCTTCGGTCCGCCGATGATGAATTCGAGCGGCACGAACACGTCCTTGCCTTGGATCGGGCCGTTCTGGAATGGCACGTTCAAAGGAAAATGGCGCCGTCCGATCGACAGGCCCGGTGTGTCGCGCGGGATCAGCGCGCAGGTGATGCCGTAGTCCGTGCGGTCGCCGCCGAGCAGGCGATCCGGATCGTACAGTTTGAACGCGAGCCCGATGACGGTCGCGATCGGCGCGAGCGTGATGTAGCGCTTCGAGAAGTTGAGCTTGAGACCGATGATCTCGCGCCCTTCATACATGCCTTTGCACACGACGCCGGTATCCGGAATCGAGGCTGCGTCGGAGCCGGCGCGCGGCCCGGTCAGCGCGAAGCACGGAATCTCCTCGCCGCGCGCGAGACGCGGCAGATAGTAGTCGCGCTGTTCCTGCGTGCCGTAGTGAAGCAGCAGTTCCGCGGGACCGAGCGAGTTCGGGACGGCGACCGTCGAGCCGACGACGCCGGAGCGGCTCGACAACTTCACGAGCACGCACGAGTGCGCGTACGCGGAGAATTCGAGGCCGCCGTACTTCTTCGGAATGATCATCGCGAAGAAGCCCTTCTGTTTGAGGAAGTCCCACACCTGCGGCGACAGGTCGGCGCGGCGGTGAGTGAAATCCCAGTCGTCGATCATGCGGCAGAGTTCTTCGCACGGACCGTCGAGAAACGCCTGCTCCTCGGCGGACAAGCGCGGCGTCGAGGCCGACATCAGCTTTTCCCAATTCGGTCCGCCGGTGAACAGCTCACCGTCCCACCACACTGTGCCGGCCTCGAGTGCGTCCTTTTCCGTTTGTGACATCGAAGGCAGCATGCGGCGATACGTGCGCAAGAACGGCCGGCTGACGAAGCGCATGCGGAGCGCATCGATGTTGAGAAAGACGAGACCGGCGAGGACGAGCCACAACGCGATCAGCCAAGGCAAGCCGGCCGAGCCGAACCATGTATATAAAAGGAGTGCGCCGCCGTAGGCGAGCGTCGCGGTGAGCAACGAGACCCGTTGATACGCGAGGACGAGAGCGCCGCCAACAAACAACAAGAACCAGAAGACACTGCTCACGATGAAACCTCACAAGCGCGTCGGCCTCGCGGGATGGCGAGGCCGCGTCGTGGCGAAAATAATCTGAGTCGACACTAGCTCGCGGGCGAAAGCGCAGCAAGCGTGGGACTCGCAAGGCGCAACGGCGGGGGCCGGATTGTCGGACGATCCGACCGACAGCGCTTCGTGCGCAAAAGAAAACGGCGAGGGATTGCTCGCCTCGCCGTTAGTCTGTTTTGAGATTGATCAGTTCAGCGGAGCTGATCAGTCGGAGCAGATGAAGAGGGCCCCCACCTCTAACCCTCCCCCGCTGCGCGGGGGAGGGGGAGTAGGTTGAGGCCGTTTTTTAAATGAGTTCTTTCACGCCGTCGCGCTCTTCGAGAAGCTCCTTCAGCGTCGCATCCATGCGCTGACGGCTGAAGTCGTTCACCGCAAGCCCCTGCACGATCTGGTAGTCGCCATTCTTACAGGTCACGGGATAGCCGTAGATCACGCCGGGAGGAATGCCATAGCTGCCGTCGGAAGGCACGGCCATGCTGACCCAATCGCCATCCGGAGTGCCGAGCACCCAATCGCGCACGTGATCGATCGCCGCGGAAGCCGCCGACGCGGCCGACGATGCGCCGCGCGCCTTGATGATCGCGGCACCGCGCTGCTGCACGACCGGAATGAACGTGTCCGAGTACCACGCCTGGTCGACGAGCGACAGGGCGGCCTTGCCGTCGACGGTCGCGTGGTGCAGATCCGGATACTGAGTCGCGGAGTGATTGCCCCAGATGATTGCCTTGCGAATCTTCGTCGTGTGGCTGCCGGTCTTTTCCGCGAGCTGCGACAGCGCGCGGTTGTGATCGAGTCGCACCATCGCCGTGAAGTTGCGCGGATTCAGGCCGGGCGCATTGCGCTGCGCGATCAGTGAATTCGTGTTCGCCGGATTGCCGACGACGAGGACGCGCACGTTGCGATTCGCCACCGCGTCGAGCGCCTTGCCCTGCGCCGAGAAGATCTGCGCATTCGCGAGCAGCAGATCCTTGCGCTCCATGCCGGGCCCGCGCGGCCGCGCGCCGACGAGCAGCGCGACATCGCAATCCTTGAACGCCACTTTGGCGTCGTCGGTCGCGACGATCTTGTTCAGTGTGGGGAACGCGCAGTCATTGAGCTCCATCACGACGCCTTGCAAGGCGCCGAGTGCCGGCGTGATTTCGAGAAGGTGCAGATTGATCGGCTGATCGGGTCCGAGCATCGCGCCGGAGGCGACGCGAAACGCGAGTGCATAGCCGATCTGGCCGGCTGCGCCGGTGATGGCCACATTGACGGGGCTCTTCATAGGACTCTGTTCTCCGGTTCTTCGGACTTGGCAAAAAACGGGCGCGAATTCTAGCAAGGCGGCGTCGCGACACGCTCCGTAAACGCGAGGTGCATCGCACGCGACCTCCATCGCGCCGCGATCCCATGAAAAAACCCAGCAAGGGGCTTGCAATTGGTTGAGTGTTCTAGTTAACTACAACACCAGAGATGTATATCACCGAAGCGGCATCGAGAGCCGGGCACTGTAGGAGTAACGCCATGAATACGTTCAGAAAGATGTTATTGGGTGCGGTGGTGTCGATCGGGATCGCGGGGCCGGCTGCGGCTTCTCCCTCCCTGGTCACGGCGCTGCCGGATATCACGGCGCTCACGGCCGAGGTCGGTTATTGGATCGCCGAGGAATGGGAAGCGTTGCGCCAGGTGCTGCTCAGCGTGCCGCGCGCGATCCGCGCCGAACGCGAGGCCGCGGTCACGATGTTCGAAGGCCCGAATCACATGATCGTCGTGGCAGCGCGCCTCGCTCCGCAATCCGGCACCGCGGCGCTCGCGGCGCGCCAGTGACCGGTGCCGCGTGGCCGGCGATAACGAGGCGGCGGCGGGACGGTCTGCTAGAGTCGATCGACCCACTGTCCCGCCACCTGCTACGCACACGAGCTATTCGGAACTGATCATGGATCGCGATTGGAACGACAGTCAGCCGATTTACCGGCAACTCCGCGATCGCGTCGTCGCAATGATCCTCGACGGAGTGCTGAACGAGGGCGATCCGCTGCCCTCGGTGCGCACCGTCGCGCAGGAATATCGCGTCAATCCGCTCACGGTTCTGAAGGGCTATCAACAATTGGTCGACGAGCAGCTCGTCGAATCACGTCGGGGACGGGGCATGTTCATCAATACGGGCGCCCGCAACCTGCTGCTGCAGGGGGAGCGCGAGAAATTCTTGACCGAAGAATGGCCGAAGATCGTCGCGACGATTCAGCGCCTGGGCCTGACGCCCGACGACCTGCTGGCCGCGCGGCCACAACCCGATTCATCGCAGGAGCGCTGACATGGCCACGGTGGAAGCACAAGGCTTGCGCAAGGCGTTCGGTAAGAACCTCGCGCTGGATGGTGTCGACTTCAAGATCGAGGAAGGCCGCATCGTCGGTCTGATCGGGCCGAACGGCGCCGGCAAGACGACCGCGCTCAAGGCAATCCTCGGGCTCACTCCTTATGAAGGTCACTTGCGCGTGCTCGGCCGCGATCCGTACCGCGAGCGTAACGAGCTGATGCAGGACGTTTGTTTCATCGCCGACGTCGCGGTGCTGCCGCCGTGGATGCGCGTATGGCAGGCGCTCGACTTCGTCGCCGGCGTGCATCCGCGCTTCGACCGCACGAAGGCCGAGGGCTTGCTCGCGCGCACGACGATCAAGCGCGGCAGCCGCGTCCGCGAGCTGTCGAAAGGCATGATCACGCAACTGCATCTCGCGCTCGTGATGGCGATCGACGCGCGCCTGCTGGTGCTCGACGAGCCGACGCTCGGTCTCGACATCATCTATCGCAAGCAATTCTACGATTCGCTGCTGAACGACTACTTCGACAAGAGCCGGACGATTCTCGTCACGACGCATCAAGTCGAAGAAATCCAGCACGTGCTGACCGATCTCATGTTCATCGATCGCGGGCGCATCGTGCTCGATTCCAGCATGGAGGAATTCGAGGCCCGCTTCGCCGAAGTGATGGTGCGGCCCGAACACGTGGCGGCGGCCCGGGCACTCAAGCCGATTCACGAGCGCCAGGTTTTCGGGCGCAGCGTCATGGTGTTCGATCGCGCGAATCGCGAGCAGCTCGCGCAGTTCGGGGACGTACGCACACCAGGGATCGCCGATCTCTTCGTTGCCATGCTCGGCCAGAATCAAGGAGTCGCGGCATGAACGCGCAAGCCACTGTCGGAACGAACGGCGCCGGCGACCCGGGCGGGCCGAATGCACACGCCATGGCCGCTGCAATGAGCACGAAGGTGCGTCCGTTCTATTGGTCGCTCAGGCGCGAGCTCTGGGAAAACCGCGCGATCTACTTTGCACCGCTCGCGGTCGCGACGGTCGTGCTCGTGAGCGCGCTGATCAATCTCGTGAGCCTTCCCGGCGGGCGGGTGCCGTTCCAGCAGATGCTCGACATATCGCCGCATTACCTGCGGCTCGCGAGCCTCGGCTTGTACGGCGTCATCGCGGTGATCCTCGGCATTACGGCCGGCATCGTCGGTTGGTTCTATTGCCTCGATGCGCTGTATGGCGAGCGTCGCGAGCGTAGCGTCCTGTTCTGGAAATCTTTGCCGATCTCCGACACGACCGCGGTGCTGAGCAAGGTGCTGACGGGAATGATCGTCGTACCGCTCGTCGCCTTCGTCGTCGGCCTCGCGTTGTATGTACTGCTGATGATCCTCGCGAGCGTCGTGCTCAGCGTCAACGGCGCGAGCGGACTGCAGCTGTTCGCGAACTCCTCGTTCGGTGAAGCGTTCGTCGTACACGGCTACGCCTCGATGGCCGCGATTCTCTGGTCCGCGCCGTTGTATGCCTGGGCGATATTCGTGAGCTCATGGGTGCGGCGTGCGACGTTCCTGTGGGCGCTGCTGCCGCCCGCGGCGATCGGCCTGGCGGAAGGGCTCGCGTTCGGCACGAATCATTTCGTCAAGATGGTGGGCGAGCGTCTCTCGGGCGGGCTCAAGTACGCCTTCGTCGATTCCGACGAGGTGAAACGTCAAGCGACCCTGGAGTTCGACAATGGGAGTGTCGATGGGAACATCGATTTCGGGCCGACGGACCTGCCCGACTCGCTGTTCTCGCTGCTCGATCCGGTGCGCTTCTTGTCGCAGCCGGGCTTGTGGATCGGGCTTGCGGTCGCGGCGGCCTTTGTCGCGGGCTCCATCTGGATGCGGCGTTATCGCGAGCCGCTGTAGATCAGGCGCAATAGGGACGGACCGGGCGGCGAGCGACTCGCCGCCTTTTTCATTGATTACTTTCGCGGTCATGCTCGGCGGGTGAATCCTCGTTGGAACAATTACACGCAGTCGTCACTTACTCAGGGTTGTCGAGACTCGACCGGGCGGCGGGCGCCCCGAGGAGAGCTGAATGAGTCGACTGGTGTGCGTTTCGAATCGGATCTCGTTGCCGCGCAAGTCCGCCGCGCCGGGTGGGCTCGCGGTGGGCGTCTTGAGCGCGCTGAAACGCACCGGCGGCTTATGGTTCGGATGGGGCGGCGAGACGGTCGATTCCGATCCCGGCGATCCCGACCTCCACATTCGCGACGGCGTCACCTACGCGACGGTCGACCTGCGTCAGCGCGAATTCGAGCTCTACTACAACGGCTATTCGAACGAGGTCTTGTGGCCGCTGTTCCATTACTTTTTGAAAGGCATGCGCTACAGCTCCGAGCAGCGCGACGCGTACGAGAACGTCAATCGCACGTTCGCCGCGAAGCTGCTGCCGCTGCTCGAGCCGCGCGACAACATCTGGATTCATGACTATCACCTGATTCCACTCGCGCGCATGCTGCGCGAAGCCGGCGTGAAACGGCCGATCGGCTTCTTTCTGCACATTCCGTTTCCGAACATCGAAATGCTGCGGGTGCTGCCGTCGTACGCGGAGCTGCTGAGCGATCTCACGAACTACGACGTCGTCGGCTTTCAAACCGAAAACGATCTGCGGGCCTTTCATTCCGGCATCGAGCATCTGTTCGGCGCCGAGGCGATCAAGCCCGACGGCCGCATTCGCGTCGGCGACCGGCTGGTCCGCGCGGAGGTCTTTCCGATCGGCGTCGATGTGACGACGGTGCAAGAAGAGGCGGCGGCGGCCATCGGCACGGAAGTCGTGCGGCGCATGACGGACAGCCTGATGGGTCGGTCACTGATGATGGGCGTGGATCGGCTCGACTACAGCAAAGGCTTGGTGGAGCGCTTTCAGGCCTATCAGTACTTTCTCGAGACCTATCCCGACAATCTGGGCCGGATCACGTACCTGCAGATCGCGCCGCTGTCGCGCACGGACGTGCGCGCTTATGTGGAGATTCGCCAATCCTTGGAGCAGGCGGCCGGACGCACGAATGGCCGCTTCGCGGATACCGATTGGACGCCCATTCGCTATCTGAATCGCAATTTCCCGCATGCGACGCTGATGGGGTTTCTGCGTGCCGCGAAGGTCGGGCTCGTCACGCCGCTGCGCGATGGCATGAATCTCGTCGCGAAGGAATTCGTGGTCGCGCAGGACGAGACGGATCCGGGCGTGCTGATTCTTTCGAATCTGGCGGGCGCGGCGCGCGAACTATCGACCGCGCTGCTCGTGAATCCATACGACAGCCGCGCTGTGGGTCATGCGATTCAAGCGGCGCTGTCGATGCCGCTTCCCGAGCGCCGCGAGCGCCATGCCGCGATGATGCAAATGCTGAAGCGCAACGATATTGCGTCGTGGACGCGGCGCTTCGTCGACGCGCTGGAGCAAGCGCAGGGGAGTGATGCGCGCGTGCGCGCCGTCGGCAAGGCGGTGTGACG
>JAEYXD010000051.1 GCA_023428645.1 Pseudomonadota bacterium
GGATTCTCGCCGCGGTGCTCGTCGTCGCGATTGCGTGGCAACTCGTGCAGATGACCTGGCTGTTGCTCGAACGTGAACCCGAGCCGACACAAATCGCACCGCCGCCCGCACCGGTGACCAACGCAGCGCGCAAGGGCGTGGACGTGCAAACCATCGTCGACGCGCATCTCTTCGGTCAGCAGCAAGCGCAGGTCGCCGATGCAGCCGTGCCGCAGACACAGATGAACCTCATGCTCGCGGGCACGTGGGCCTCCGACGACCCGACGAAGGGTTACGCGTTCATCGGCGAGTCCGCGAACACTGCACGCATGGTCGCCGTCGGTGGCGCAGTCCGCCCCGGCACGGTGCTGCATTCGGTTTACCCGGACTACGTAGTGATCGAGACGAACGGCAAGCGCGAGTCGCTGCGGCTGCCGCGCTTTGGCAACGGCACGTTGGCGGCGCAACTCACATCTCCACCCGCCGCGCCAGCGCGCAACCCGAACCTCGAGAATTTGCGCCAGATGGCCGAAAACAATCCAGCCGCCTTCTCGGAGATCGTTCGTCCGCAGCCCGTCTTCGCGAACGGTGTGCAGCGCGGGTACCGCGTGTACCCGGGACGCAATCGCCAACAGTTCGCGAAGCTCGGTTTGCGCCCGGGTGACCTCGTGACGTCGATCAACGGCACGCCACTCGACGACCCGCAACGCGGTATGGAAATTTTCAACACGATGGGCGCGTCCGATCGCGTGACGGTCACCGTCGAACGCAACGGACAGCCTCAAGAGCTCACCTTGAACATGGCACAGCTCAGCATGCCGGAAAGCCCGCCTGCCGATGGCGACCGCCCGGCGTCGAACCCTGGCCAATCGACACCGGATTAAAGACGTCGCCGTGACAAGACGAAATACCCATGAAGGATCGTCAATGACGACTGCCACTTCCTTGAACTCGCGCCTGCTCGCGCTCGCCCGCCGCGCCGGGGCGCCGCTCAAGGTGCTACTGCTTGCCGGCATCTGCGCGTGGTCCGGTGCGGGCGCACAGACACAGCAGCAATCCGCGACGACCCTGAATTTCCGCGACGTCGATCTGGCGCAAGTCGTCGAAGCCGTCGCCGCCGTCACCGGCAAGCGCTTCATCATGGACCCGCGCGTGCGCGCGAACGTGACGCTCATCTCGCCCACGCCGATGCCGCCCGATCAGCTGTACGAGACGTTCCTGTCGATCCTGCAAGTGCACGGTTTCGTCGCAGTGCCCGCGGGCGACAATCTCGTGAAGATCATTCCCGATGCGAACATGCGGCAGGTGCCCGCCAACGATCTTCCGAACCGCGTCAATCCGGACTCCGATGAGATCGTGACGCAAGTCGTGCCGGTGCGGAACATCAACGCCGCGCAGCTCGTGCCGATCCTGCGGCCCTTGATGCCGCAACAGGCGCATCTCGTCGCATCCCAAGGCGGCAACGCGCTCATCCTCTCGGATCGCGCCAGCAACGTGAATCGCATCATGCGCATCATCCAGCGCATCGATCAGGTCGGCGACGAAGAAATCGACGTCGTGCGACTGGAAAACGCGAGCGCGGGAGAAATCGTGCGCGTCGTGAATGCCCTGTTTCAGGGTCCGGGGCAGCCGCAAGAGGCGCCAGGCATGGCCGTAAAGATCGTCGCGGACGAGCGCACGAACAGCGTGCTCATCACCGGCGAGCGCTCGCAGCGCCTGCGGTACAAGACGTTGATCACCCACCTCGATACGCCGCTCGAAACCGGCGGCGATACGCAGGTTCGTTACTTGAACTACGCCGATGCCGAAGCGCTGGCGGGAAAGCTCAAGGAGCAAGTGCAAGGCTTCGTCGCGGTGGCGGGAGGGCCCGCGGCGGGCGCGCCGGGAGCGACGGCCGGCACCACGCAAGCCGCCGACCGCAGCACGACGATCTGGGCCGATCCGCAGATGAACGCACTGGTCATCACGGCGCCGCCCAAGATCATGAAACAGATCATGTCCGTCGTGGACAAGCTCGACGTGCGGCGCGCGCAGGTCCTGATCGAAGCGATCCTCGTGGAAGTTTCGAGCACGCGCGCGGCCGAGCTGGGCGTGAACTGGGTCATCGGTAGCCAGGAGGAAGGCAGCACGGTGCCGATCGGCACGTTCAATCAGTCCGTCGGCAATTCGAGCATCGGCAGCATCATTTCCGCCGTACAGGATCCCGACATCCTCACGGAGATCGGACTGCCCACCGGCCTCACGCTCGGTGCAGGCCGGCTGCAAAACAGCGGCGTCAGCTTCGCGTTGCTGCTGCGAGCCCTGCGCGGCGACTCATCGACGAACATCCTGCAGACCCCGTCGATCATGACGCTCGACAACGAGGAAGCCGAGATCAAAGTGGCGCAGGAGGTGCCGTTCGTCACGGGCCAGTATGCGAGCACGGGCACACAGCAGAGCACCACCGGCGTCGTGAATCCGTTTCAGACGATTCAGCGCGAGGAAGTCGGTGAAATCTTGAAGATCACGCCGCAGATCAACGAGGGCGATGCGGTCGTCCTCAAGATCGAACAGGAATCCTCTGGCGTGACACAGGGTCCGCAGGGCGCCGTCGATCTCGTGACGAACAAGCGCACCATCAGCACGAAGGTGCTCGTCGAAGATGGCGGCATCCTCGTGTTGGGCGGCTTGATCAGCGACTCCGCGCTGGAAAGCGAGAATCGGGTGCCTGTGCTGGGCGCGATTCCGATCATCGGCGAGCTGTTCAAGACCCGCTCGGGATCGAAGGAAAAGCGCAATCTGATGATCTTCATTCGCCCCACGATCATTCGCGACCAGGTCGCCGCGGCCATCCAGACGAACTCGAAGTACAACGTCGTGCGCGATCAGCAGCTGCGCCGTCGCGGCGGCCGCGTGACGCTGTTGCCGGGTGAGCGCCAGCCGATCCTGCCGCCGATCGAAGAATTGTCCAAGTACGCCGACCCGACCGCCGGCGCGGGCACGCCCGCGCCCGGTACCGACGAAAGCCAATTGAAACCGCAGGTGCAGACCGCACCGTTGCCGGAGTCGACGCCTCCGACCGAGTCGCCGACACAAACGCCGCCCAATGTACCGCCGCCGCCCCCCTCGGACGAGCTGCGGCCACGGGCGCAATAGCGCAATCCAGGAGGTTCCATGAGCGCGGAACTCCAATCGGCGGCCGTGCCAGCCGCCACCACTGTCGGCTCGATCCGCACGACGACAGCGCCGGTGTTGTCGTTCGCGTTTTGCAAGCGACACGGCGTGCTCGTGCAGCGAATCGTCGATGGCGTCGCCGAGGCCGTGTATCGCGCCGGCGCGCAACCTTCGAGCGTGTCCGAAGTGCGCCGCGTGCTCGGTATGCCGCTGCAAATGCGCCGGGTCGATCCCGATGATTTCGACCGCATGCTGCGTCAGCAATACGAGGGCGGAAACTCGGCGATGCAGATGGCCGGCGGGCTCGTCGAGGAAGACACCGATCTTGCGCACATCGCCCAGGACATTCCCGAGCAGGCCGACCTGCTCGAAAGCGACGATCACGCGCCGATCATCAAGCTGATCAATGCCATCCTCACGCAGGCCGTGAAGGACAACGCATCCGACATTCACATCGAACCGTTCGAGAATCGTCTGGTCGTGCGGTTTCGCGTCGACGGTGTGCTGCGCGAGGTGCTGCAATCGAAGCGCGCGGTCGCGCCGCTCGTCGTGTCGCGTATCAAGGTGATGTCGAAGCTCGACATCGCGGAAAAGCGCCTGCCTCAGGACGGGCGCATTTCGTTGCGCGTCGCGGGGCGCGCGGTGGACGTGCGCGTCTCGACGATTCCCGCGGGTCATGGCGAGCGCGTCGTCCTGCGTCTGCTCGACAAACAGGCTGGCAGGCTCGAGTTGAACGCACTCGGCATGGACCCGCGCACACAAGGCCTCATGGACGAGCTCATTCACAAGCCGCACGGCATCATCCTCGTCACCGGCCCGACCGGCTCCGGTAAGACGACGACGCTGTATTCGGCGCTCGAGCGCATCAACGACAACACGCGCAACATCATGACCGTCGAGGACCCGATCGAGTACTACATCGACGGCATCGGTCAGACGCAGGTCAACACGAAAGTGGAAATGACGTTCGCACGCGGCCTGCGCGCCATCCTGCGTCAGGATCCGGACGTCGTGATGGTCGGCGAAATTCGCGACCTGGAGACCGCGCACATCGCCGTGCAGGCGTCGCTCACCGGTCACCTGGTGCTCTCGACGCTGCACACGAACACCGCCGTCGGCGCGGTCACGCGTCTGCGCGACATGGGTGTCGAGCCGTTCCTGTTGTCGTCGAGCTTGATCGGCGTGCTGGCCCAGCGACTCGTCCGCGTGTTGAACCCCGAGACGAAGCAGGCCTACACCGCGGGCGAATACGAGCGGCGGCTGCTGAACGTACCTGCCGACGCCCCTTCGCCGACGCTCTATCACCCGAGTGCCGAGGCGACCCAGGGCTTCAAGGGACGCACCGGCATCTACGAGCTCGTGCTGGTCGACGATACGATGCGCACGATGATCCACGACGGCGCCAGCGAGCACGACCTCGAGCGCTACGCGCGCACGATGACGCCGAGCATCCGCGACGACGGGCGAGCGAAGATCGTCTCCGGCGTCACGACGGTCGAAGAAGTGCTGCGCGTTACCCGCGAAGACTGACGCACTCGATCCCTCGCGCATAACGCAACGACATGGGTGCTTTCGAATACACCGCCGTAGACCCCGCGGGCCGCGAGCGCAAAGGCGTGCTCGAGGGCGACACGGCACGTCAGGTTCGCCAGCTCCTGCGCGAGCAAAGTCTGCTGCCGGTCTCGGTCCACGAGGTCGCACATCGCGAGCACAAACGCCGCAGCACGAAGATCAATTTCCGCCGCGGCATTTCGGCCGGGGATCTGTCGCTCATGACGCGCCAGCTGGCGACGCTCGTGCACTCGGGCCTGCCGCTCGAGGAGGCGCTGCAGGCCGTCGCCGAGCAAACGGAGAAGCCCCGCATCAAGAGCATCGTGCTGGGCGTACGCGCGAAGGTCATGGAAGGCCATGCCCTCGCGGACGGCCTCGCGGATTTCCCCGGCGTCTTTCCCGACCTGTATCGAGCGACCGTCGCCGCGGGCGAGCAATCGGGACACCTCGATACCGTGCTCGAGCGGCTGGCGGATTACACGGAAACGCGCGAGCAGCTGCGCACCAAGACGCTCGGCGCCCTGCTCTATCCGCTCGTGCTGTTCATCGTGTGTGCCGGCATCGTCTTCATGCTCCTGACGTACGTGGTGCCGAAGATCGTCACACAGTTCGAGCAATCGAAGGCACAGCTGCCGTTCCTGACGAAAATTCTCATCGCCTGGTCGGACTTCATGCGCGAGTGGGGCTGGCTGGTCGCGTTGATCGTCATCGGCGCCGTCGTCGGATTCATTCGTTGGCTGCGCGACCCCGCGGCCCGACGGCGATTTCACGCGCTCCTGTTGCGCTTGCCGCTCGTCGGCAAAGTCGTACGCGGTACCAATACCGCGCGATTCGCCCGCACGTTGGCCACACTCACGTCCAGCGCGGTCCCCGTGCTGGAGGCCTTGCGGATCTCGGGCGAGGTGGTGACGAATCTGCCGATGCGAGACGCGGTGCAGGAAGCGGCGACGCGAGTGCGGGAGGGCGCGCCGATCGGCCGCTCGCTCGCGCAATCCAAGCTGTTCCCGCCGATGATGATCCACTTGATCTCGAGCGGCGAAACGAGCGGCGAGCTCGAAGTGATGCTCGATCGCGCGGCGACGAACCAGGAGCGGGAGATGGACGCGATTCTCACGGCCGTCGTCGGATTGCTGGGCCCGCTCATGATCGTCTTCATGGGCGGCTTCGTGCTCATGATCGTGCTCGCGATGCTGCTGCCGATTTTTCAACTCAATCAGCTCATTGGCTGAGCACCCGCGTGCGCCTCTTGCGGGCGCGGCCCTCACCGGACTGTTCTGCGCTTGCAGCAAACCGGCGGCGCGCTCGGTCGCGGCGGCACGGCGAACTCCGGTATTGCGAGGCCGTCACATTCCTTTTATATACTCGGCCCCCAGTTGATCCGTTTCGATCGGCAATGCGACGAAGTCATCGGGGCCATCGATGAACGAGAAGCCTGAGTCGGAAGAATTCGACGACGAAGAGGACGAAGCGGTCGAGTCCGAAGAGCTCGACTTCGATCGCTTGATCGACACGCTCGACAAACGTAAGAAGGCGGGGCCGAAGCCGGGCGAGCCGGCGTGGCGTCGCCTCGAACGCTATCGAGAAGACCGTGAGACGGCCGAGTTGCTCTCCGATCTCGACGATTACGATATCGGGGACGGCGAAGGGCACGGCGAGAGCAAGCGACGGCGCAGAGTGTGACGGCTGCGCACCGGGCCTGACGCACGAGCACGTCCCGCTCGATGTGAACGCGACCCACCAACGCCCCATTCGGGACTCGATCTGCAACAAACGGTGTCAGAGGACCTGGCCACCCACCGCGATCATTGAAACATCCCTTTCGTCTTGCCCTGCCGCAGGACCCCGACGACGATGCCTTCGATGATCAAATCCTCTTCGCGCGTGTTCACGCGTATCGGCTCGAAGTCCTCGTTCTCGGGTAACAGCCAGACCGTTGCGCCTTCTTGCTTGTAGCGCTTCACGGTGACTTCGTTCTCCAGGCGCGCGACGACGATCTGCCGGTTGCGCACTTCGGGCGTGCGATGGACGGCAACCAGGTCGCCGTCGAGGATGCCGATGTCTTTCATGCTCATGCCGCGCACCTTCAAAAGATAGTGCGCCTTGGGCTGGAAGATCTTCGGGTCGATCTGATATCGGCCCTCGATATGCTCCTCCGCGAGAATGGGCCTGCCGGCTGCAACTCGACCAATCAGCGGCAGACCCAATTGCTCGCGAAGAGAGTCTTTCAGTTGAATTCCGCGTGACGCACCTGGAATCAAATCCAACACGCCTTTTTTCTGCAGCGCGCGGAGATGCTCCTCCGCGGCATTAGGCGATTTGAAGCCCATTTCCGCCGCGATTTCCGCACGCGTCGGCGGCATGCCGGATTCGATGATGGAATCCTGGATCAGCTTCAAGATTTCGCGTTGGCGAGGCGTCAGGTCCGTCATGTGCTTCCCTGTATTTAAGTACAGTATCTGTATTTTTATACAAAGCGCGCGTTTAACACAAGGCCCCCACGAACTGTGAACCGAATCACAGCGCCCTGCCGCTCGTCCCACGATCTCCGCCGTCCATCGACGCGCGTACATGGTCCCTGACACCGTCCATATACTCGCCGCCCATGAACGCCTACCCCCTCCGATCTCGAAGCGGTATGAGCGGGTTCACTCTGCTCGAGCTCATCACCGCGATGACGGTGCTCGCCATTCTCGTGAGCATCGCGATTCCGTCGTTCGCGAACCTGACGCGGGCGAATCAGATTGCGGCCGCGAGCAACGAGCTGGTGACGGCCCTGACGCTCGCCCGCAGCGAATCCGTCAAACGAGGCATCCGTGTTTCCGTGTGCGCGTCGGATGGGGCGGCGGAGCCAGCCTGCTCGGGCGAAGCGACGTGGGCGAACGGCTGGGTTGTGTTCACCGATGACAACGGCGGTGCCGGCGCGATGGATCCGGGCGATGAACCTTTACAGAGCTGGCGGGCGCCCGCCGCGGGCGTGATCGTCGAGGGCGTGCTCGTCGAGGGCGGCGCCCCTGCCGCTGCCGTGACGTTCACTCGCATGGGCAACGCGGCGGTCGGCACTGAATTCGCGGTCACGAAGGACGGTTGCAGCGAGAACCAGCTTCGCAGCATCACCGTCGCTCCAACGGGTCGTGTCGCCATCCAGCGAGCACCCTGCTCGTGAGATTCCTAGGACGAACCCACATGCCACTCAAGCACCAGCGCGGCCTGACGCTCATCGAGATCCTCGTGTCGCTGCTCGTCATTTCGATCGGGCTGCTCGGCGTCGCGGGCCTGCACGCCTACAGCCTGCGGAACAACTTCGA
>JAEYXD010000052.1 GCA_023428645.1 Pseudomonadota bacterium
CGCTGGCGCGCGCGACCGAGCTGGCCGAGCTGCGCTACCAGCAGGGGGATATCGCGTATCTCGAGCTGCTCGATGTGCGCCGCGGCCTCTATCAGGCGCAGATCGATCTGGTGGCGGCGCAGCGTGATGCCCTGTTGAACACGGTGGATCTGGCCTTGGCCGTCGGTGGCGGATTGGGCGAGCGAGCCGAGCCGCTGTCCGCGCGCCGGTAGTTCGGCTGCCGATGCAGGCCTGCTCCGTTCACCGGAGCAGGTCGGTCGAGCCTGCGTCGTGGTTCGACGCCGAAGCGCTGGTTGTGTGAGCCTCGCCCGCTGCGTTCTCAACTGCACTGCGAAACGGACGCGGGCATTTCGCGCGCGTTGAGCAATTCCCATGTACATCCTTCGCGACGCGCTGCGTAAACTTGCGGTCTGTCCGTTGCGGGGGTGTTTCATGTTGACTGCTAAAAAATGGTTGTCCGTTGCCGCTGCGAGCTCGATCGCTGCGAATGCCTGGGCCTTGAGCCCCGGTGCGACCGTCGACAACTTCCGCCTGCTCGATCATCGCGGCGCCGCGCACGAGCTTCACTATTACTCGGATATGAAAGCGGTCGTTCTCATGGCGCAGGCGAACGGTTGCGACGTCGCGAGCGCGGCGATTCCGAAGCTCGAGGAGCTGCGCAATCGATATGAAGCACGCAACGTGCGTGTCTTCATGCTGAATTCGAATCTCAAGGACGATCGCGCATCGATCAACGCGATGGCGGACACGCTCGGTACGAAAGTGCCGGTGCTGGAGGATCCGCTGCAATTGATCGGCGAGTCGCTCGACGCGACGCGCGCGGGCGAAGTGTTCGTCATCAATCCCGTCGGCTGGAAACTCGCCTATCGCGGTCCGGTGGAGCAGGTGGCGCCGGTCGTCGAAGCGCTCGCGAGCGGCACGCCGGTGACGCCGGCCAAGGTCGACGTGAAGGGTTGCGCGGTCGCGATGCCGGAGCGCGACAAGCGCGCGGCACACGCGAAGATCTCGTACTCGAAGGAGATCGCGCCGCTCCTCGTCGACAAGTGCGTGACGTGCCACCGCGACGGCGGCATCGCCCCTTGGCAGATGTCGAGCTACGAGATCGTGAAGGGCTTCGCGCCGATGATTCGCGAAGTGGTGCGCACGCAGCGCATGCCGCCGTGGCATGCCGATCCGCATTACGGCGTGTTCAAGAACGATCGTTCGATGACCGGTGATCAGGTGAAGACGCTCGTGCACTGGATCGAAGCCGGCGCGCCGCGGGACAACGCGCCCGATCCGCTCAAGAGCTTGGAGCGCGGCTGGCCCGAGTGGGAGAACGGTACGCCGGATCTCGTCGTCGAGACGCCGTCCTTCACGGTGCCCGCGACCGGCACGATCGAGTACGAGAATCCGATCGTGAAAAATCCGCTCGGCAAGGATGTCTGGGTTCGCGCGATCGAGTTCAATCCCGGCGACCGCGCGGTCGTGCACCACATCCTTGCGTACGGTGTGAAGGAAGGCGGTGGCGGCGGTGGGCTCGCGGGTCTCGGCACGTATCTCGCGGGCTATGCGCCGGGCGGCGGCGTGGTTCGCTTCCCGCCCGATTCGGGCGTGCTGTTGACCAAGGACATGAGCTTCCGTTTCCAGATGCACTACACGGCCAGTGGCAAGCCGTCGACGGACGTCACGAAGATCGGCATCTACTTCACTGACGAGCCGCCGAAGTATCCGCTGCGCCAATTCGTGCTGCTCGACCCGCGACTCAAGATTCCGGCGAACACGAAGGACCATCGCATCGAGGCGCCGCCGCGCACATTCGATCGCGACGTGCTCATCTACTCGCTGACGGCGCACTCGCACTATCGCGGCAAGGCTTCGAAGTTCGTCGCGCAGTATCCGGATGGTCGGCAGGAGATCCTGCTGTCCGTTCCCGCTTACGATTTCAATTGGCAGACCACGTACGAATTGAAGGAGCCGAAGCTCCTGCCGAAGGGCACGAAGCTGTTGTACGACACGGTTTACGACAACTCGGCCCAGAACAAGGCGAACCCCGATCCGAGCATCGACGTGCGCTGGGGTGAGCAGACCTGGCAGGAAATGATTTACGGCAACGTTCGGTACCGGTTCGTCGAAGAGACGGCGCAAATGACGCAGGCGCCTTGACCATGGAGAGGCGCGCGGCCGCGCGCCTTACCCCCCTTGCCCCCACCCTGACCCTCCCCCGCTTCGCGGGGGAGGGGACGCTTGCTTCACGCCGTGTCGCCGTGTCGCCGTGTCGCTGCGTCGCTGCGTCGCTGCGTCGCCCTGGCGCCCTCGCGCCTGGCATCGTGCCACTTTCCAACTGGCAACCAGCCTCTTGCCACTTCCGCCCTCGCTTCGTCAGCCAGTTCGACGCGGCGTCCCGAGCGTCGTGCCATTTCAACGGGCTCTAACGTTCGAGGTGCAGCTCGGTCGTTTCCTTGCATCGAAACGCCTGCGCCGACGCAACATAGTTCCATTGCTCCACGAGGCAGCGCCGCTGGCCGAGTTCATCCCGCGCCTCCGGCTCGTAGCGCAGCACATTCACGGAATTCGGGGCCTCATATCGCACGCGGCTCGACACGGCCGTGCCCGCCTGTACCGCCCAGATGCGGCGCGGCAGTCCCGTGATGCGCTCGTTCAGCGCGCGCACGTACGGCAAGTGAATGTGCCCGCCCATGACGATGTCGATGCCTGCTCCGGCCCACGTGCGCACCGCCGCTTCGTAACCGTGCAATAAGTTCTCCAGGTCATGCGTTCGTATGACGTGCACAGGCTGATGCACGACGGCGATGCGCAGCTGCTTCGGCCGCGCTTGCCGAGCGAGCGCCGCCACTCGCTCGATCTGCGCGTTCGATATTTCCCCGTCCTTGTGGCGCCTCGGCCGCGTCGTGTTGATGCACGCGACGAGCAGGGACTCGCTGGAATACTGCGGCTCCAGCTCTGGGCCGAACGCGCGCACGAACCCTGCGTAGGGAGCGCGTACGCGCGCGAGCACATTGAATAGCGGAATGTCGTGATTGCCCGGAATCGTGAGCACGCGCGGCGCGCCGAGCTGTTTCACGAACTCAGCGGCAGCCGCGAACTGCGCCGCGCGCGCGCGCTGCGTGACATCGCCGGAGAAGACGACGACCTCGGGACCGAGTGCTCGCGCGAGGTCCAGCAGCGCCGCGACGACCGGTGCCTGCTCGGTGCCAAAGTGCGTGTCCGAAATCTGCAGTACTGCGGGCAAGTGACCTTCGCGCGATTGAGGGGGCAAGACGCTAGGGCGTCTCGCGCGGAACCATGAGCCACAACGGTTGGGGTGCCACGCGGAACTGCAACGGCGGAAGCATGCGCACAATTTCGCCGTCGATCGCGACCTTCATGTCCCGGCGGCCGTACCCAAGCCACTGCTTCACGGTCATCGATTTGAAGGAAAAATTGCGCACGTTCTTCGCGTCGCCGAGTTGGCCCAGCGCGCCGCGGACCGCGAGCCACAGCAGTGCCGGCGGCGTCTGCGCCCGCACGATCACCGCGGCGAGCTGACGACGTTGCACGTCTTCTGCCTCGGGCAGCCCGACCCGCTCCAGTTGCAGGGGATTGTTCCCGACGAACAGCGTCGGCGTGCGCACGATCTCACGCTCATCGTCGTGCTCGATCTCGAGCGACAGCTGCCGGTGCTCGCGCAGCAGCGCGAGCAGTCCGGCGCCGATCGCGACCGACCGTTTGCGGCCGAATTGCGCCTTCGCCTCCTCGCGCGCCTCGAACACTGTCGGATACAGCCCGAGGCTCGCATTGACGAGGAAGATGCGGTCGTTGACGGCGCCGACCTGGATCGGCTTCAGACGCACGTCCAGGAGCGCGCGTGTCGCGTCTTCCGCATCGAGCGGCAGCTCCTGCGCGCGGCCTGAGTAATTGAACGTTCCTTGAGGAACGATGCCGAAGGGCAGGTTGAACGGCAGCGCAGCGGTCGCGACGGCATTGATCGTGCCGTCACCGCCGGCAGCCACGACGGCACCGGCATGTTCGCGTGCCGCTCGCACTGCACGCTCGGCCTGGCGGGGCAAATCCTCCGGCCGGTCGATCAGCATGAACTCGTGCGGCTGTTCTGCCGTTTGGAGGATCGATTGCATCTTGTCGCGGGCATCGTTCGCGTCGCCCGAGCCCGAGCGCGCGTTCATGACGATGAAGAACGGGGTCTGACGTGTGGGCGTTGGGGGTGATGCGTTCGGCATCGAGCATGCTCTTGGGGCGACGTAGGGTTAAATGCTCGCGGATGTCGGCAGGTTTCGCTGTCCTGCGTCGGCGGCTCGCGGTGGTCAATAAGTGGCAATTGCGATAAGTGTGCGGGACGATTTTTTTCGGCTGGCCAGAACGTAACAAGGGGGCGATATGCGAAGGGTGCGATCTAAAGGAATCGTGTACGGCGCTTGGGCGATTTCGTTGCTGCTGTCATGCGGCGCCGCTTTCGGCCAATCGCGCGCCGAATGCGAGAAGGCGTACAAACCGCAAGTCGGGCAGGCCGGTAAGGACGTGATCTGGGTGCCGACGAACGACGCGCTCGTCGAGCGCATGCTGCGCATGGCCAAGACGACCTCATCCGACCTCGTCTATGACCTCGGGGCCGGTGACGGCAAGATCGCGATCGCCGCGGCGAAGAAGTTCGGCGCGCGCTCGGTCGGCGTCGAATACAACCCCGAGATGGCCAGGTTCGCTCAATGCATGGTGAGCGCTGAAGGGGTGAGCGGCCGCACGAAGATCATCAACGGCGACGTCTTCCAAACCGATTTCAGCGACGCCACGGTCGTGACTTTGTATTTGTTACCCGAGCTCAATCTCCGTCTGCGCCCGACGCTGTTGAAAATGAAACCGGGCACGCGCGTGGTCTCGCACTCCTTCCTGATGGACGACTGGGATCCGGATGACCGCTCCACGACGGAAGACGGTTACGCCTATCTGTGGATCGTGCCGGCGCAAGTCGGGGGCACCTGGACGTTTACGCCGCAGCAGGGCGGTGAGCGCCTCATCGCGCAGCTCGATCAGACGTTCCAGATGCTGCGCGGATCCATTGGCGCGGGCAGCGACACGAAAGAAATCAGCGATGGGAAACTGAACGGCAACGAGGTCAATTTCAGTTTCGTCGGCCCGGGCGGCACGTCGAAGCTTACGGGCACCGTGAACGGCGCGCGCATCGATGCGACCGTCACGGACGCCAACAACCGTCAAACGCGCTACGTCGGCACGCGCACGTAAGCGATGAGCATCGAAGCCAATCCCCTCGCCGCCGCGGATCCGGACGCGGCGGCGACGCCGCGCCCCGTCCTCAGCGTCTGGGGCGCGACGATGATCACCGTCGGCATCGTGATCGGCGCCGGCATTTTCCAGACGCCGACGCTCGTCGCCGGCATCGCGGGCTCCGGTCCGATGATGATGACGGCCTGGGTGCTCGGGGGGCTGCTCTCGCTGATCGGCGCGCTCACCTATGCGGAGCTGGCGAGCACGTATCCGAGCGCCGGCGGCGATTACACGTTCCTGACGCGCGCCTACGGCAAGAACGTGAGCTTCTTGTTCGCGTGGGCACGCAGCCTCGTGATCTGCACCGGCTCGATCGCGCTGATCGGCTTCATCCTTGGCGACTATCTCACGCGCCTGTGGAGCCTGGGGCCGTACTCCCCCGCGATCTATGCCGGGCTTGCCACGATCGTCTTGACCGCAACGAATCTGCTCGGCCTGCGCGAATCGGTACGGATGCAAAGCGTGCTGACGACGCTCGAAATCGCGGGCGTCCTGCTCGTCGCGCTCGCCGGCGCTCTCATCGGCATGGAAGGCGGGCAGGCGCTGGCTGGGTCGGGCGGCGAGGCGAGCATGGGGGCGCTCGGACTCGCCATGGTGTTCGTGCTGCTGACCTACGGCGGCTGGAACGACGCCGCGTACATTTCCGCCGAGGTCGTGGGTGGTCCGCGAGCGATGCTCAAAACCCTCGTGCTCTCGATCGCGATCATCACCACGGTGTACGTGATCTTCGTCGGCTCGATCTGGTTCGCGGTGGGTTTCGAGGGGCTCAAGGCCAGCCAGGCGATCGGCGTGGACGTGATGGAAGGCGCGTTCGGCGCGATCGGCGGTCAGCTCATCGGGGCGATCGTCGCGATCTCGGCACTCACGTCGATGAACTCGACGATGATCGTCGGCGCGCGCACGAATTATTCCGTCGCGCGCGATTGGCCCATCTTCGGCTTCATGGCCGACTGGCGCGGCGAGCGCAATCTGCCGATCGTCGGTTTCATCGTCCAGGCGGCGATCTCGCTCGCGCTCATTGCGTTCGGCACGATCGAAAAGGACGGCTTCTCGACGATGGTCGAGTTCACCGCGCCCGTGTTCTGGTTCTTTTTCATGCTGAGCGGCATTTCGCTGTTCGTCCTGCGGCGCAAGCATCCGACGCGGCCGCGTCCTTTCAGCGTGCCGCTTTATCCCGTGCTGCCGGCGATCTTCGTATGCACGTGCGCGTACCTGCTGTATTCGAGCGTCACGTACGCGCAATCGCAGAACGCGGGCTTCGTCGCGATCGCGGTCGTCGCCGTCGGCGCCGTGGTGCTCGCGGTCCTGCGGCTGCGCGAGTCCGGACGAGGCAGTTAAGGCTTCGTCCGCGCTTCCTTCGGCGGCATCTTCCACAGATAGATGCCATCGGTGCCGAGCTTCACGTATTCGTCGGGCGGCCAGTCGCGGCCCATGTCGAAGTCGTGCGAGACGACGCGCGCGCCCGTCGGCAGCTCCGCGAACAGCTTCGGCTTCAAGCGGCGATTGAGCTCCGGCAGCAGATACAGCGTGACGACGGTCGCCTCGGTCAGGTCGGTCTTGAACAAGTCGCCGACCTCGAACCGCACGAGGCCCTCGACGCCGGCTTTTTTAGCGTTCGCGCGCGCTTCACGGATACGAGCGGGATCGAGATCAACGCCGACACCGCGCGCCCCGTATTTCTTCGCGGCGGCGATCACGATGCGGCCGTCGCCGCAGCCGAGGTCGTAAATGACATCGAGCGGCTTGACGTCCGCCACGTCGAGCATGCGATCGACGACTTCGCTCGTCGTCGGGACGTACCAGACGTCGAGCTTGCGCTTCGGGTCCGGCAGCTCGGCCGTGAGCGCCGGGCCGCAGAGCAAGCAGGCCAGGGCGAGTAGGAACTGACGCGTCATCACATGCATGTTGCCGTTCTCCTGAACCAAAGGCGCTCCCACCCCTCACAAAGGTGAAGGATCAGGCTGAAGCCGTATTTATAAGGGCACGGCCGGTGGCTGGCGAGCCGGGTTCGACGGCATACTGGGACATCACGAGAGGTCGAGACACATGAGACACGTACATTTTTCCATCGTGGCGATCGCGGTGGCGCTTGCGGGCTGCGGGCAGGCCGACCAGCCGCCGGCTTCGCTCGACGTGCTGCCCGCGGCGTCGGCCGCGGAGCAACCCCAGCTGGTCGTCTATAAGAATGCGAGCTGCGGCTGCTGCAAAGTGTGGGTCGAGCACATGCAGAAGCACGGGTTCACCGCGAAAGTCACCGATGTCGACAACATGAGCCCGATCAAGGAGCGCGTCGGCGTGCCGTACGGCATGGGCTCGTGTCACACCGCGGAGGTCGGCGGCTATTTCATCGAAGGCCACGTCCCCGCGGAGCAAGTCGTGCGACTGCTCAAGGAGAAGCCGAAGGCCAAAGGTCTGACGGTTCCCGGCATGCCGATCGGCTCGCCGGGCATGGAGCAGGGCGACGTGAAGCAGCCCTACCAAGTCCATCTCGTGCACAACGACGGCACGACCAGCGTCTACGCGAAATACTGACGGGCCCGCGCGTCGCGAAGCTGTCGCCGCTTCGCGACGCCTGCTCGCGTGCAGCTCGTCACATTCCTGATAAATCACCTGAACCGATGCTGAATTTACGGATTCGGCCCTAGTTGACCTTCCTGCGAATCGCGAACACTCGCTACATAACAGCGGTGACGATCGGTTCGCGTGACGGCGCTTCCTACACTCCCAACTCTCGCAAGCTGGCCGGGCCGACGGCCGGGCTGCCGCGTGCGCGCATGATCCGCCCGCATGCATCCACGGTCGTGCGCATCGCGCTCGCTGCCGCCGCGGCGATCCTGTTCGTTGAAATGTCCACACGGCACGCGTTCGCGCTGCGGGACTGGATCGAAGTGGTGCTCGGTCTGGCCCTGGTCTTCATCGCGCTCGCCGGGGCGCGACGACATCGGTCCGCCGATGCAGCGGCCAGCCAGACGTCCACCGTTCCTGCGCTGACGCCGCGCGCGGGCCCGTTGGATGCGGAACGCCAGCGACTGCTGCTGGAACGGCTGAACCTCGCCGTGTCGAGCGCAGGGATCATCGTGTGGGATCGCGATCTGGCGTCTCGCGACATCGACGGCATGGCGGGGCTGCGCAAGCTGCTGGGCATCGACGCGCATCCCCATCTGCAGCCGCGCGATGTCATTCCGCCGCACGATTACGCCGAGCTGCGTCGGCGGGTCGAGGTGGCGATCGCCGACCCGAATCACGACGGCGTGCTGTCGTTCCGTCACCCGGTCCACGCGCCGGGCGGAGTGACGCGCTATGTCCAGCTCCACAAGCGCATCGTGCGCAACGCGCAAGGCGTCGCGACGCATGCGCTCACGGCGGCATGGGACGTGACCGCGGAAGTGGAGACCGCCGCGCGACTGCGGGCGCAAGCCGAAGCGGCACAGCGGATCACGGAGCGCTTCAATCACGCGACACGCGCGGCCGGCATCTCTTCATGGGAGTTCGACCTGCGCACGCGCCAGTTCACGTGGGAGGACAATCGACCGCAGGCGCTCGGGCTCGATCACGTCAGGGTGGAGGACTTCGCCGACGCGCTCGCGTCCGTCGTGTTCCCCGAGGATGTCGAGCGTCGCAACGAGCTCATCCGCGACGTCATCGCGACCGGCGCGGATCAATACACCTACTGCTTCCGCGTGAACGCGCCGAACGGCGCCGTGCGGCACCTCGAATCGTTCGTGCGCGTACTGCGCGACGAGATGGGCGAGCCGAAGCATACGATCGGTGCGACGTGGGACATCACGGCGCGGGTGCAAGCGACGGACGAGCTGGTGGCCGCGACGGAGCAGGCGCGAGCGGCGAACCAGGCGAAGAGCGCGTTCCTCGCGAACGTGAGCCATGAGATTCGTACGCCGATGAACGGCATCATCGGCATGAGCGGCTTGCTGCTCGATACCGCGCTGGATGCGACGCAGCGCGAGTACGCGGAAACGATTCAGGGCAGCGCGAACGCGCTGCTGACGGTCATCAACGACATTCTCGATTTCTCCAAGATCGAGGCCGGCAAGGTCGCGATCGAAACGCTGCAGATGAACCTGCGAACGAATGTCGAGGACGTCGCGACGATGCTGGGCCTGGTCGCGGCGCAAAAGGGCATCGATCTGATCGTGGATTTCAAGGCGAACGTGCCGGAGATCGTCCTCGGCGATCCGCAGCGCATCCGGCAGTGCCTGCTCAATCTGGTCGGAAACGCGGTGAAGTTCACCCGCGCGGGCGAGGTCGTCATCGAAGTCTCGCGGGCTACTGGCAGCGCGGCGATTCGCTTCGAAGTGCGCGACACCGGCATCGGCATCGCGCCCGACACGCTGCGGACGTTGTTCAAGCCCTTCGTGCAGGCGGATGCGTCGACGACGCGCCACTATGGCGGCACCGGGCTGGGCTTGTCGATCGTCGTGCGCCTCATCGAAATGATGGGCGGCAGCGTCGGTGTGACGAGCGAGCTCAACGTGGGCTCGCGGTTCTGGTTCGATGTCCCGCTCGCGGCGCTCGAAGCACAGCCCTCGCCCCCTGCCGCGGCGGTCCGCGGCCGGCGTGCACTGGTCGTCGATGACACCGCGACCCAGCGCCACGTCCTGGCGCGCCATCTGCGCGGCGCGGGCTATGACGTGACGGCGGTCAGCGAGGGCGCCGTCGCGCTCACGGAGCTGCGGGCAGCGGCGGCATCGTTGCGACCTTATGAGGCCGTGCTCATCGATCAACGACTTCCTGACATGGATGGCACGCTGCTCGGCCGCGAGATCGCTCACGATCCGCGCATTGCGCAGGCACGCACCGTGCTCCTGACGGCGCTCGACCGTCCCGCGGACGTGCCGCGTTTCGTCGCGCTCGGCTTCGCCGGATCGGTCGCGAAGCCCGTGCGCGTTCGGGAGCTGTTGCGGTGTCTGGATCGCGTGCTCGCGTCCGAGTCGCAGCAGTGGCATTTGCGCAGCGGCCCCACGCAGGCTCATGAAACGACGCGCGAGGCGGGGCAGTTCTCCGGCCGCGTGCTGCTCGTCGAGGACAACGCGGTGAACCAGAAGGTCGCGAAGCGCTTCCTCGAGCAGCTCGGCTGCACGGTCGAGCTGGCGGAGAACGGCGTCGCGGCGGTCGCTGCCTTCAAGGCGCGCCGGTGCGATCTCGTGCTCATGGACCTGCAGATGCCGGTCATGGACGGCTTCATGGCGACGCAGCAGATTCGCGAGTACGAAGCGTCGAGCCGCCGCACACCGATCGTCGCCTTGACCGCGAATGCAATGGTCGGCCAGCAGGAGCGCTGTCTCGCTTCCGGCATGGATGGCTTCCTGACGAAGCCGCTCGCAATGGAGCGGTTGCGAGAGATGCTGGCCCGCTTCCTCGGCGACGCTGCTAGAGTACCGGACCGCGAGCACGAACATGCGCAGCTCGAGACGGCGAACGTGCCGCTCGTCGAGCTGGCGCGCTTCGATGCCGTCACCGGTGGCGATGCCGTGTTCGCCGACGAGCTGATCGGCGCCTTCGTGGCGTGCTGCTGCGAATTCGAGCGTGAGATGGCCGCGGCGCTGGCGGCCGACGATCGCAAGGCCCTGGCACGGGCGGCTCACAAGTTGAAAGGCGCCGCGGCGAACATCCATGCGCAGCTGTTGCGGCTGCATGCCGAGGAGCTCGAGAGTTGTGTCGCGGCCTTCGACAGCGTGCAGCTCGAGATTCACTTGGCGCAAATGCGCGTATACATCGAGCGTACGACGGAATACTTGCGGGGCGCGCGCCAACGTCCGTCGCCTTCCGGCGCAATCTCCTCGGCCTGAAACTTCTGACAGAAGATCGCGACTCGACGTGGCACGGAACTGTCTTCGAAATCTCGGAGTCACTTACCCGAGAACGATTTCGGAGACGTTCGCATGAAGCACTCACCGCGCCCCGCCATCTTCGACTCTGGCAACGTCGGTACGAGCGAGCGCTGGCTCTCTGCCGCCGCTGGATTGAGCCTCGCGCTGCAGGCACTGCGAGGTCGTGGGCTCGTCAGCCGTTTGCTCCTCGCCTCGGCCGGCTTGTCGCTGCTCGCGCGTGGCGCGACCGGCTACTGTGGAGTGAAGAGCACGCTTTCGGGCGAGACGAGCTTGAAGCAGGGCATGAGAGAGCAGGTCCGACGCGTGCGACAGACCCTGGGCGGCGAGACGCTGGAGTCGCTCGACACGCTGGACGCGCTGTATGCGGTCGAGTTGCAAGAGTTGCACAGTGCCGAGACGCAGCTCATCCGCGCGCTCGGCGACATGATCGCGGCAATACAAGATGCGGGCCTGTCGCTGCGGCTCGAGGAATACGCGACCGAGCTGCGCTCACGACATGTGGATCTGGAAAGTTTGCTCGCGCGGCGCGAAATCGATCCGCGCCCGCATCCTGATGACGCGCTCCACGCGTTACTGAACGAAACGGAAAAAATGGCACGCGTGTGCGCGCCGACGCTGCGCGATGCGGCGATCGTCGCGTCGCTGCAGCGGATCATTCACTACAAGATTGCCGGTTACGGGACGATCGCGGCCTATGCGAAGTCGCTTGGCCGCACCGAGGAGGCCGCACATTTCAGCGAGCTGGCCTCCCGCGACAAGGCCGTGGATGCGGAGCTGACGCGGCTCGCGAAAGGCACATTGAATCCCGACGCAGCCAGAACGACGCCGGAGTACCCGACAGTGCCGGGCTCGATGCGCACGCATTGAACGCGGCACGCGTTACTCGGCGGTAGTCTCCGCGCCGCCGGGTGGCCGCACGGTCCAGTCCGCGTCTTCGAACTCGCCGATGACCTCGATGTCGACGTACTTCGCGGCCGCTTTCAGAATCTCGTCGACCTCTGGATCATGAGGCGCCGCGTCGCGCAGCGCCTTCGAATCCCAGCTTGCAATCGCAATCAGCTCGTCGGGCTTGCCGATGCGTCGCTGCAGCCGCGTGCCGCGCGCCCCCGGCGCGCGCTGGATGATCGCGCTCGCGCGTACCCATGCGGCCGCATATTCCTCCGCGGAATGGCCTGGCCGAACGCGAACCTTGAAAATGAAATTCATCGTAAGTGTCCTCAAAGATTTACGAGACAACGCGGCTGAAGCGCGCGAGGGCGCAGCGTCGCGTGTAGGTATTTCACCGAGATTCGCGCGGACGTGCAGTGGGGCCTAACTGTTCGCCAGTTCACACTTTCGCCGTCGTTCGTTCAGCGAAAATGCCGGCCGCCGCGCAGATGGGGATGCGGCTCCTGAGATCGCCTGCGCCGATGTCGGCGCCCCGGCCCGCGGGAAACAATTCGAGACGACATGTTGAGTGAAGCATCGATCACCGGACTTGGTTTGGAAGCGTCGCTCCTGCGGGAGTGGAGCGAGTTCTACTCGCGCGTCGAACAGCGGCCCACGCCGCCCGCGACCCGCGCGGACGCCGAGCCCTTCGCCGAGTACGCTCGTGACGACGCGTTCGTCGACTCTGTCGTCGACGCGCTGAGCCTCTATCTCGCCGACCGCAACGAATTCGCCGCGAAGCTCGCTGCGCATCTGGATTTGATGCTGATTCAGCGCGCTCGCGCGGAAGACCTCGCGGTATTGACGCGGCTGGCAGCGAAGTACGCCGCTTCCGGTGATCTCGTCGGCGTCATGGGCCTGATGCATCGATCGCAGATGTTCGGCGATGCGCGCCTGCACGAGGTCGTCGAGATCTGCGCCGCGACGCTGCGGGCACTTGGAGACGTCCCGGACATGAATGGCTGGGCTCGCTCCATCGGCATCGCGCCGCTACAGGATTCCTGGACCTTCACGCTGAAGCTCGGTACCGCCCCACCGAGCTACTGGATGAGCCGCAAGCATGACTTGCAGCCGCACGACGTCTCGCTCGAGTTGCTCATCAACGATGCGCAATGGCGCGTGCAAGTGGCGCGCGTCGACCGCAATTATTCGGCGCAATGGCGCCCCTCGGGCATTACCGTGGATACGGACGAGACGAAGCTGAAGGCGCTCGCGGCATGGCCGCCGCTCGCGAGCCCGCAATTGTTTCCACTGTTCGCGGGGACGCTTGCGCAATTCCTACGCATCGCATGGCTGCGCACCGCTTGGATTTCCGCAAGCGGCGTTCATGTCGACAGATCACGCCTGCTCGAGTGGTCGCACATTGCGATCGAGGAGCTCACGCCCTCAGGATTTCCCTGAGGCATGGCAGCGGAGTGGCAGGGCCGCGCTGATGGTCGCGCGGTGAGGTGCGCTGTACGATGCCTGCGTTTCAACGACGAATTCCGACGATCGATGGGACAAACCACGCGGGCCGTTACGACCGGCCCCTCGCAATCTCCTGAAATCGCCTGCGCTGCCGCGCGCGTGTACCGAGCCCTGTTGTGTGCGGGCGTCCTCACGCTCGGCGCCTGCAGCGTCACGCCGCCGACCGAGCTCGACATGGTGCAGGTCGATGCCAAAAAGCTCTCGATCGAGCACTCCTCCTTCAGCGCCCAACTCGGCGGCGACGACGGCGGCGTCACGCAGACGTTCGCCACTTCCATCGATCCCGGCCTCACGAGGATCAACGCGTTCACGCGCCTCGAATCCAGCTTCACGCAGCGCATGAACGACGACGGCGAAACGTTGCGCGTCGGCGATGCCGTCAGCAGCGTCGGCATGTGGGGCAGCTCCGTGCGTTTCGGCGGCATGCAATTCGGGACGCGCTCCGCCGCGCGCTCCGACATCGTTGCGTCGTCCGAGCTCGCGACGAGCGGCCTGGCCGTCTTGCCGACGGTCGCGGATGCGCTGTTCGCTTCCATCGATTCGAATTCCGCGCCGCTCGCCTCGCGCAATCTATCGAGCGCTCGCTCGGTGCACGGCCGCGGCATGGGGCTGAGTCTGACGGATGCGCTCGGCCGCACGCAGACGATCGACGCGCCGATGATCTCGGGCGTGCGGCTCGTCGAGCAGGGCTGCGAGGATTTTTCGCTCGGCTTCGGCAGGGTGCGGCGCGACTACGCGATCGAGAGCAACGCCTATGGGCCGACCTTCGCGAACACGACGGTGGCGTGCGGCGTGCCGCTCGGCTTCACGATCGAAGGCCACGGCGAATATCTCGCCGACGAGGTGACGGCGTTCGGCATTGGCGTCGCCCGCAAGATCGGGCCGCTCGGCACGGCATCGTTCGCCGTCGCGTCCAGTCAATCGCAGCTCGGCTCGGGCTGGCTCGCGCGCGCCGGCTTCGAGCATCAGAACGCCTGGTTCAACGTGGCACTGCGCACGCGCGTGCAGAGTCGCGACTTCCGCGAGATCAATACGCTCGATCTCAGTGATCCGATCATGCAGCGCGATCTCGCGAGCATCGGCGTGAACGTCGGCGACGGCGCGAATCTGTCGCTCGCGTATGCGACGCAAACGACGTGGGCGCGTGAGCGCGCCGATGTGCTCGCGGTGCGTCAGAGCATGAACGTGGGCGCTGGCTCGCTGTCGCTGAGCGCCGGACATTCCGTCGTCGAGAGCATCGGCTCGTCGCTGTTCATCTCATATCAGCGCCCGTTCGGTACGCAGCGCGGCGAGCGTTCGTCGGTCGAGGAATTCGACCTCGACATACTGACGCGTCCGCTGACGCTCACGCCGTAAACGCAGGCGGCCGCGCGGCTCGTTGTGCGAGCCGGGAAAAAGAAAGGGCGGCAATGCCGCCCTTTTGCGAAAGCCGAACAGCAGCCGCGTTAGAAGTTGAAGCGTCCGTACACGCCGATCTGGCTCGTGTCGTCGCCCAGGTTGATCAAGCCGCCGATCGAGAACTGATTGTTGATGTGATAGCGGCCCTCACCGACGATCGTGACCTCGTCTTCGAAGCCCCGCACTTCCGCGGTCGTGATGTCGATGCCGCCTTCGAGCTCCACGTTCGGCACGATTTGCGCACGCACGCGGGCGCCAGCGAAGAAGCCGATGTCGTCGTCGTCGAACGCGCCGTAGTCGACGTCATAGCGCACGACGCCGCCGCGGGCGATGAAATCCAGATTTCGCGTGATCGGCCAATGGCCGCCGCCGCCGATGAGCCAGCGCGTGAAGTCCACGTCGACGGCGCGCTCGTCGAAGTCGATGGCAGAGATTTCCACGAGCGCGAAGAACGTGTTCGTCACCGCGAGCGAGCCGCGCAGCTGATAGCCGTCGCCGTCGATGTCGAAGCCGCGGCCATCCGTCTCGGCTTCCGGAATGATCGAGAAATCGACGAATGAATAGCCGAATTCCGCGGCCTGGCCGCTGAGCGGCAACAGCATCGTGAACGCGGCGAGCGTATTCAGAACTCGTGACTTCATTTACAAATCTCCTGACGAAAAGAATGCGTCGCAATTGACCAGTCGCAGACGCGCTGACATGGTTGCCAGCGGCGCGCATTGTAGGTGAAGAGATCGAGAACGCCACACGCGAGCGCACCTCGTAGGGCGCAATTCAAGAAAAACTCATCGGGGGTCATGATGTTTGTCACTCGAATGCGACACTTCCGTGCGTTATTCGCACTGTGTTTCATGGCGTTCCTCGCGGCGCCCGCGATGGCGAGCGTCATCATCACGCGAGAGATCGATTCGCGAGCGCTCGCGCGCAAGTGGTCGTACACGGCGTATCTGCCTGATGGCTATGAGAGCTCCGACATGCGCTATCCGGTCCTGTATCTTCTTCATGGCAACGGCCAGACATTGAACGACTGGGCCGTGTCGGGACGGATTCAAGCGACGACGGATGAGCTGATCGCGAGCGGGCGTATTCCGCAGACCATCATCGTGATGCCGGATGCGGGCACGACCTGGTACGTCGATCGCAAGGAGAAAATGGAAACGGCGTTCATGGAAGACTTGCTGCCGGATGTCGAGGCGACGTTCCGTACGATCACCGAACGCAACGGCCGAGTCATCGGCGGCTTGTCGATGGGCGGATATGGCGCGCTGCGCTTCGCGCTCAAATATCCGGAGAAGTTCGCGGCCGCCGCATTGTTGTCGCCGGCGATCTACGATCCGGAGCCGCCGGAGAACTCCGGCGCGCGGCGTGTCGGCGTGTTCGGTGCGCCCACATACGACGGCGCGATCTGGAAGCAATACAACTATCCGCCGCTGCTCGAAGGATACTTTGCGAAAAAGCAGCCGGTGCCGATGTACATCAACTCGGGCGACGACGATGAGTTCATGATCGAGGCCGACGCGACGAAGCTCTACAGCCTCTTGCGGCAGCGGCGCCATCCGGCGGAGCTGCGCATCGTCAACGGCTCGCACAGCTGGGCAGTGTGGGAAAGCACGATCGGAGATGCGATGACATATATCTATCGCTACGTCGCGCGTCCCGTCATGGCCTCGCCGTCAGAGAACATGAAGCGCCGCTGAGCGCGGCGGGTCGCGGGGTCGCGCCCCAGCTCGGCATCTATCATCCATTCCGGTCTTTGCTTTCGTTCTCGACGCTGGTACCTTGCGTGGCCAAGGTTGCTTTTCGGTCCAATGAACCCCGAAAAATTCAATGCTGTCCGCAAGGGCTTGCTCGAGTACGCGCTGCTCAAGGTCATCTCGTCGGACAAGGTGTATGTCGCCGATATGCTGAAGCGGTTGCAGGACACCGAGTTCGCGACGCAGGAAGGCACGCTGTATCCGCTGCTCAGCCGCCTGCGCCGGGAGAATCTCGTCGACTATGAGTGGCGGGAATCGGAGAGCGGTCCGCCGCGCAAGTACTACGAGCTCACCCGCAAGGGCGCGGCGTTGCTCGCCGACCTCGACGCTTACTGGAAGCGGCTGACGACGACGATCAATCAATTGGGGAAATAAGATGCGGCGAGTGATCACGGTCAATCTCGGCGGCACCGCCTATCCTCTCGAAGAAGAGGCGTACGAGCGCGTGCGTGCGTACATCGCGATGGCCGAATCGCGGCTCGGCGGAAATCCGGATCGTGTCGAGATCGTCGCGGACCTGGAACGCTCGATCGCCGAGCACGTCGCCGCGCTGCGAGCAACGAAGAACGAGAACGTCGTGAGCGATGCGACGATGGCCGCGGTGCTGCAAACGATCGGTACCGTCGAGCGTGGCGAGGCCACGGGCGCGCCCGCCGCCTATGAAGCGTCGCCGTCGCATGGGGTCCCGGCATGGACGGCGGCGGAGAGCGAATTCGTGCGCCTGCCGGTACTCGTGTTGTGCGTGTTCCTGGGCTGGTTCGGCTTGCATCGGTTCTATGTCGGCAAGATTGGGACCGGCATTCTGCAATTGCTCACGATCGGCGGCCTCGGACTGTGGACGCTGTACGATCTGATCCTGATTCTCTGCGGCGGCTTCACGGATTCCCGCGGTTACAAGATCGTGCGCTGGGCGTGAAGTCGGGGCCAACATCGAGTGAAAGTCATGAAACGAGTGGTTACCGTCGAGCTGAACGGCAGCAGCTTCAATCTCGATGAAGACGCGTACGACGCGCTTCACGCCTATCTGCGGCGCGCCGAGGCGCGCCTCGCGGGCGATCCGGGGCGCGCGGAAGTGATCGCGGATCTCGAGCGCTCGATCGCCGAAAAGTGCCAGCCGTTCGTGAGTGCACAAAAGAACGTCGTCACGGCCGAGGAGATGCGGGGCGTGTTGGCACAGATTGGCGTCGTCGACGGCGATGCCCAGGCCGAGGGTGCCGCAGAACCGCGACAGGCCGCGTCGGGGACGGCGGATCCAGGGCCGTTCGTGCAGGTCCGCGACGGCGCGATGATCAGCGGCATCTGCAATGGACTCGCGGTGCGGTTCGGTATCGACGTGACGATCATCCGCGTCGTCTTCATCGTCCTGGCGATCGTCACGTCGGGCGCATTCGTGCTCGTCTATGTCGCTTTGATGTTCGTGATCCCGTACGACACGAACATCGAGAAAATCAACGATCAAAGCCTGCACGGGTTCGTGTTCAAGGTCGTGACACAGGCCAAGCGCAAGCTGGCCGGCACGGGATGACCCGTCGGGCGGGTCTTCCGGCATAATCGCGGCGCGTTTCAAACCCCTCAAGGATTCTCATGCGTCTCGATGCGATTGCGATCGGTAACAACCCGCCGGAAGAAGTGAATGTGATCGTCGAAGTGCCCGTGGGTGGCGAGCCGATCAAATACGAAATGGACAAGGAATCAGGCACGCTCGTCGTCGACCGGTTCCTGTACACGTCCATGCGCTATCCCGGTAACTACGGGTTCATTCCGCACACGTTGAGCGACGACGGCGATCCCTGCGATGTGCTGATCGCGAATCAACGCGGCATCGTGCCCGGCGCGGTCGTCGCGGTGCGGCCGGTCGGCGTATTACGCATGCTGGACGAGGCCGGCGGGGACGAGAAGATCATCGCGGTGCCGACGACGCGGCTTACGCGCCGCTACGAGAGAGTCTCGAACTACACCGACCTGCCCGAGATCACGCTGAAGCAGATCGAGCATTTCTTCCAGCACTACAAGGACCTGGAAAGCTCGAAATGGGTGAAGGTGCAGGGCTGGGGCGATGCGGCCGAGGCGAAGCAGCTGATCGTCGATGCGATCGCACGCGCGAACGCGAAGAAATAGCCTGTCAGGAACGCCGCGCCTGACCGATTGATGGATTCGCGGTCAGCGCGGCTCGCAGCGGTGAGTCGCGGCGAAACGACGGGCGATGTTGCTCGATCGACAGTACGCGCACGTTGCCATCGAACGACGTCAGCTGGTACTTCAGGTCATCGAGCTTGCGGGCATGATCCCCGCGCTGTTGCCAGGCGTGGACAGCGCGGGCCATGCGCCGCGTCTGCTCGCAGGGCGAGTCGTCGCACGGGGTGACTTCCAATACCTCGCCGAATGCGTCGCTAACTACGAACCATGCCATCACAAACCTCTTTCGTCCGACCCGCCGTGCGCGGTACCTGACAGGAACGTCGCGAAAATCGGCGGTGTTCCGCGCGATTCTCATCGTTAACTACACAACAGAACGCTGTCAGTACGGGGTTGGTGCGACACGTACTGATGACAGGAATGCGCTTGAGCGCAGCATGCGTGAGCCGCGGATATCAGCAGCGCTCGCGCTAGCGAGGAATGGCGAACTCACGCGCGAGCAGCGCTTCGAGCACGCTCGCCTCGACGGGCTTGACGAGATGATGATCGAAGCCGGCCTCGCGCGAGCGGCACATGTCTTCGTCCTGACCCCAGCCCGTCGTCGCGACGATGAGGCATTTCGCGAGCGCATCGACGCGGCGAATCTGCCGGCAGGCGTCGTAGCCGTTCAGGCGCGGCATGCCGATGTCGAGCAGGATCACTTGCGGCAGGAAGGACTTCGCCACGGCGATCGCCTCGATGCCGTCGCGGGCCGTGCGTACGTCGTTGCCGTTGAGCGTCAGCATCATCGCAAGCGTCTGTGCCGCGTCGATGTTGTCGTCGGCGACGAGAATGCGCAATCCGGTCGTAATGTGCAGCGGCGCCGCGTCTCGTACGGCTTCGGCGTCCGGTCGCGCATGCGACAGCGGCACGCGTACGCGAAACTCCGAGCCTTTCCCCGGGCCTTCGCTGCGCGCTTCGATCGTGCCGCCATGCATCTCGATCAATTGCCGCGAGATGCTGAGTCCGATGCCGAGCCCGCCTTGCGCCTTTTCGAGCGAGCGATCCACTTGCGTGAACATGTCGAAGACGCGCGGCAGCATCTGGGGCGGGATGCCGATCCCGTCGTCCTGCACGCTCACGAGCGCCGCGGCTCCGTCGCGTAGCAGGCGAACGCGAATATGGCCGCCGTCGTTCGTGTATTTCGCCGCATTGTTCAAAAGATTCGCGAACACCTGGGCGAGGCGTGTCGCGTCGGCATCGACGCAGAGCGGTTCCGGCGCCAGGTCGAGTGTGAGATGGTGGCCGGCCTGCTCGATGAGCGGGCGGCTCACCTCCAGGGCGGTCCGTACGATCGTCTGCAGCTCGATGCGCTCGCGCTTGAGCTCGATCTTGCCGCGGCTGATCCGGCTGAGGTCGAGCAGATCGTCGATGAGCCGCACCATCTGACGCAGCTGCCGTTCCATCATGTCGCGGGCCTGCTCGGCCATCGCGCCGCTGTCGTGCGTGAGCCGCAGGACCTCTAGGCCGTTGCGGATCGGAGCGAGCGGATTGCGCAGCTCGTGCGCGAGCGTCGCGAGGAATTCGTTCTTGCGCTGGTCCTGGGTGCGCAGTTCGTCTTCCACTTGCTTTGCGCGGGTGATATCGAGGCTGATGCCGTGGCAGTGCACGGCCTCACCGTCGCGATCGATGCGGCCTAGCGTCAACATCCAGCGCAGCCCGAGCTGCGGATGCGTGATGCGAAATTCCTGGCGGAACTCGCCCTGGCCCGAGCGCAGCAATTCCGTGAACTGAGAGCGCATCTGCGCGCGATCGTCCGGATGCACGCGTTCGCTCAGCGCATCGAGCGTACTGGGCGTGTCGGGCGTGAAGCCGAACAACTCGCGAAACTCCGGGCTCCAAAACGCAATCTGCGGATCGGCGCCGTAGACCCATGCCCCCGCGTGAGCGCCATGCAGTGCCAGGCGCATCCGCTCCTCGTTCTCGCGCAGCGCGATCTCCATTTGCTTGCGGCGCGTGATGTCGAGCGTCGCGCCGACGAGCCGTACCGGCTTGCCG
>JAEYXD010000078.1 GCA_023428645.1 Pseudomonadota bacterium
CGAGGGGGCGGCAGGCGGGGGCGACTACCGAAGCGACGGGCAAAAAAAAGTGCCGGCGCTTGCGCGCCGGCACCCTGGTCAACGAGTCAGTATTACAGACCGAAGTCGTAACGAACCTGGAACTCGACGTACCGCGGCAACGTGTAGCTCTGCACGCGCCCCCAGTTCACGTTGATCGTGGTGGCCGACTGGCCCTGGTTGTACAGCTCGTTCACGTTCGCGACCGACTGCCGATTGAACACGTTGTACACGTTCAAACCCACGTTCAGGCCTGGCGCCCAGGTCGGCGTGTAGCGCGCACTGAGGTCCAACCGAACGTTGTTCGGCAACCGTCCGTACGAGCCGCGAGGCGCAGGTTCACCATTACAGAAGAAGTGGTAGGAACCGTAGTTCGGGCTGTCCGGATCGATGTTGGGGTATGCGCCGCGGCAGTTCTTCGGACGGCCCGAAGACGCGGTGAACGCACCGCCGACCAAGAACTCAGGCGTCAACGCGTAGTACCCGTTGGCCTTGATCTGGTGACGGCGATCGTTCGGCAAATACCCGCCTGCGTTCGTGGCCAACTCGTAGTAGTCGCCGGCGAGTGTCACCGACACGTCAATCTGACCGATATCCGAGTTGAGCTGGCCTTCGAGGTTGCCGTAGTTCTGCGACCAGGTGTAGTCGAGGCGGCCGTACCACTTGCCATCGAACGGCCGCTCCACGAACAGGTCGAGAGCCACGTACTTGCGCTCGAGCTTCGGGAACTTCAGGAGTTCCTTGCTCAGGTGGATGCGGTCGTACTGACCGTCGCCGTCGATGTCGTATCGGTAAGTATTGTCCTCACCTGGATTGATCAGCACGCAGTGACCGAAGAAGTCCGCAACGCCGTCGATCTGGTCATCCGTGTATTGGCTGCCGTTCGTCGCGGCCCACTCGTAGATCGGACGGGAATCGCAGAAGTCATCGATCGCGCTCTGCAGAGTCGAATACGTGAACTTCGCCCCGCCGTTCAAGCGGCCGATTGCGTCGATGTTGAACTCACGTTCGACACCCATGGCGAACGTGTCCTGGTAGTGCGACTCGAGGCTGGTCGGCGCGAAAGACTTGGCATCGCGCGACTGACCGAACTCGTTGTTAGGCGAGTAGACCGGTCCGAGCGACGTCAGGCCCGTCGGTGCGCCCGTCACCGGGTCGACACCCGTGTAGACGAACGCTTCGTTCGTATTGGTCGCACCGTCGGCGCCGCGGCGAGCGACGTTGTTCGGCACGGCCAGGTGGTAGCGGCCTGCGCTGGCGTAGAGCTTGGTGCTGGAATCGCCAAGCACGTCCCAGGTGACGCCGAGACGCGGAGCGATCTGCGTGTCCTGGTCGATGTACGCCACACCGGCACTGTTGTAGTTCGTGAACTGCTCGTTACGCACACCGATCTCGACCATCACGTTGTCCGTGACCTGCCAGAGATCCTTGATGTATTGAGCCTTCTGCTCAGCGGTCGGCTGGGACAGGTTCAGACCGACTTGGCGCAAGACGTAGTAGCCCTGCAGACCCAGACCACCGGCCGAACCAGGCGAGCCAACGCCTTGCGGCTCGTAGATCGGCTCGAACGGGTTGGGCGTCCCATCCGGGCGGGTCGCCCTGAAGTACTGCCAGCGATAGCCGCCGGCGAACGTTTCACCCAGGGCGCCCGGGTAGGCGATACCGTCGTTCGAGGATCCGACGCGCGACTCCGTCTCGTTCGAGTCGTAACCTGCTTTCAGGGTGTGGGCACTGCCGAGGCGATACTCGACGTCGATGCGCCAGGCTTTGGTCTCGTCGAAGCGGCCGCTCAGATAGGACGGCACGCCAGAGAACTGGCAATTCCCGTACGTCAGGCCGGGCGCAGACGCTCCCGGATTCACCAGAATGGTCGGGCAGTCCGGGTTGTAGTTGCCGGGCCCGCCTTCGTACTTGGTCTTCGATTGACCGTACATCGCGGACACCGTCAGGTCATCGGTGAAGTAGCCGGTGTAGTTCCCGATGTAAGTGCGCGTGTTGCGATCACGGTTGTAGGTGTTTGACACAGGACCCACACGCGACATCGTCTCGTAGTCGAACCCGGAGTAGTCGTCGTGTTCCTTGATGCGATCCTGCAGCCCGGTGACCGACAGCATGTGCTGGTCGGTGATATTCCAATCCAGGCGGCCAAGCCAACGAGGCAACGTCTGCTCGTATTCGTTCCAGCCGCGGGTGCGAGCCTGCGCCACCTGCTGAGCAGAGCTCGCCAAGCCGTTCGGGGAGCCGCCGCCAGCCGTCGTGCCGCTGCCCTCGATATCCGTGTATTCGCCAGCCACGGAGAAGAAGAGGCGATCGCGCAGAATCGGGCCGCTCGCGGAGAGGGCCAGGGTCTGGCGGTCATACACATTCCCCTCGCGGTACTGATAGATCTGGCCTTGCTTGCCCCACGCTCCAGTCGTAATGCCGTTCGGGCCGTAGTAGATGTTCTTCGGGGTCGCCATCGCGGATTCGGGGCGATACATGTACTGGCTACCGAACTTCCAGTCGTTCGTGCCGCGGGTCGTGACGACGCTCACGACGCCGCCGGTGGCGCGACCGAACTCGACGCCGTAGCCACCGGTGGACACCTGAACCTGGTCGATCGAGTTGAACGGCAGCTCGGTGTAGCCGAACTGGGTCAGCGACTGCGTGACCGGGAAGCCATCGATGTAATACGCGTTCTCTGACGCCGATGAACCGGTAAACACCGGCACGTTGCCGTAGCGGGAGTCGCCTTGGACAGCACCGGGAGCGAGCAGCGCGACCTGCGTCAGATTCGGAGCGGTCATGATGTTGTTGAGCAGTTCTCGCGTGAACGTCAGCTTGGATTCGACGGTCGACATGTCGATTTGATTGACTGCCGTGCCGAACACCATGACGGTCTCCAGCGCCTCTCCGACAAGCGCGACCTCGGTGCCTTGACCGACGACGACGCGAATATTCTCGCGAGTCGTGGTCGTGCCGTCGCGCTCGAGCGTGACCTTGTAACGACCGCTCGGGAGTGTGCTTGCGGAGTAGCGACCGTTGGCGTCCGGCGTCACCGAAACTTTCGAGCCCGTGTCGACGTTCTCGATCACGACGACGCCGCCGCCGGTGCCCGCGTTGCCGTAGATGCTGCCCGTAACGCTTTGCGCATCCGCGGTGGACATCAGGCTCATGCCGATTGCGACGCTGACCGCCGTCAGGCCCGCCGATGTTGGCCGCCGTTTCTGGATCGATGCCTGCTCAGCCGTCCACGCCCTTCTTTGACACGACACGAGAACACGCCTGACGGCGTGCACGAGTTCATTGCTCAACATTTGGATTTTCCTCCTGCGAGAGGGATGTAATTGGTTTCTCACAGCAGCCGAGTGGGCCTCGACTACAACACTCCCTTCTTGGGCCAGCGATTATTGATCTGTGCTCCAAGCGTGGTGTTGAGCATACAACTCGAAATCGAGCAATGAAAGAATGGTTGCTATTCCAACACCCGTCCCACCCATGACAAAAGTGCTTGCAACCTGCGTGGTTAGAAGCTGAAACAAACCCGGACGAGATCAGGCCCCGGCCCACCGTGTATACGTCGCACCGACGCCACAGCGTTGTCGCGACAATTGCCAGGGGCGGAAAAGCCCGGTTTTCCCGCGCAAAGCGAATGGCGGCACGAGCCCGGCAAACCTTTTTGGTGCGTTCCCGTTCTGCACTGCGTCAGGGCAGCGCATAGCAGGGCGGAAGTGACCTGAAGGTGTATGCAATTCCTGCAAAACCGATCGACCGGGCGAGAGGCTGATCGGACCGCACGCGGACACACGCCAATGAAGGCGTCAACGAGCGCCGGCTGATCCCGTCAGGCGGCGGTCCGAGCGCGCTCACGCAGGAAGTCGCGCAGAATGCGCGCCGTATGGGAGTCGCGCGCGCGACTCAGCACGTCTTCCGGCGCCCCTTGCGCGACGACCCGGCCACCGCCCTCGCCGCCTTCCGGCCCGAGGTCGATGAGCCAATCCGCCTCGGCCATGACGTCCAGATTATGCTCGATGACGACGACCGAATTGCCCGCGGCCACGAGTCGATGCAAGACGCGGATGAGCTTCTCCACGTCCGCCATGTGCAAGCCGACGGTGGGCTCGTCGAGCACATAGAGCGTCGCCTTGTCGGCCGCGAGCACGGTCTCGGACGGTCGGCGCGCATTGGGTCGCACGCGCGCAAGCTCCGTGACCAGCTTGATACGCTGCGCCTCCCCGCCCGACAGCGTCGGGCTTTGCTGCCCGAGCGTGAGGTACCCGAGGCCGACGTCCTGCAGTAGTCGCAGCGCGTGATGGATGCGTGCGTGGGCGGCGAAGAAGTCAACGGCCTCATCGACGCTCATCATCAACACGTCGCCGATGCTCTTACCCTTGAACTGAATCGCCAGCGTCTCCTGATTGAACCGCTTGCCACCGCACACATCGCAGGCGACGCGCACGTCCGGCAGGAAGCTCATTTCGATCTTGCGCATGCCTTGGCCTTCGCAGGCCTCGCACCGTCCGCCCGACGTATTGAACGAGAAGCGCGTCGCCTCGAAGCCCCGCATCCGCGCTTCCGGCGTCTCCGCGAACACGCGGCGAATCGCATCCCAGAATCCGACATAAGTCGCGGGACAGGAGCGCGGCGTCTTGCCGATCGGCGTCTGGTCGACCTCGAGAATGCGGCCGACCTGCTCCCAGCCTTCGATTTCCTTGCAGCCGTGCCACTCGAACTTCCCGGCGCGTGAACGCCGATTCAGAACGGCACTGAGATTGTCATGCAGCACGTCGCGCGCGAGCGTCGACTTGCCGGAGCCGGACACGCCGGTGAATACGACGAGCCGGCCCAATGGCACGCGCACACTCTCGCGCTTCAGGTTGTGCAGCGTCGGCTCGCGCACGACGAGGGCCGGCATGCGCGGCGTCACCCGCCGCCGCGGCTCGAAGGGATGCTGCAACGGCCGCGCGAGGAACCTGCCGGTCAGCGAATCCGCGGATTGCATCAGCTCTTGGGCGGTACCGGCCGCGACGATGTGCCCGCCGCGCGACCCGGCGCCAGGACCAAGATCGAGCACGTGATCCGCACGGCGGATCGTGTCCTCGTCGTGCTCGACGACGAGCAGCGAATTGCCCTTGGCCGCCAGCTTGTCGAGCGTATCGAGCAGGATTTCGTTGTCCCGCGGATGCAGGCCGATCGTGGGCTCGTCGAGGATGTAACAGACGCCCTGCAGGTTCGAGCCCAACTGCGCAGCCAGGCGGATGCGCTGCGCTTCGCCGCCCGAGAGCGTCGGCGCGGACCGATCGAGCGACAAGTACCCGAGGCCCACGTCCTGAAGGAAGGCGAGGCGCGAGTTGATCTCCGTGACCACGTCGCGCGCGATGTCCTGCTCGCGGCCGGCCAGCTTGAGCCGCGCGAACTGCCGGCGCATGTCCGCGACCGACTGAGCTGTCGCCGCTGCGATCGATTGATCGCGAAACCGCACGTTCAGCGCGATCGGATTGAGCCGCTGGCCCTCACAGGCCTCGCAGGGATGCGCCTCGTCCTCGAACCATTCGTTCCACCAGATTTCCTCGCCGCTCTGCTCGGCGTCGAAGCCGCGCATCTCGACTCCCGTGCCGAAGCACTGCTCGCACCAGCCGTGCTTCGAATTGAACGAGAACAACCGCGGGTCGAGATCCGCGAAGCTCGTGCCGCAAGACGAGCACGCGCGACGGGTCGAGAAGATCTGGACGCCGGCACCGTTACCCCGGCCGCGCGGCCGCGGCGCGTTCACGTGCAGCACACCCTTGCCGAATTCGAGCGCCGTCGTCAGCGCGCCACGCAGCTCACGCTCGCCGCTCGGCGTCACCTTGAGCGTTGCGACGGGCAGCTCGAGCGTGTGCTCCTTGAAGCGATCGAGCCGCGGCCACTTGTTCGTCGGCAGCAGCTCGCCATCGACGCGCAGCTGCGCATAGCCCTTCTTCGCGGCCCACGCGGCCAGATCGGTGTAGTAGCCCTTGCGCGCGACGACGAGCGGCGCGAGCAACTCGATCGTCTTGCCGCGATAGTCCTTCATCAGCCGTGCCGCGATCGCATCGAAGCTCTGCGGCTCGATCGGCACATCGCACTTCGGGCAATACTGGGTCCCGAGCTTCACATACAAGAGGCGCAGGAAGTGATAGATCTCGGTCAAGGTCGCGACCGTGCTCTTGCGTCCGCCGCGGCTCGTGCGCTGCTCGATCGCGACCGTCGGCGGAATGCCGAAGATCGCATCGACGTCCGGACGCGAAGCAGGCTGCACGAACTGGCGCGCGTACGCGTTCAATGATTCCAAATAGCGGCGCTGGCCTTCACCGAACACGATGTCGAACGCGAGCGTTGATTTGCCCGAGCCCGACACGCCCGTGACGACGGTGAACTTGTCGCGCGGCAGCGTGACGTCGATGTTCTTGAGATTGTGCTCGCGCGCGCCATGGATGCGGATTGCCGCGGGCACGGCAGCGCTCTGCGTTGCGTAGGCGCCCGTCGCGTCACTCACGCGCCCGCCGTGCTTGCTCCACAGCTCCGCCGTGTCGCTGTACTCACGCAGCGCCTTGCCCGTGTGCGACGATGCATGCCGCATCACGTCGCGCGGAGTGCCGACACACACGACCGAGCCGCCGGCATCACCGCCCTCCGGGCCCAGATCGACGAGCCAATCGGCGGCCGCGATCACATCCAGGTTGTGCTCGATGACGAGCAACGAATGCCCCGCGTCGAGCAAGCGACGGAACGCGCGCAGCAGCTTTTCGATGTCGTCGAAATGCAGCCCGGTCGTCGGCTCGTCGAAGATGAAGAGCGTGCCAGGCGCCTGTGCCGCGGCCGGCGCGCGCGTGAGGCTGTCCACGAGATGGCCCGCGAGCTTCAGGCGCTGCGCCTCGCCACCCGACAATGTCGGCACCGGCTGCCCGAGCCGCAGATAGTCGAGTCCCACTTCGGCGAGCGGCGCGAGCCGCGCGACCACTTCGCGCTCGCCCGCGAAGTGCGCCAATGCTTCCGCGACCGTCAGCTCCAGGACCTCAGCGATGTTCATCGCACGCTGGCCGTCTACAGCGAGCGTGACTTCGAGCACCTCATCGCGATAGCGACTGCCGTTGCAGTCCGGACAGCGCAGATACACGTCCGACAGAAACTGCATCTCCACATGCTCGAACCCATTGCCGCCGCACGTCGCGCAACGACCGGCGCCGGAATTGAAGCTGAAGGTGCCGAGCGTGTAGCCGCGCTCTTTCGCGACCGGCGCGGCCGCGAACAGCTTGCGGATCGCATCGAAGGCGCCGACATAGCTCGCCGGATTCGAGCGGGTCGTGCGGCCGATCGGGGTTTGATCGACCATGACGACGCTCGACAGATGCTCGGCGCCGTCGATCCCCGTGTGCTCGCCCGGCGCCTCGGTCGGCTTGCCGAACCGCTTGAGCAACGCCGGATACAGGATGTTCTGCACGAGCGTCGACTTGCCCGAGCCCGACACGCCGGTGACGACCGTGAGACGGTGCAACGGCAGTTCGACGTCGATGCCCTTGAGGTTGTGCTCACGCGCACCGCGAACACGCAGCAGCGCCTCTTGCGCACGGGCGGCGGGCTCGCGCGCCGCATCGTCGCGATGCGCGGCGACCTTCTTCTGTCCTGTCAAGTACTGCGCCGTCAGCGATCGCGCCGCGCCCGCGAGCTTGTCGGGCGTGTCGTAGAACACGATCTCGCCGCCGCGCTCGCCCGGACCGGGACCGATGTCGAGAATGCGATCGGCCGCTTGCATCACCTGCGGATCGTGCTCGACGACGACGAGCGAATTGCCCGCCTGCGTAAGACGCCGCATCACTTCGATGACTCGCCCCATGTCGCGCGGATGCAAGCCGATCGACGGCTCGTCGAGCACGAACAGCGTATTCACGAGCGACGTACCGAGCGCGGTCGTGAGATTGATCCGCTGCACCTCGCCGCCGGATAGCGTGCGCGACTGCCGGTCGAGCGTGAGATAGCCGAGACCGACGTCCATGAGGAATCCGAGCCGGCTGCGAACCTCGCGCAGCACCAGATCGGCGGCCTCGTCCAGCGGCGCGGGCAACGTCAGGTGCGCGAAGAATTCCCGGCAGCGTTCGATCGGTAACAGCATCACTTCGTGAATGCCGAAGCCCGGCAGACCCGCGACCACGGCATCGCTCCATTGCACACCGGTCGGCTTGAACTGCACGCGCGTCCCGCCGACACGCTCGCGATCTTCCCGCGTACCGATGCGCCAGAGCAGCGCGTCGGTCTTCAGACGCGCGCCGTCGCACGCGTCACACGGCGTGTACGCGCGGTACTTCGACAACAAGACGCGAATGTGCATCTTGTATGACTTCGTTTCGAGCCACGCGAAGAACCGGCGCACGCCGTACCACAGCTTGTCCTCCCAGCTGCCCTCGCCTTCGAGCACCCACTCGCGCTGCGCCTCGCTCAGCTCCGCCCAGGGGACGTCGACGGGAATGCCGCGCTTGCGCGCATATTTCATGAGGTCGTCCTGGCATTCGCGATAGGACTCGGTTTGCCAGCAGCGCACCGCGCCGCCGCGCAGCGTCTTCGACGCGTCGGGGACGATCAGACCGAAGTCGATGCCGATCGTGCGGCCGAAGCCGCGGCACTTCTCGCAAGCACCGAGCGGCGAGTTGAACGAGAACAAGCTCGGTGACGGATCTTGATAGTGAATGTCGCACTCGGCGCAATGCAGGTCCGAGGAGAAGCGCCACTGCGGCGCGTTCGCGGACTGCGCCTCGTCGCCGCGGCCCTCGACGAGACGAATCGCGACTCGCCCGCGCCCGACGTGCAAAGCGGCCTCGAGGGCTTCGGACAGTCGCGAGCGATCGGCGGGGTCGAACCGCAGGCGATCCTGAATGACCTCGAGCACGACCGTCTCGGTCGGCGCCGCTTTCTTGGCCTTCTTTTTCGGCTGCGGGTTCGCGGGCGCGGGCGTGGTGACATGCCGTTGCAGAATCCTCGTGTAGCCCTGCGCCTGCAGCAGCGCGAGCACTTCGGTCTCGCTGAAGTTGTGCGGCACCTCCACCGGGAAGGTCACGAGCAAACGCGCATCGACGCTGCCGGTGGCGCGCAGCCGCTCGCCGATCTCGGCGACGATGCTGTCCGCCGTATCGCGGCGGACGGGCGCCCCACAACATCTGCAGAACAGCTGCGCCGCGCGTGCGAACAGCAGCTTCAAGTGATCGTTGAGCTCGGTCATCGTGCCGACCGTCGAGCGCGATGTGCGCACCGGGTTCGTCTGATCGATCGCGATCGCGGGTGGAATGCCGTCGATGCGATCGACCTGCGGCTTGTCCATGCGGTCGAGAAATTGCCGCGCGTATGGCGAGAAGGTTTCGACGTAGCGGCGCTGACCCTCCGCGTACAACGTGTCGAAGACGAGCGAAGATTTGCCCGAGCCGGACACGCCGGTCACGACGATGAGCTCGTTCGTCGGCAGCTCGAGCGTGAGGTTCTTCAGATTGTTCTGGCGCGCGCCACGAATCGTGATGGACTGGGACATGTCGTAAGAATGGCCGCGGCGCGTAGCGCCGACGTGGATATTCGAATCTGGGGACGAGCCGGCGCCGGAGCAACGCCTGCGATTGCGAGCCTTGCGATTCTAAACGCAGGCTCGAGCGCGACCGATCGTCAGGATCGATCGTGTCGCATTGAAGCGCCGAAAGCTGTCAGCGGTTGTCGTACTTTATGGTGAGCTCGGCTGCATCTCGGTCTCGAAGCGCCGGTCGATCGATCCGGACGATATCTCGCCCCTCAGCCATTCATCGACGCGCTCACGCCATGGCTCATCGCGCGGCAGGAGCAGCGCCTTGTCACTTTGCGTGAACGTCGCGGCCGTCGCGCGACACAAGCGCTCGTCCTTGCGCGCCTGCAGCTCCACCTCGATGTCGTC